>JAFGEF010000102.1 GCA_016931715.1 Sedimentisphaerales bacterium
GCTTGTCTTCCATTAGTTTCGCCTAATTAGTTTTTCTACAAACGTTTGCTACTAATATAACAAGTTGAATACGTGTTTGGGTTTATATAAATATGAATTTTTTGCTTTTTTCTATGACAAAGTGAAAAATACCATATAATTAAATAAAATGAAGACTCAAGAAAACACAAACTCTAAAGCTATGAAAACGGCTCTGATTGCACCGTGCGGGATGAATTGCAGGCTTTGTATTGGTTATATAAGGGAGAAAAATACATGTCCGGGCTGCTTGTTAATTGATCCGTATAAGACTAAAACGCGCACTGGCTGCATAATAAGGATGTGCGAAAAGAGAAAACAACTCAAATCCGGATTCTGTTACGAGTGTGATAAATTCCCATGCACGAGGATGAAAAATCTGGACAAGCGGTACAGGACAAAATATTCCATGAGTATGATTGAGAACCAGGAATATATAAAAGAACATGGAATAAGAAAATTCATCCAAAAAGAAAAGAAAAAATGGTCCTGTCCCAACTGCGGCCAATTCCTATCCGTCCACCGCGACAATTGCCCATCCTGCGACCACAAATGGCGTTGAACAATTTCCTGAAATATCTGACTTGCGGAAAAGTTTTACATTAGTCCCAGCAACTGCGGGATAATCAGTGACAATTGCGGGATATACGTAATGAGCAATAAGGCGGCTACCATCGCTATGAAAAACGGTATCATGGAAGGAAGCACTTTCGAAATAGTTGTTTCGCCTACGCCGCAGGCGACAAACAGACATGTCCCCACAGGCGGCGTGCAAATCCCGATGCAGAGATTGGTAATCATAATTATGCCGAAATGAATCTTCTCCATTCCAAGCTCCATCATAACCGGCAGAAAAATAGGAGTAAAAATCAGGACAGCCGGAGTCATATCCATAAATAATCCGACAAACAAGAGCACCGCATTGATAATTAACAAGATGACTATTTTGCTGCTCGAAAGTGCAATCAAAGCATTACTAACAGTTTGAGGTATATTTTCAATCGTCATTACCCATGACATTGCAATTGAAGCGCCAATCAGGAGCATAACAACGGAAGTTGTAATTCCCGCCTGGAGCAAAATTCCGGGTATTTCCCTGATTTTAATTTCCCTATATACAATAACAGACAGGAAAAACGCATATAGCACAGCAACTGCGGCTGCTTCTGTCGCCGTAAAAACTCCACCGAAGATACCGCCCATTACTATTACGATCAGTAGCAGGCTGAGAAACGCACCTTTAAATGCTTTAAGCATCTGCAAAAAGGTAGCTTTATCACCGGTACCGTAATGCCGTTTTTTACTGATAATTCCTGCAACTATCATAAGAAACAGACCCGTAACTATTCCCGGCAGGATACCCGCCATGAACATAGCGATAATAGAAACTCCGGAACCTGCAATAAGCGCGTAAACAATCATGATATTGCTCGGAGGGATTAAAAGTCCGGTCGTAGCGGCGGTAGTTGTTACCGCGACATTAAAATTTTTATCGTAGCCTTTTCTGTTCATTTCTGGAATCATGCAGCCCCCGACTCCGGAAACTGCGGCGATAGACGAACCTGAAAGCGCCCCGAAAAACATGCAGGTCAAAATGTTGATGTATGCCAGACCACCGGTGAATCGGCCAACCAAAGTGCTTGCGAAATCAATAAGCCTTCTCGCAATGCCGCCCCGAGCCATGAATAAACCGGCCAAAACAAAAAATGGTATCGCAAGAAGCGAAAAAGAATCTATGCCGGTAGCCATTTCAAGCGCGACAATATCCGAAGAGCTGCTGACAGCGCTGATTATAGAAGCTCCTTTTGCCGGACCAAGAGCGTATAAGCATGTTATAAACGCTGAAAGACCGATACTTACAGCAACCGGTACATTAATAGCAAGAAATATTATGAAACTAACCGTCAGAATAATTACCGATATTGTTGATGTTTCCATGTTAAAGATGACCTTTTATTCGTTATTGGATTTATTTAAAAGATAAGCAGCATTTTTTATAATGGTTTCAATGGAGAAAATCAATATGAAAAAGCCGCTTATCGGCACAGCAAGATAAACATAACCCACATTTAATTGCATAGCCGGAGAAATCTGGGCTAACTGAAATGTTAATACCGCAAGCCTGGTTCCACCGTATATCATCGCAAGAGAAGCAAAAAAAGCTACGAGCATATACACAATAATTTGTCCGATTACCTGCTTTCTTTTACTTAATTTACCTACAAAATAATCCACTCCGAGGTGACTGCCCCTGATAAAACCAATTGCGGCGCCAAGAAGCGAGACCCATATAAGAAGCATTGTCGCAAGCTCTTCGGTCCAGGGGCTCTGGTTATGCAATACATAGCGGGAAAAAACACCCCACAGGACGTCAATAACAAGAAAACCCATAACCAGGATTACAGTTATTTCAAGCATTTTAATGAGCAATCTATTGAACTTTTGTATAAGGCTGAGCATTCCGATTCCTTATTAATTAAACTTTAAAAATAATTCTACTGAACCTGTTCGATTTCCCTGATAAGTTCGCCTACCTCTGTCCCTGTATAGGATTCAAACATCGCTTTGACTTTCTCACGGAAAGGCGCCTTATCAGGATTATATATTTTTACACCCTTTTCCTGCACCATTTTTAACGCGTAGTCGCTGTCTTCTTTCCATATTTTCTTTTGAAATTCTACGGACTCATCCGCCGCTTCCTGAACCATTTGCTGTACTTCCGGAGACAGCCGTTTCCATGTTTTCGTGCCTATAAGTACAATATCCGGAACCATTGTGTGCTCATCGAGGCTGTAATATTTACATACTTCGAAATGGCTTGAGCGATAGAAACTTGGAGGATTGTTTTCGGCGCCGTCAACAACACCCTGCTGCAATGAAGTATAAAGCTCACCCCACGAAATGGAAACAGACGATGCACCCAGCATTTTCATCATCTGCATTGCAGTGTTGCTTGCCAGCACTCTAATTTTCATGCCTTTCAAATCATCCGGGCTTGAAATCATTTTGTCTTTTGTGTAAAAACTCCTGCTCCCGGCGTCATAATAGCAAAGACCTCTAAGTTTTTTGCTCTCACCTGCCAGTAAAAGTCTTTTTCCTATGGGACCTTCCAATACATTCCAAAAATGCGCCTCACTCCTAAACAGATACGGCTGGCTGAAAATACAATAGATAGGTATAAAACTCTCCAGAGGTGAAGTCGATACCTTTGTCATATCGAGTGCGCCCATTTGAAGCTGCTTAACAAGCTCACTTTCCGAACCCAACTGTTCGCCAGGGTATATTTCCAGTAATATTTTTCCGCCCGATTTTTCTTTGAGCCTTTCCTGCATATATACAAGAGCTTTATGAACAGGATGCCCCACATCGAGTGCGTGCCCCATTTTCAGCTTGATAATACCGCTGCTTTTTTTATCACAACCGGGCAAGTTTAAAACAAGAAGTGTTAATACAATGAAAACAACATATTTATGTTTCATTACTGGCTCCAAATTATAAAAACGATACAAATCAGTTTTTAGATTTAGAAATAATAACAAAAAACACAGAATTGTAAAATGAAAATAAAAAAACCCCGCAGCGAATCCGTTCACTACGGGGCAATGAAAAAATCCATGTTAAAACCATATACTCAAATCAGCTAATTAGCCATGTTAAGCATGTAAGAAATTATTTTTCTGCCTGCTCAGTTTTTGGCGGCTTTCCCTCATAAACTACAGGGACACCAAGCTTTCCTAATTCACGGGACACATCATGCTGATTTCTGTCGAGATTAAAACTGTTCTCGAAACATTCTCTTGCCTTGTCTTTATCATTCTTGCTAAGGTAATAATAGCCGAGATATTTATGAACTTCAGCCGACTTCGGGGCGAGGTCAAACGCCTTTTGAAAACACTCCAGAGCATAAGTATCAAGTCCCTGCTGCTGAAATTCACGTCCAAGCTCGACAAGCGCACTTGGCTTTTTACCCGCCAGATTCGAATAATTTTCAAAATAATGCTGAGCTTTAAGTTTATCGCCGCGATCAATAAAGAGTTTTACTATTCCCGCCTGAGCCGGCATATAAACAGGACCGTATGTAAGAGCGTTGTTATAATAGAACTCCGCATCATCCCATGCTCTATCTGCATGATACAATTGAGCTAAAAGAAAATGGGTCGTCGGATCGTCATACTTTACCTTCTCCAGCCTCCTCTTCAATTCGACTTTTTTCTGTTCAGAAGATACATTATCAGCAAAAGTGCCGCTCGGCCGGCTGACACAACCAGACAGGATAATTACTAAAGAAAATACAAAAATATATATAGTCCAAAAGCTCAAACATTTTTTTGCTAACTTACTGCTTTCGACTTCGCCCGCCATTCGGACCTCCCTGGAGTAAACCTCACAACGACATTCAACATTATTCCAATTTTGGTCACTCAATCATTTAATGTTTTTGATTTTCTCATGCTTACAGAATCTTTGCAAGAAAAATTTTAACAAATAAAATAAAAATCAAAATTTTCTTTAATTTTTTTTAAATAAAAATTCTACGCAAAGGGAAAAATAGAATTTTTTATACCAAACAAAAATTTTTTGTAATAAAATAAACGTCTCATTCGACTATTATTGCAAAGGCAATTGCTAAAAGGACTCAAAAGGAGATTCGCTTGCAAGTGATTGACTGGCAAATAATTATTGAAAAACACGGTGCTATAGTATGGCAGACTGCGTACAGGCTGCTTGGCAATTACGCAGATGCCAGCGACTGTTTTCAGGAAACATTTATCAGCGCTCTGAAGGTCTGTCGGCGTCAGCATGTTAAAAATTTTCCGGCTCTTTTAGCTCGTCTTGCAACCACGCGGGCGATAGACCAGCTTCGCATACGTTTCCGTTTGGAGTCGAACAATTCGGTAACTGATTACGGACAAGATGCTTCAAATAATAATCCGGACCCTGCTAACTATGCCCAGAATCAGGAGTTAGCAACGAGAATGCAAAAAGAGCTTGCTCAATTGCCTTTATTGGAAGCGCAGGTTTTTTGCCTGCGATACTTAAACGATATGAGCTATAGTCGAATAGCAAAAGAGCTTGATATTAAAACAAACGCAGTAGGCGTGCTGCTGTACCGCGCCAAAGAGAAACTGCGAAAATCACTTGCAACTTTACAGAATCAGCAGAAAAATGAGGTTGTGCTATGAAAGATAAAGATGATACCTTAAAAAAAGCGGTCGATACACTAAAGCAGGAACAGATTCCCGCCGGGCCGCCGAAGGATTTGACTGAAACAACTTTGGAAAAGCTCAATCAGGCTTCCAGCCTATTGCCCGAAGAGCATTATAACAGGCAAGTTGTTTCCAATAAAAGGTTTATAATAAGCAATTTATTCAGAATAGCTGCCGCCGTTATTTTATCGATTTCTATCGGTTACGCAGCGGGAAGAATATCAGCGTCTAAATCTCCTGATATGGAACAAATTCGCTCTGAACTGGAACCTGCTATCCGGGAAAAACTGCTTGAAGACGTTCAGCTTGAACTTGCAAATAACTATGTCGTTTTAAGAGAAGAACTTACAGAACAATACCAGCAAAATTTACGTCTTGCGGCCCTCGAAATCTTAAACACTTCCGGCACAATCACAAACCAGCTCATTGAAGAACTGATATATGCCATTGCCACTGCGCAACACCAGAACAGGCAATGGGTTGCGGCCGCTTTGGAACAAACTGAACTGAACCGGCTGCAGGATAAAACCCAGTTAGGAAGCGCATTAGTAAATTTTGCTGAAAAAACAGGGCAGGATATGGCTTTAATTGCGAATTTCCTAACAAATACGAATATAGAAAATCCGAATCCAAACGAACTTGAAAATTCCAATAACTAAAATTCAAGGAGAAAAACATGAAAACTCTAATCAAAAGAATCACAATAACTACTGTATTAATTCTAACACTTTCCGGCTTATCATTTGCCAGCGATTTTCCTACTACAACGACAACTACACCATCAGGTAGAACAGCAACGACAGGTATTATCGACTATCCGGTTCGGGCACGGAGAGGACGGACAACTGTTGTGCAAAGTATTCCTGAGCGCCCTGTAAAACTTCCAGATGAGACTGACGAAGCCTTTAATAACAGAATGCGCTTATGGGAAGTAGAAATAAGACGCTTAACCACCTCTGACTCCAATCGTACCACAGACGCTGCACTTCCTGAACGCCCAGGAAGGCGTGCTAACGAATCGGATGCCGCCTATCAAAACAGACTTCGTGAATGGGACACAGAAGTAAGAAAAATAGCCTCAACTCAGTCAGAGGCCGAAAGGCTGAAACAGGTATTAGAAACATTAAAAGGGTCGTATGGAGCGGGAGCATATGGAGTGCCGTTTATCGGTGCTGCAACTGTTTCTGACACTTCTCTCATAATTCCAACAGAAGAAATGAAAACCGAAGATATTCTGGCGATAAATGAAGATATAAATGTAATGTCGCAGATCGTTAATAATGAATTAATAAAGAATGGATTAATTGTGCCTTTATCTTTTGGCAGCGGCTACGGCAGCATCTACGGCGGCTATGGCGGCGGATACGGTGGGTATGGTGCTGTGATAAATACAGGACTTACAGGTAATAATACAAAAAGCATGTATTTGCAGGGCTATGGTGCGTTATTCTTAATTAAAGTGGATATTCCTCTATCGGCTCCTCCCTACGAAAAGCAGGAAGAACAACAAGATGAAGACAATCAAGCCAGCAAGGGAAATATTGATTCTGTATGGGAGCAAACAAGACAGCAGCTTTATAAGAGCCAAGATTCATCAGCCAATCCAATCATATATACTAATGTTATGCCGCAAAAATATAATGCCCAAAAGGTTCAAAATCTCAAGACTGCTCTAATTCAAGCTCTCAAACATGCGTCAAACATAAGGTCGTTACAACAAGATGAATCAGTAATTTTAAGAATTACGGGAGGTCTTCCTGGAAGAATAATAAGCACACAAATGCGTGAGGATCAATCATTTATTACTTACGAGTCTGAAGGTGTTCAACAAACGATTACTGCATCAACGAAAGATTATCCAGCTTTTCTAAGGTCACTTTCTGTGCCGACAGTTCTTGTTATTCGCGTAAAAAAATCTGATATTGATTCTTTTACTAATGGAGAGCTGGATTTTGATAAATTCCGTGAGAAAGTGCATATTTTCAGCTATCCTGTATTGAGTGGAAATTCTGAAACAATCAGGTAATATTGCGACTTTAAATCGGACAAGTCAGACTCGTCGGACACGTCTGATTTGTCCGACGATCTTTAAATATCGAGGTTCTGGACTTCGAGAGCATGTTCCTGGATGAAGTTGCGGCGTTCTTCGACATTATCGCCCATTAAAATACTGAAAAGCCTGTCTGCTTCACCGGCATCTTCGAGCTTTACACTGAGCAAAGTTCGAGTCGCGGGATTCATTGTCGTATCCCAAAGCTGGTCGGCGTTCATCTCGCCAAGGCCTTTGAATCGTTTCATCTCGACTCCCTTGCCGCCTATCTGCCTGATTCCGGGACATATTTCGCCAAGTGAGGCAATTTCGTATGAATCTTCGCCGTTGGTAAGCTGAAATTTCGTCTCGATTGCTTCACCCGCGACTGTTTTAGCCGCCTTGAGGAGATAATCCTTCAAGTCAAGACCGAACTGTTTATTTAGCTGCTCGTTTATCTGATTTATTCTAACAACTTCATGAAGCTCCTCAGCGTAAAAATGTTCTTCCTCCTGTCCTTCAGTTACGGCTTCAGCTTTTTCTTTCAGCTCATCAACACGTTTTTCATACGGATCTTTATTATAGAAAACTTCTTCCTCATCAGCTATGCAGATGCGGAACTGCGGCAGCGTTCCTTTTGATGGAGAATAATATTTCTCGATAAAACTCTCGAAATGTATGCCGCGCCTGCTTAGAACACTGACTAATCGTTCAGCTTCAGATAATATTTTCACAAGTTCGGACAACTGCTGCCCGGTAATATGCACAGGAGTCTTTTGTTCGGTCTTTTTTGTGGCTTTGTCTTTTGCCTTGCCGCCTTTTTCTTCTGTTCCATTAAAGTTTCTTATATGAAGCTCGGTTCCTTCCAGGCCGCGAGAAACCATTCGCTTTCGCATCTGATTTTCACTGAGAATGTATTCTGATTTTTTTTGACCTTTAACTTTTATCTCATATAAAGGCGGCTGAGCTATATAAATCACCCTGTTATGAAACAACTGCTGCATTTGCCTGAAGAAGAATGTCAGCAGAAGTGTTCGTATATGAGCGCCATCGACATCGGCATCGGTCATTAGAATCACTTTGCCGTATCTGCATTTTTCCATGTCGAACTCGTCAGTACCGATACCTGTTCCCAGCGCACTGATAATCGTTCGGATTTCCTCGTGTGCAAGCATTTTTTCCAGCCTGGCTTTTTCTACATTCAGAATTTTTCCTCTCAGGGGCAAAATTGCCTGGATGTTTCGGTCCCGTCCTCCTTTTGCTGAGCCGCCGGCAGAATCACCTTCCACGATGAATACTTCTGTGCTTGCTTTTTCCTTGCTCGAACAATCCCACAATTTACCAGGCAGATTCGCAGTGCTCAAAGCGCCTTTTCGTCTTGTTAATTCTCGTGCTTTCCGTGCGGCCTCTCTTGCCGCTGCCGCCTGGATGGCTTTGTTTAAAATTTTCTTCGATTCGGAAGGATGCTCTTCGAGATAATGACCTAACTGCTCATTTACAACGGTTTCCACAAAACTGCCAACCTCCGGATTTGTCAAACGGACTTTTGTCTGTGCCTCGAAATGAGGATTTGCGAGTTTTACTGCAACTACCGCAGTTAATCCTTCTCGTAAATCTTCACCTGTTGTAGCCTGGCCGTTTTTAAGAAGATTATTGTTTTTGGCATAATAATTCATCGTGCGCGTCAACGCCGCCCTGAAACCGGAAAGATGTGTGCCGCCGTCAATATTACGAATATTATTAGCGAAAACCAGCACATTTTCAGTATAGCTGTCGTTATATTGCAGCGCAACTTCACAACTGAGTTTTGCTTCTGTGTCTTCCTTGGCAAGGTAGATAACATCAGAGTGAAGGGTTTCTTTTCCTTCGTTGAGGTGTTTTATAAATGCCTTAATACCATCAGTGAACTGAAAGACTTCTTTTTTCTTGCTCCCGTCGTCCTTAAACGAGATTTTCAGTCCTGCGTTTAAATATGCTAATTCCCGGATTCTCTTGAGAAGCGTATCGTATGAGAATTCGTTATCGCCGAAAATTTCCTCATCCGGCTTAAAAGTAATTTTTGTCCCGCGTTTTGTAGTGGCACCAATTTCCTTTGTACTGCTCTTTACATTTCCCCTTTCACACTCAAAATGATAGTGCTTGCCTTCACGATATACGTCTGCTTCAAACCACTCGCTAAGCGCATTGACGACGCTCACTCCAACACCATGCAGTCCGCCGGACATTTTATAGCTTTCGTTATCGAACTTTCCGCCGGCATGAAGTTTTGTCAGAACAACCTCCAAGGCGCTGACTTTAGCTTCTTTATGTATCTCTGTTGGTATTCCCCTTCCGTTGTCCTCGACTGAACAGCTTCCGTCAGGGTAAATATGAATATCGATTTGGTCACACGCACCGGCCATAGCCTCATCGATGGAATTATCAACTACTTCATAAACCAGGTGGTGCAGTCCGCTTGTTCCGGTATCACCGATGTACATATCGGGACGCTTGCGTACCGCTTCCAAACCACCGAGAATTTTTATTTTACTGGCATCATATGTATGGTTTTGCATATATTCTCTCTTACTATTTCAAAGAAGTTTTATTTTCGTCAACCTTGCTCCGGGACACTCTTTCTGGAGTTCTTTAAGAATTGCCGGGCTGCATAAATGCAATTCATATTTATGCGAAGGCGAATCGACCTTTACAGACAGGCTTCCGCCGGAAATATCTACAATTTCACAATGACTGCTAAGCTCCTCCGGAAGAACCTGCTCCCAGACCTCAACTAAATCTCCATATTTTTTCTGCTGCGGCAACACCTGCCCGGCAATAAACTGCTCGGCAGCCTGCCCGATTTTGACAAACCTGTCATATCTTTTTATTTGCCTGCCTTTTACAGCCTGCTCTATTCTCTCGATTTCTTCCATAAAATTCGGGAAAACGTCAAAAATAATTCACTCTAACCTAAATTTATCGGCATAAGGACATATAATAAATCAGTCCCGCTTTTAATCAGTCCCGGCCTGTCAGACTGACCCAATTCCATCTCAAAATCAGGGGTTTTAATAACACGCAGCACATCAATTAAAAACTGCGGATTAAACCCGATTTCAATCGGCTCACCTTTATAATCTATCACCATCTCAATCTGTGCGTCACCTGTTTCAGGCGCTCTGCCGGAGAAAATAAGCCTGTCCTTTTGCACAGAAAGCTTAATGCTGCGGGATTCGTCGCTCGTTAGCAGCGAAGCCCTGCGCACGGCGCTGTGAACAGCCTCAGTCGATAAGGTCAATTTCTTTTCATAATCAGTCGGAATAATATCCTCATATTTCGGGAAATTACCTTCGACAAGATTCGAGCTTATTACAACATTAGCACAGCTTATCAAAATTTGATTATCGACCGGCTTTGCTGAAACAACATCTTTTTCACTGCTTCCGATTTTATCAAGCAGCCCCATGGCTTTCGCGGGAACTATAATAGTGATTGGTCCTTCTTCCTTTTTCGGCGCCGAAGTTAAACTTACCTTGCTTCTTGCCAGTCTGCGCCCATCGGTAGCAACCAGGAACATCTTTTTATCCTTAATTTCCCACAATACGCCATTTATGGCATACCTGCTGCTTTCCTTGGCTGTCGCAAAAAGGCATTGCTGAATCCCTGCCTGAAGATTGACTAAAGGAACTTTTATATCAGCAGAGCCATCAAAGTCCGGAACTTTCGGATACTGGCCCGGCTCATGGCCATAAATTGTAAAATGACTGTCCGCACCCTTTACCTGGCATGTTCCCTCTGACGATTCAAGAGAAAGCACGTCATCCAGACTTTCGCGTACAACCGCCAGGAGCCTGTCGGCAGGAACTACTGCTTCGCCCGGCTCTTCGATTTGAACTTCGGAAATCAGATAATTTATGCCAACTTCAAGGTCGGTTGCGCAGATTCGCACTTCCTTTTCGTCTGCGATAATTTGAACACAGCGCAATATCGGTTTTGGTGTCCGGCTTGGTACTATCGACGATACAAGACCTAAAGCTTCTGCAAGGGCACTTCTGTTAAAGTTTACCTTCATAATAAACCTCTGAATGTATTTGTCAAAAAGGTTAAAAAACAATTTTCCACACGAAAAATCAAACATAGTAATCTACACTAAAATCTGCAACTTAACAACTCTTTTTTTACAAAAACCAGCCTTGTTTAAGGTATAGTTCAATAAATTTTCCGAAGCGGCGAAAAAAAAGAATTTTTTTCAAAAAAAGTGTAACTTTTTCGAGTTTTTGACGTCTTAACTATACAGATAGGGTGTTTCTACCCTTAATTCGAGATGATTTATTGAAATAACGTTGAAAGGTGATTTAAAATGAAAAAGGCAGCAATTATATCATTGTTGACGATTTGTTTTATTCCTGCTATATCCAGGAGTCAAACGCCCAATTTCAGTATAGATAGGCTGCAGAATATGCTGTTTGGAGTTTCCACTCTCAAAGGTGTTCAGGAGGTCTATCCACAGGTACAGATAGAAGTTCTCGAACCAGTCGCGACACAACTTAACTCTACCTCAAAAATCGGTACTCTAATCCGCAATGACATTCAGGACCAGGTTGTTCAGGCTTTGCAGAAGGCAGATATTAAAATCGCCAAAAATTCCGATATGAGTTCGGAAAAAGCGCCGTTAAGCCTGAATATAACAATATTTATCAAGATAGCAGTCACAGATCCGCCGATTTATGATACATTTATATATACTGAAGCACTTCAGTCAATAAGACTTGGGCGTGACAATTCCATCCGCTCATTTTCACGAACATGGCCTATGCAGCCGATGAGCTTGGTTACCCGGAATATGTTCGAACTCAATTCTTCAAAATTAGAAGATACCGTAAAAGAAGAAGTGAACAAGCAGGTTGGCGCTTTTATCAGTGATTTTCATGCGGCTAATCCTGAATCTGTCCCTCGAAGCGCAGAAGGTGTCGATATTAAAGCTCTTAGGGAGACATTGTTTACAATGGAATCAGGTCTTGATTTCCAACAAATGGTTAGAAATGAGAATAGCCCGCAAATGCAGGCAATAAAACAACTTGATATGGCCGGCTCAGAAGAAGCGATTAATGTTCTTTTTGATTGCCTGACTGATGACAAAATGAATATCATTCTCAAACAAAATGCCTTAACAGCATTGGGACGAATCGGAACGGAGCCGGCAATCGCGGCTATTAAAAAATTCGAACGATGGAGTCAAAGACGCTACACAGATCCGTATCCATTTTATATGAGTACACAGCCGTCAATTATCGACCATCTGATTTCCGGTGATTTAAAACCATTAGCCCAAGCAAAAGACAAAGATAATAAAACATGGGGCATTGTCTGGCTGAAGAAATACCGTCAGGAAGATATTTATCTTACATCTCAAATTAAGGATGATAATTGGTCGGAACCTGTTTTGGTAAATCTTCCTGATACACCCGCGACACTTGATTATCATAATACAAAGTGGAATCTGCAAATCGAAGGAGATTCTTTTAAAATTACTTACAATGATAAAACCTATGAATCAAAAATCAGCGACGAGTTGAAAGATACGGATAAAGATGGTTTTCCTGATATCGTCGAAGCGAGATTATTAACTGATCCGAAAAAATCGGATTCAGATGGAGATAGTATACCAGACGGAAAAGATTCTAATCCGCTTACGCCGAAGCATAACGAAACGAACGATATAACAGAAATCTACCAGGCGGTATTTTCAGTCATGTTTGCTACAAGCAATAGCCGGAATGCGATTTTTGTTGTTGATAGAGGTGACTTTGCAAAACAGGAATACTACGGCTACGCCGGCCCAGTTATGCGGATTGCCAAACATATAGAAGGAATTGTAAATTTAACTTCGATAGATATAAAATATCAATCCAAAGATGAAGCCACTGTCGATATTAGTGATCATGTAGCTTCTGAATCAGCGAGCGGCCACGATGTTAAACTTAAAAAGTTACACGGCAAATGGGTCGTAGTTTCTTTTGAGATGACATGGATTTCTTAAATCTTCTTATTCAGAAGCTTTTTTAAAGGATAATTACCATGAGGAAACAACTATTTATAACATTACTTACTCTAAGTTTTATTTTACCATTGACTTATGCTCAAAGTAATTCGGTTAGCAGTGACATTGAAGCATTAAGAAAAGAGTTGCTTGAGGAAAACACTGCTCCTCGTTACGGCACAATAATTAAGGAAAATGATCCGTCTTTGCAGGCTATAAAGCAGCTTGAAAAGGCCGGTTCAAAAGATGCTGTTGATGTTTTATTAAAATTCCTCATTAATGATAAGATGGATCGCAAACTCAGACAACAGGCGCTAATGGCACTTGGAAGAATCGAAACAGAACCTGCAATCGAAGCCATTGGATTATTCGAAGCATGGAGCAGAAAACGTTATACGAATCCTCAGCCTTTTGAAATGGGAATGAAGGAACACGCAGTCGATCATTATACCTCATTTCCCGCACAACCTTTAGCGCAGGCAAAAGACGCAAATAATAAAACATGGGCATTAGTACCCTCAAATCGATATGACTGGGTACAGCTATGTTTGACATCATTAGAGAAAGATAACCAATGGTCTGAGCCGATTTTACTTAGCATCCCGGGCATGACTATGCCTCATCAGGTATCTGATACAAAATGGAACCAGGAGTATAAGATACAAGTGGATAGTGACTTGCTTATGATACTAAGCGAAGATAAAAAGTTCGAGTCTAAAATCAGTGAACAATTAAAAGATTCCGACAAAGATGGATTAACTGATAATGTCGAAGCATTATTTCTGACCGATCCAAAAAATCCTGACTCGGATTCTGATGGAATACAAGATGGTAAGGATACGAACCCGCTGACACCAAAACATAAAGAAATAAATGATATAACGAAAATCCGACAGGCTGTTTTTTCGGTTATATTCGCAGTAACAAGCAGTAACAAAGCTATAGTTGTGATTAACAAAAATGAAGATGAATTCGCCAAACAGGAATATTATGGTTTTGCCGGTCCTGTTCTTCGAGCATCTAAAGTAAGAGATGGATTTGCGAATTTAACGTCAATAGATATAAAGGAACAATCTGAAAATGCCGCAACAGTCTGGATAAATGACTGGGAAGCTGTAGAAGCATCCAGAGGACGTGAGGTTAAACTTAAAAAATTACACGGCAAATGGATTGTAACTAGATTTGGAATTATGCGGATGTCTTAAAACTTTCTCAAACCAAAAATTTTTCTTGAAAGGAAATTTATTATGCATAAACAGCTATTTATAACATTACTTACAATTTGTTTAATTTCATCTGTAACTTATGCCCGGAGAAATTCAACCAGTGTCGATATCGAGTCTTTAAGAAAGACATTGCTCGAAAAAAATACAGCACAAGGTCGTGAGACAATACAAAAACTAGAGTCAGATGGATCAGAAGAAGCAATTAGTATCTTGTTAGAATTTTTGACCAATAACAGGATGGACAGAAAGCTGAAACAACATGCCTTAACATCGCTTGGAAAAATCGGAACCGAGCCGGCAATCGAAGCTATAAAAAAATTCGAGTCATGGAGTCAAAGACGTTTTTCACAGACCCACACTTTCCAAATGGCAGGTCAGGAAAATCCGATAGATCATATTGGTCCATTACCAACAGTTACTTTGGCTAAAACAATAGATTCGAATAAAAGGACGTGGATTTTAATTCCCCTGGATCGTTACGGCCGACTGGACCTTTTTCTTACATCACTTAAAGAAGATGATACATGGTCCGAACTAATTTTACTGGATATACCTGGATTTCCTGAGCTTGGTCTACTATCGGAAACGCAATGGAATATTAAGTGCCAATTATTGATTCAGAATGACCTGGCTAAAATTGAATGCAATGATAAAAGCTATGAAGTAAAAATCAGTGACCAGTTAAAAGATGAAGACAAAGACGGATTGCCTGATATTGTAGAAACTCGATTGTTAACTGACTCTAAAAATTCCGATTCAGATAGTGATGGTGTATCCGACGGCAAAGATTCTAATCCTCTTACTCCCAAACATAAGGAAACGAACGATATAATTGAAATACGCCAAGCCGCTTTTTCAGCACTTTTTGCAACTTCAAAAAGTTTGAATGCAATTGTCGTTGTGGATAAAGATAAATTTACAAAACAGGAATATTATGGTTTTTCTGGTCCAGTACTTCGAGCATCTGAAGTTAGAAGAGGATTTGTTAACGTAACTTCAATTGACATAAAGCATCAATCTGAGACTGATGCAACTGTAACCATTAGTGACTGGGAAGGTGGTGATTCAGGCAGCGGCCATGAAGCGAAACTTAAAAAGATACACGGCAAATGGGTTGTTGTTGATTTCAAAATGACATGGATTTCTTAAATAATTACAGGATTTAAATTAAAAGGGTATTAAACTGGATTAAAATTGCATAATAATCTATAATTGAGAAGTATAAAATATGAAACCAAGCACTTAATACTAACTTTTGTGCTGCTCGAGAGAATTAGATGAAAAGAATTTTCATAATCTTCGTTTTGTTTATCCTGTGTACCGGCTTGCTGACAGGCTGTGCGGCTCAAGCTCCAGAACCTGAGCCGGCAGCAGAAGCAACACAGGAACAGGAAAATGCACTTGCCCAAAAAGATGAAATCATCAAGCTGCAGCAGGAAATTATCAAGCTTCGACAGCGAATCTTCGATGATACAAAAATAAAAATGGAAAACGCGCAGGCAAGCCTGATTGACCTGGTAAATGCAAGAGCAAAACTTGCAGATGCACAAATTAAACTGGCGGAGTTTCAGGACAGAGATGACCTTGTTATCAGAG
Organism: Sedimentisphaerales bacterium; assembly: GCA_016931715.1. Classification (GTDB taxonomy): domain Bacteria; phylum Planctomycetota; class Phycisphaerae; order Sedimentisphaerales; family Anaerobacaceae; genus JAFGPS01. Next base: position 16,096 of record JAFGEF010000102.1, read on the forward strand.
AATTACAGAATCTTGTGCAGTTCTATATAAACGCAAGAGGCCAATACTTAGAGCGGCTCGAATCCGGCAAAGGTATGGGAAAAGAGCTTTATGAATTAGAGATAGCTCTTATGGAAACAAATATCCTTTTATCGCAACTTATTCTTGAATCTTATCCTTCCGGAATACAAAGACAATAATCAGCAATATTTTCGCCTGTTTCAATTAAGATACACTTTTGTTACCTGAGTCTTTTTCACTCTCGGCCTGACTGAGAGCCGCGATGCCGCCGATAGCGCCAAGATTCATTGTTTCCAGCGCTGAACTCGGGACAATAATCATCGAGCCTTTCTCCTTCAAGCCCTCGAACAGCATATTCATTCCGCGAAGGTGCATTGCAACAGGATTAGACTGATATTGCTTTGCCGCCTGTGCGAACTTTTCGGCAATTTCTGTTTCAGCGGTTCCCAAAATAATTCTCGCCTGTCGTTCCCTCTCAGCCTGCGCCTGCTTGGACATCGCATCTTCGAGGTCTCTGGGTATGATTATATCACGAATTTCAACAGACTGAACGGTTATTCCCCACGGATTGGTTTTTTCATCGAGCACTTCACGGAGCGTGTTTCCAAGCTTGCCGCGATGTGTCAGCATGTCTGCAAGCTCATGCGTTCCGATTATGTCACGCAGTGCGGTCTGAGCCGATAAAACTATAGCTAAATAATAATCTTTCACTTCCAGAATAGCCTTCTTGGCATCCCACACCATCCAGAAGCAAATAGCATCGACATTTACAGGGACAGTATCTTTGGTCAGTGTTGATTCGGAATTGAAATCCGTGGATCGAATGCGCATATCTACTGCCTTAACAACGCTTTCGACCATTGGAATAATAAAGAACATTCCCGGGCCTTTGAGTCGATGAAATTTTCCTAAACGCAGGACTATTGCTCGTTCCCACTGATTTGCAATCCTGATTCCGAAAAAACAGATCGCCGCAATAATAACTGTTCCTATTGTAATGTAGATATTCCATACTTGCCAGCTTCCCATAACAAGCCTGTTAAGTCCCGCTCCTGCCAGCAAAACCAACACAGCCGCAAGAATGGAAACCCGATTGAGCGTTACAGCTTCGCCTTCAAACAATGATGGCAATTTATATTCATGAGCCAGGTTCTCCTGAGAAGCTTTGCTTTTTCGTTTCTCATTCATTTTCGATTCTCCTTTGCATATGTTCGTATATTTCCTTTAAAGTAAGATTATATTGCTGTCCGCGAGCGACAAGCTCGTCACAGATTTGTCCTAACATTCGGTCTTTTTCCGAGTCGGTGATTTCTACTTCTTTATGTGCGACAAAAGTGCCTGTCCCCTGCTGCGTATCCAGAACGCCAAGTATCTCCAGTTCCGAGTATGCCTTGCTCACCGTATTTGGATTTATTTCCAACTGAACTGCAAGGTCGCGAACGGTAGGTATCTGCTCTCCCGGCAAAAGACGCCCAGATGCAATTCCATATCGAATCTGGTCAACAATCTGGCGATAGAAAGGAACGCCGCTTTTTATATCCAGCTTGAACTCAATCATTTATAACTCCATTTTATATCTTAATATTATTATCATATTACTCTATTGTATTATAATTATAGTACATTATCATACTAAGTCAAGAAAAATTTTCAGAAAATTAAAATTTTTATAGAATTTATATGTTTGCTTGTGTGAACCGACTTTGAGTTATACTATTGTGAACACAGGTTCCGGCTGAGGCTGGAAACGGAGTTTTGCCTGACCAATAAGATAAAAACTGCCGGTAATGCAAATCAAATCTTCCCTGCTGACAGCACTATTTGCAATCTGCAATGCCTGTCCAAGACTTGCAGTGTACTGGCACATCTTGCCGCATATCTCAGTGTACATATCAGCCAAATCCGAAGGCGAAGCAGCTTTTGGTGAGTTGCTTCGAGTAAAAATCACTTTATCGGCGCCAAATTGAAGTTCCTTGAGCATACCAATAATATCTTTATCGCTATTACACCCGAAAATAACAATCATAGAATCATAAGGAATATTCTGCCCTATCGCATGAATGAGCGCACGGATACTTGCGGCGTTATGAGCCGCATCAATCATTATCCTCGGATCCTGATATATTATTTCCATTCTGCCGGGCATAGAAACTTTACTAAGTCCAACAGTAGCTTTTTCGTTATCAATGTTATAACCAAGCGACCTGAGCTTATCCAGCATAGCAAGCGCCAGGCCGCAGTTTATCGCCTGATGTTTACCATGAAGCGGAACACGCAGATGTTCAAATTTGCTTGTAGGCGTAGTCAGGCAAATTCTTGTATGAGGACCATGCTCACGCGAGGTCTCGAAACGATAAGAAAAATCGATATCACTTCCGGTGACTGTTAAATCGGTTTTTACCGAAAGAGCCTGCGCCTTTAAAATACTCATTGCCGCAGGGTCCTGCTGAACTGTTATAACAGGCACACCGCGTTTCATAACGCCTGCTTTTTCCATCGCTATCTTATCTATCGTATCCCCGAGCTGCATCATATGATCAATGCTCAGGCTGGTTATACCGACTAATTTTGGCTGTATCACATTAGTACTATCGAGCCTGCCTCCTAATCCGGTTTCGATAACAGCTATATCAACCGCTTTATCTGTGAAATACATAAAAGCAAGCGCAGTCATTATTTCAAAGAAAGTCGGAGGATCAGTTTTAGATAGTTTTTCAACCGGCTCGTAAACACGATTCAGCAAATCCCGCATTTCTTCTTCACTAATCATTTCAGAATTAATGGTAATTCGTTCGTGTAAATTCAGCAAGTGAGGCGAGGTATATAAACCAACCTTATAATTATTAGCCTCAAGCATCCTGGCCAGCATAGTGGCTGTAGAACCTTTTCCTTTTGTGCCGGCTATATGGACTGTAGGGAATTTAACGTGAGGATTACCTAACAGAGAGAGCAATTTTTCCATTCTCTCAAGGCTGAAAGTTGTGATATTATAGCGCACAACCTCTTCCTTCTCGTAATCTGTCCTCTTAAAAAGATATTCAATCGCTTTTTCGTAAGTTTGAAAAGCTATTTTACTTTTTACTTTGGCGACCTTGGAGGAGGTTTTCTTAGTCAGTTTCTTTCCAGTTGTTCTTCCAGTTTTTACCATAAAAACTTAATTATAACTATAAAAATCTCTTTAGTCAATGGCAGATTAGCCGAAAGAAACAAAATCGGCATCAAAAGAAAATTATAAGTATTTATCTATCAGGCAGTTATGCTGATAATTAATGACAAGGATATTCTTTTTTACCTTAATAATCAATCGCTATCATAAGAATAACTGCATATACATTCATATATTCTTATGTTTCAATGATTTTTGCTTATTTTTTCAGGTGGCAATCTGATTTTTAAATTTGTGAAACAAGATTCATTTCTTTATATTAATTTTCTTTACTCTGGAAAAAATTAAAAGGTTTTTTCATGATTAAGCAGAAAATTAAATTCTTCTTTCATAGTATTATCCAGCTTTTTTGGCCGGCGACTTGCATAAATTGCCATAGAAGCATATGTGAGACAGAAAAAAATCTGTGCAAGAACTGCTGGAACGAACTTATAGTCTGCACCGGCTCAGACTATTGTCCTCGCTGCGGCAGAGATGCAAGCATCGCCGGAAGAATCGAAGGCTCATGCCCGGATTGTCAGGGAAAAGAAATATATTTTGACGGCATCGCGCGAGCGGGAATTTATGCTCATGGTCTTCAGGAAATGATTTTAGCCTTTAAAAATGGAAAAACCGAGCTTGATTCGACACTTGGATTTTTAGCTGCTTCAGCTCTGCAGGGAAGCAGTTTTTATAAAGAAATAGACTTTTTTGTACCCGTTCCGCTTCATTGGACGCGCAGACTGAAACGAGGATACAACCAGTCGAAAATTATAGCCGGAAGATTAAATCACCCTACGGCTAAAATCAGTACAGAACTCGTAAGAATCCGCAAAACAAAAATGCAGCCCACGATGACAAGCCCCGCCGCACGGGCCAAAAATGTTTCAGGCGCATTCGCTGTTCGAGCCGGACACAGTCTAACTGGGAAAAAAGTTTGCCTGATAGACGATATTAAAACAACAGGCGCCACACTGAACGAGTGTGCCCGCACACTAAAAGATGCTGGTGCGATTAAAGTATTTGCGCTGGTACTGGCTGTAGCCGGCCAAAAAATGTAATTGAACCAAAACTTTTCCTGGCAACCTGGCTTTTTTCTGCTTTATTGACTCAATTTCATGCGCGAATTATATATCTAATTACTGCATGTAATTTTAGAAACTATTTGCAAATCATATGTAAATGAGTTAATATTCCATCATCCAGAGAGCTTAAAATATGTTCTGGCACAATTTAATAAGGGTTTTCGGCCGAGTGGCGGAATGGCAGACGCTGGGGACTTAAAATCCCCTGCCCGTTCAGGGCGTGTGGGTTCAAATCCCACCTCGGCTATTATCCTTTAAAGATGAATTAGCGAAATAGCATATAAAAATCAAACAATTTCGCGATTATGCCGTATCAGTGCAGGTCGGCATTTTTTTTGGAGTTTATTTATGGCAAAAAAGAACGTGAAACTTATAGATGTGGAAACGCCAAATTTGTATCGGGAAATATTCCCATATTCCGAATTTCCAAGAATAGAATTCGATAATGAAAAAGTCGATTACAATTTTCCGAAAGATATATGGATAACCGATACTACTTTCCGTGACGGCCAGCAGGCAAGGCCGCCATTTATGCCGAAACAAATTCTGAAAATCTATGATTTGCTCCACGAAATAGACGGCGGCACAGGCTTAATCCGCCAGTGTGAGTTTTTCTTATACTCCGAACGCGACAGGGAAGCAGTAGAACTATGCAAAGAACGCGGATATACCTATCCTGAAATCACAGGCTGGATTCGCGCGGTCGCTGCTGATTTTAAATTAGTCTCGCAAATGGGACTTGCCGAAACAGGCATTCTAACTTCAGCAAGCGATTATCATATATTCCTGAAATTGCGCAAGACACGAGCGCAGGCGATGGCTTCATATCTTGACATAGCAAAAGCTGCCCTTGATAACGGCGTTATTCCAAGATGCCATTTTGAAGATATAACAAGAGCCGACTATGATGGTTTTGTCTTGCCATTTGCCGCAGAGCTGATGAAGCTTGGCGATGAGTACGACAAGCCTGTCAAGATTCGTCTATGCGATACACTGGGTTTCGGTGTTCCATGGGCTGGAGTTGCTTTACCAAGAAGCGTTCCCAAGCTGATACACGGCCTGAGAAAAATCGGCGTTCCCGCCGAACAGCTCGAATGGCATGGCCACAACGATTTCCATAAAGTGCAGGTTGATGCTGCCACTGCATGGCTTTACGGATGCAGCGCGGCTAATACGGCGATTTTCGGCTGCGGAGAACGAACGGGTAATCCTCCTCTTGAGGCTTTAGTGATTGAACATGCGCAATTGAAAGGAATAACCGAAGGCGTAAATTACGCCGCTATAACAGAATTGGCACAATATGCCAAAAAAGAACTTGGCTTCGAAATACCGTCAAATTATCCATTAGTTGGAACTGATTTTAATGTCACTCGCGCGGGCATTCATGCAGACGGCCTGCTTAAAAACGAGGAAATTTACAATTGTTTCGATACTGAAAAGCTGCTGAAACGCTCCGTAGGAGTCGCAATTACAGATAAATCAGGAGCGGCAGGCATTAAGCACTGGATCGAATCCCGGTACGAAATTGAAATTGCAAAGCATGACCCGCGAATCGAAAAAATAAAGAATAAGATAGATACCGAATACGAAGCCGACAGAATATCGGTGATTTCAGACATGGAAATGTTTGCCTGGGTGAAAGAAGTATTTGAAGATGATGTGCCGCCATTGAAAAAATAGGAATAGGAAGAGGAAGAGGAATATAAAAAATGGACTTGTCAAAAACCAAGGGATATAAAGGCATGGTAGTTTGGCAAAAAGCTTACAAATTGGTTTTGGAAATTTATAAGTTAACATCCTCTTTTCCGAAATCTGAAATTTATGGACTTGCACAACAAATGCGCCGGGCGGCAGTTTCGGTTCCCTCTAACATTGCAGAAGGATATTGTAGAAAACATAAAGCTGAGTACAGGCAGTTTATGTCAATTGCTTATGGTTCACTCTCAGAATTAGAAACCCAATATATGCTTTCTATCGATCTAAAATATACTGACTCAAACTCTGATATTGAAAATTTGTTCAGGGAAGCTGGAGCTATTTTGTACCGAATAATAAATCCTAAAGAGTAAAAAACTATACCTATTCCTATACCTATTCCTACTATTATGATAAACGCCGTTATATTTGACCTTGGAGAAACGATCCTGAATTTCGGGAAAATAAACCCTGCGAAAATGTTCAGGGAAGGGGCGAAATTATCATACGATTATCTCAAAATCAACGGCCAGCCGGTTAGCGGCTTTAAGTCATACTGCCTGCGAAATCTTCTTGCATTGCGATTCAAAAATTTCGTGTCTGCAATAACCGGAAATGATTTCAACTCATCGGCTTTTTTAAGAAAAATCGGTACAAAAAAAGGAATAAAACTCGACGGCGAACAGTGGCGGCATTTTGCATGGCTCTGGTACGAGCCGCTAAGTAAAATCGCGAAAATAGAGCCTGATGTAAAATTGACTCTATCCAAACTGAAAAACGCAGGACTAAAACTTGGGATTCTTTCAAATACTTTCGTGAGCAGAGATTCTATTGAAAAGCAGCTTGCAGAGATAGGTATTCTGGATTTTTTCTCTGTAAGACTTTATTCATACGAGTTCGATTTTCGCAAGCCTGATTTGCGGATTTTCAAAATCGCCGCTGAGAGAATCGGTGAAGCATTTGAGAATATTATGTATATAGGTGATCGCATTGATAAAGACGCAAAACCAACATTAAAGCTCGGCATGACACCCGTAATAAAAACCGCTTATACAAATATGGGGAAAAACATACCTCAGGGCGTTTTCCAAATCAACAAACTCTCCGAACTGCCAACTCTGGTTGAAAAAATAAATATGAAATAAAAAACCGAGTAAAAGTCCGGCTTTTTTCATATATCTAATCATTCATGTTTATTATTGATTATTTCTTAGGTCTGCCGTAGTAAAGATAAGCACGGCCCTGATTTGCTCCAGCCTTCAGAGCTCCAATAACAATATCATCGTAGCCGTCATTATTGACATCACCAGAAGCTAAACCAAAGCCAAAACCATCGTCAGGATTTTCTCCTGTAAAAATCCTTCCTGGTTTAGGATTTGGTTCGGACAATTCATTGCCCCAATAAACATATACTCTCCCGACAGAAGCACGGGTTCCAATTACTATATCATTCACATTGTCACCGTCTATATCGCCGCATATAACTTGAATACCATAGTCACTTTGTTCAACATCACCTTGAAACGTCACGTCGGGTTCTGTATCCAGGCTCTTTTTCGAGTTAGCATAAAAGAGATATACACGACCTTGCTTGTTATTGTAACCTGGATCACCGATAACAAGGTCGTCATAACCGTCCTTATTCTGGTCGATACATACTATGCCGCCAATGTAATTTGTAGCTTCAGTTTTTTCTTTAAAGGTAATGTCAGCCTTCGCATTCATATTCGATTTAGTGCCGCCATAATAGATATATGTCCGATCCTGCTGCTTACCACGTGGGTAGTCAATAGTTCCAATTACTATGTCTCCGAAACCATCATTGTCAATATCACCACAGACAATTCGATGACCGAATTGATCCCTTAGGGTTTCTTCGGTGAATATCAGATCAGCAGAGGTATCCATTAGTTCCTTTTTGTTCCCATAGTAGAGGTAAGCACGACCTTTCCCATTACCCGGAGACCAGTATGCACATGCACCCAGGATAATATCGCGATAGCCGTCATTGTCTATATCATAGATAGCAGGATAGCCCAGACTGAAAGCTGAACCTTTCTCCGCCTCCTGGACAAAAATCTCATCCGGTTTGACATCCATAGACTTTCGGTCACTGCCCCAGTAGAGATATGCACGCCCTCGACTCTCATTGTAACCGCCTGCTGCAATGACGATATCATCATAACCATCATTGTCGATATCACCACATGCAATACCGTCGCCGAATAACTCTTTCTCATTCTGCCCTTCGAGAATTAAATCGGCTTTAGTGTCCATATTCGGCCCGCCATAGTACAAGCAGACGCGGCCTCGATAGCTATCGTATTTCCTCGCGTCTATAAGTATATCGTCATATCCATCTCCATCGACATCGCCGCAGACAATTCGAGAACCAAACAGGCTGTTTGGCTCTCCATCAAATACCATGTCAGGGACCGTTGACTCCATTTGTTTTCTTTCCTTAGTCAACTGTAGGAGAGTTTTACCCGACTCGGTTTTAATAGAGCTATCAGCACCTTTATTGATAAGCAGTTCGGCGATTTTATAGTCTTGATTGACAGCGATGTACAGAGGAGTGCGACCATCTTTGTCTTTGTCATTGATGTCGGCACCTTTGGCGATTAGCAATTCTACTATATCCTTTTTTGCAAGTCGTGCGGCGTAATGAAGGGCAGTAAATCCGCTTTCATCATCTTTGGTATTAACATCGGCGCCTTTGTCTAAAAGGAGTTTTATAATATCTACATCAGCCGATTCGGCAGCCAGATGCAATGGTGTCCGGCCGTTTTTGTCCTTCAGGTTCACATCTGTTCCCTTGTTCAGAAGCAGTTCAATTGTATCCTTTGACAGCCAATATTGGCTGAAATTGGAATTTTTCATATCCAAAGGTAAATGCAGGACAGTCTGCCCTCTATCATCCTTTGCACTAATATCGGCACCTGCTTCTAAAAGCAGCTTGATGATTTCCGTGTTGCCTGACCAAGCTGCACGCTGTAACGGTGTATATCCCCGTCCCCATTCGTCTTTAGCATTTACATCAGCACCATGCTGAATGAGAAATTCAACTATTTCTCTGGACCAGCTTCTAACCCCGGCATGAATGGTAGGCTGATAAAGCCCGCCATTGACATCGGCCCCTTTCGAGACCAGTAATTTAACCATCTCGAAGTTGTTGCATGCTGCTTCCTGCAAAGGTCCCCAATCTTTCGGATAGTTTACATCTGACCCGTGGTCGATCAGGTATTCAGCTATTGCTGTATTTTTCTTATTCACAGCCCGGCACAATGGAGGCCATTGTCCTGCATTCATATTGGGGTCTTCCTCAACAAGCAGTTTTACCATTTCAATATTGTTCGAATCAGCCGCATGCCATAATGGAGTACTATCAATAAGCCCAATTCTAATCAATAATCTCGGATCTCCTTCATTCTCATTATAGAAATCGCTCCACTTGGCATCTATATCAGCCCCTTCTGCTATGAGGGATTTAACCGGTTCAATATCTCCCTTTTTTACAGCTTCAAAAAGTGCTCGGTTTTTCTTTGCTTGTTGTGTGCGCTCAATCATTACTTTCGCTGAAGCGGAAATCGGACTATCTGGAAATCCATCGAGAAGTTTTTTAAATTCGGACAATGATGTATCAAACTGCCGCATTTCGAAATAAGACTGAGCGATCCAGTATTGAGCATCCTGGGCTATTCTGCTGTTTGGCATCGCATTTATTACTTTATTGTATTCGGTAATCGCGGCTTTGTAATCGGCGGTCTTTCGAAGCTCATTGGCTTTTTCAAAGTATCCTTCAGCTTCCGTATTTGTTCCTGATTTGTTATTCGCATAAGATAAAACACTCAGAGCAGTGACAAATACAAGAGTCGTGCATATTGTCATTGAGATTATTTTTCTATTATTCATTTTAGTTTCCCTTTATTTCCCGGCGTTTATCGATTGCGCCATATCCATCAATTGTGACATTTCAACTTTGCCGATTAAGACATAAGAAAGTGAGTCATCCCTCCATGCAAGAATGGTTCCGCCGCTTTGTCCTTTGTTTTGAAAAACTGCATATTCTCTGAAATCCTGCGGACCGAGACTCCGCTGTCCGTCCAGGGGCTGCTCGAATAACGATATTGAATTGATACCGTTGGTATAAAGCATCTGCATAGCGTCACGATCTTCAATTCTCCTGATCTGATCGAGAGAATAGCCTGGGAAAAGTCTCGACGGCGCGGACAAATCGAAATCGGCGGTTTCTCGTGCTTCCGAGAGTGTCAATGTGTGACCATTGGAAATCGCCGGTGTTTGACTTGTGATAGATTGTGTTGGAAAGGCAGGATTTCTTACAATTATGCCAGGATTCATATACTCTGGTTGGTCACCGATAGATTCGAAATACAGGATGTCATCTTGACTTACCTGCATCTGTAACGATTGTGCTGCGGCAGAATTTAAAGAAGCCTGGTGAGCTATAAAATCCTGATGTTCTTTTAAATAAAAGTTTATTGTAACCGTTTCATCAGCTTCAATAGTAGTGGTACTCCTGGCAGCTTCTAATTCACTTTTAGCAATCTCTAATTCATCTTTAAGATTTGTAGTTTTCTCATATAAAGCAAAACAAACCGAGATGGATGATATAATAAGAAACGCTGCGGCAATATAACTAATGTTTCTCAATAATACTATCTTACGAATGTTTGGTTCATGTGTTACTGAATTGGATTTTACCTGAGACTTGAAATTTTCAATTTCTATTTTATGGTCATTTTTCCATTTATTAAAATCGAACTTTAAACCATCCCGACTGATAGCGTTAGTTATCAGTTCGTCTAAGTTTTTATTGTTTTTATCAGTATTCATAATTGATTCTCCGACAAATCCATTTTTCTTAAATAGTTTGCCATTTTTCTTTTTGCTCTCGTCAGCCTGCCATTAATAGAAGCCTTTGATATTCCCAGAACAGAACTGATTTGGTCGTATGACAAGCCGTCATAATATCGCAAAACTACAAGCTCTTTCATTGCATTTGGAAGTTTTTCAATCGCTTGATTTATATGCATATTCTTGTCATTTGTATTCTGGACTCTTTGTGAAAAAGCTTCTTTGTCCAATCTTGTGCTTTTTTCAGAGAGCATATCTTTAGCTACATTGCGGCAGATAGCGGCCAGCCATTGAGCGAACTTGTTTTGATTTTTCATTTTTTTGAGATTTACGAGTGCACGGGCGAAGGTTTCCTGTGCAGAATCTTCGGCAAGCTGATGATCGCTTAAAATCGAGTAGCTTATCGCGACCATCGCTGAATAGTATCTGCCGCAAAGCTTACCAAAGCTATCGATATCGCCGCTTGCAGCCGCTTCTATCAAATTTATTTCCGAAATCTCGTGCACTTTTATAGGTTAACCTAATTAAAAACAATCAGCTAATTTGTTTCTGTATAATAGTCTGCTTTTTGCCTGAAAATAAGCGCAAAAAAAATGAATATTCTCTAAATATTTGATTTTTGAATATGTCTGAGCTTTGTTATTAGCAAAATACATGAAATTCCCGCCGCTATCAGGCAAATCAGTTGTGATAAAGTAAGTGGGCCAATATATCTATGATGGTCGAAATCTCCTCTGAATATTTCGATTATCGCTCGTCCGAATCCATAGAGAGCTAAAAACCAGAGAATTTTCGTTCCGCGCCATTGATTGCCTCTGAACTTCATAAAAACAATCATGATTATAAACATGAGTATGATTTCGTAAATTTGTGTCGGATGAAGTGGAATCCCAGCCGGAGCAATCCGGCTTGTTTGCGGAAAAGTAATTGCCCAGGGCAAATTACATGGTTTGCCATAGCAGCAGCCGTTGAACAAACATCCGAGCTTGGCAAAAATAAAAGGTACAGGAATCGACATAGCAAGTATGTCCAGTGCTTCGCTTTTACGTTTGCATAATAAAAGAACTAAAGGTACTGATAAAACAAAATAGGCCAGTAGTCCGCCCCATAAGCCACCCTGTTTATAGTGAGTCATCGAAAACAAAGCAAGGAAATCAAATTGAGATTTTTGAATGTCAAATAATATCTTTGCGCCGATAGTCATCGCGAATACATAGCAGATTCCGGAAATAATCCACACGCGATGACGAAGTTTAAAACCTCTCGCAAGAAAGAAAGCGATAAAAAAGTACAAAAGGAAACCGATAATATAAAAAACACCATATGTTGGCATCGATCCGATTCGCGGCCACATTTTTTACCTCGTATAAAAATTCTTTATATAAATCCTTATATAACATACATTACAAGGTAAGAAATATCAATATTTGAGAATGATATTTTCACCGGTATAATACGCCGTCCTTGACAATTCTCCCTGTGTAGCTTAATCTATCTATTTCTATACTTTAGCAATATTAAGGAACTATAAACAATGCCTCAAAAGGTTGTAACACGATTTGCACCGTCTCCGACGGGTTATTTGCATGTAGGCGGGGCCAGGACCGCCCTTTTTAACTGGCTCTGGGCACGAAGAAACAGCGGTACGTTCATACTGCGCATCGAAGATACCGACCAGAAACGCAATACGCTGACCGCGACAAAGCAGGTGATGGACGATTTGCGATGGCTCGGAATAGAATGGGACGAAGGTCCCGAAGTCGGAGGCCCGAACGGACCATATCTCCAGTCGCAGAGAATGGATATATACGAAAAATATATCAGGCAGCTAATAGACGAGAAAAAAGCTTATTACTGCTTTGAAACATCGCAGGAGCTTGATGAGCTTCGCGAGGAGGCTGAAGCCGATAAAAAGGGATTTTCATACAAGCGGCCTGAAAAATTTCCTACTCATGAAGATGCACAAAAAGCACGCGAAGAAGGCAGACCGGTAACGGTTCGTTTTGCTGTGCCGCAGGACAAACCGGTTGTCGTAAATGATGTAATTCGCGGCGAAATTACTTTTGCGCCAAGTGATATCAGTGACTTTATCATACAGAAAAGCGATGGTTTTCCGACATACAATTTTGCGTGTGTTATTGACGATCACCTGATGAAAGTCACTCACATCATTCGCGGCCAGGAGCATCTGAACAATACGCCGGGACAACAGACGTTATGGATCGCACTGGGATTTGGCGAATTGCCAAAGTACGCACACATGTCCGTTACAATCAGTGAATCAGGCGGGAAACTCTCAAAGCGAGAGCGTCCGGCGGCTTTACGCACTGCTATAAAGGCCATGCCTGATATTGACCTTGATACTCTGGCCAGCGTTGGCGGAATTTCACGACAAGAGCTTGATGCTTTTCTTGAAGCAAAAAGCACGCCTGATATGCCTATAATAAATAATATCGCAGAGTATTTGAAGGTACCGCTTCCGGAAATCAATATCGTAGATTTCTCCAAGAGCGGCTATATACCGGAAACTATGGTGAACTTTCTGGCTTTGCTTGGCTGGAATCCAGGTGACAGTCGAGAGATTATGAAAATCGACGAGCTTGTCGAAGCGTTCGATGTCTCACGTTTAACCAAATCGAACAGCCTGTTCGACAGGCAGAAACTCGTCGCTTTCAATACGGAGCATCTTAAAATGGTTCCGCGCGAAAAACTGCTCGGCTATTTCAAGGCTTATTTGAAAGAGATTGATTCGCCTGTGAGTAAAACAGACGATGAAACACTTCTGCGAATAATCAAACTCTGCGAAGGTGCAAGAACTCTCGCGGATATCGAACGAAAGAGCAGGTTTTTATTCCTAAGTAACGAAGAAATTACCTATGAACAGAAAGCTATCGAAAAAGTTCTGCTCAAGGGCGATGGATTCAACATTTTAAAGACTATTCGGTCCAGAATAGAAACTCAGACACCGGTTGACGCTCAAAATATTGAAGCAATGCTGATGAAGTTAGCTGAAGAAAAGAAGATAGGTTTGGGCAAAGTAGCTCAGCCTCTTCGCGTGGCTCTTTGCGGCAGCACGATTAGCATATCTATCTTTGAGGCTGTCGAGATGTTAGGTAAAGAAAATACATTAGCCAGAATAGACAAAACAATAAAAGTTGTTGAAGGCAAAGCCGCGATAGGAGGATTTTAAGATGTCATTATTAGTTACAGGTTCGATAGGGATTGATACAGTAAAAACGCCCTTCGGAGTTAGTGAAAACTGTCTTGGGGGTTCGGCGGTTTATTTTTCATACGCGGCGAGTTTCTTTGCGCCGGTGCGTTTTGTCGGCGTGGTCGGGCCGGACTGCCCGTTCAAATTAGCCGAGGTCTTTAAAGGCAGAAACGTTGACCTCGCGGGACTTGAAGTCCGCGAGAAGAGCAAAACTTTCCGCTGGTCGGGGACTTACCTCGATGACATGGATAATAGAACAACGGATTATCTCGAATTGAACGTTCTCGCAGAAGCTCCGCCAAAAGTGCCGGCAGCTTTCAGTGACAGCAAATATGTATTTCTTGCCAATACAGCGCCGAAGCTCCAGCTTGAACTGCTCGAGCAGATAAAACAGCCTCAATTCGTCGCAGCGGATACGATGAATTGCTGGATTGAAAGCAACCTGTCACACCTTAAATTGCTTCTTAAAAGAATAGACTGCCTGATAATAAACGAAGATGAAGCAAGACTCCTGGCTTGCGAAAAAAATCTGATAAAAGCAGGCAAAAATATCCTTGATATGGGCCCGAAAGCCGTACTGATTAAGAAGGGACATGCCGGTTCGCTGTTATGCAGTACAAATGGAGAACAGTTTATCCTGCCTGCGTTTCCAGTCGAGAACGTAATAGACCCGACCGGTGCGGGCGACAGCTTCGCGGGCGGATTCATGGGTTATCTCGTACAAAAACACAAAACAGATGTTAAATCACTCAAGGAAGCCATAGCATACGGCACTGTTACAGCCTCGTTCACAATAGAAGGTTTTTCTCTGAACGGCCTGTCCACCATAAACCGGGCTGATATTGATGCCAGGTTTGAGGCGCTTAGAAAAATGACGAGCTTTTAGTTTGTCAGTCTTTCAGCTCACGAATCCAGATGTTTCTAAACTTAACGGGATTATTATGGTACTGCAGCAGCAGAGGGAGCTTGTCCGCGTGCGGCTCATAATTCGTTATAGTATGCTCGTCAATCCATCCTGTTCCGCCTGAAAGCTCGACGTGGTCCTGAATGAGTACGCCATTATGAAAAATAGTGAATGCTGCTTTCTTAACGACTTCGCTGCCATTAAAAACCGGGCGGTGGAAAATAATATCATAAGTTTGCCACTGTCCGGGCGCACGGCAGGCATTTACAAGCGGAACATGCCTGCCATATAAAGCTCCGCACTGGCCGTCGGGATATGTCTTATTTTCGTATGAATCAAGAATCTGAACTTCGTAAGTTGACATGAGGAACACGCCGCTGTTACCGCGTTCCTGTGACATTCCTGTCGCCGGTACCGGCGCGGCAAACTCAAGATGAAGCTGGCATGAGCCGAATGATTGTTGCGTTTTGATGTCACCCGCACGGTTCTGTGATACCATATAACCATCCTGTACAGTCCATCTTACCGGGCTATCGTTTGCAGATACCCAGTTCGACAAGTCCTTGCCGTCGAACAAAACTATCGCGTCCGATGGAGCTTTGCCAGGCTGGTCTTGCGTACTTTCTGTGCCGGGAGTAATTATTGGCGGAGCAGGCCTGTTTATATCATGTACAAGCCATCGACCTGTTTCGGATTCAATGTATTGTGTTCCTTGCCTAACCGGGGCAGTTCCGCGTCGCATGCCCCTTCCCATACCCACTCCGCGCCTGGCTGGCTGTTGAGCAGAGTTTTCCTGTGCCGCATAACCGGCTAAAGTGATAATTCCGAGCATTGATATGCTTAAAAGAACTGTTTTCATCATCGTAACCCTTTCAAAATTCGCAGATGCCTGAAAAAAGATTAAACTAATGTCATAATTATAAAGATATCGGGCGTCCGCGCCAAGTATATAACAGGATTAAAAAATACGACATGTGTCTGTTTGATATTTCCTGTGCATGAGATTATAATGCCTGCATGAAAACATTAATATACGGCTGCGGCTCGGTCGGGCTTGGACTGGCAAGCTGCCTGTTAAAATCGAACACTGAAGTCGATATTCTCGCAAGAGAAAATACTATTCAGGCTTTGCAGAAAGACGGCTTGAGAAGAACAGGTATTTTCGGAAACTTCCGTTCGGATTCATCGAATTTCGGCTGTTTTATTTCACTTGATGAGATTAAAGGAAAGATTTACGACTATATTCTTGTCAGCACGAAGTCTTTCGATTCGTTCGAGGCGGCAAAAGACCTGAACGCTCACAAATCCCTGATGAACGAAAAAACGAAAATTGTACTGTTTCAAAACGGATGGGGCAACGCAGAAAAGTTCCTGACTTTTTTCAATAAAAACGTCATATATACTGCGCGGGTAATTACGGGATTTCAGAGAACAAAACCCAACGAAGTGAAAATCACCGTTCATGCAGATTCGATTCATATAGGCAGTTTGTTCGGGTCTGATTTATCCGCAATGACAAAATTAAGCCTGGCTGTAAATGATGGTGACATTCCCTGCATTGTTACGCACGACGTTGTGAAAGATATCTGGGCAAAGATGCTGTACAACTGCGCCTTGAATCCTCTCGGCGCGATTCTCGATGTCCCTTACGGCAGGCTGGCTGAGCAGGAATATTCCCGTTCGATAATGAATTGTATTGTTGAGGAAGTGTTCCAGGTTATGATAAAAGCCGGTTTCCAGACACACTGGAAAAACGCGAGTGATTTTCTCAGGGTTTTTTATGACAGACTTGTCCCTGATACGGCGGAACACAAATCTTCGACATTACAGGATATAGCCGCGAAAAAGCCGACGGAAATCGAAGCGCTCAACGGTGCGGTAATTGAACTGGCGAAAAATTTCGAGATAGACACGCCATATAATTTGGCTGTTTATAATATTATCAAATTTATCGAAGCAAAGTATTCCTGATTATTCATTCTGTTAATTGTCATGGCTATCTTATAGATTCGAGGTGTAATATCTCCGGGTCATCTTCTGCGATAACAATGTTTCTTTGACGGGATGTATCTGCGCCGAAATAACGAAAACAGCCAACCAGGAGATAATCAATTACGCCGCGTATATCATCGCTGCCTGTGCTTACAGCGGCTTCTCCAACCCAGAGAGCTTTCTTATCACCTGTACCTGAATCATCTCTGCGAGCGGTAACTTTCATAGAGAGCCACCTGTCATAATATGTATCATAATAAGGAACATAAGTTGTGTATCCAAAGTTGTAGCCGCTCCAGTAACCGTGATGATAACCGAAGTATGTATGATAATAAGGCTCATAACTGTAATACTGGTGTGAATCTGAACCGACACGGAACGAAATCACATATTCGGAATCATTAATATCAGATACGCTGGTATAGCTGTGTCTCTCAAGAAGAGATTCGATTTTGGCTTTGATTTGATTATCGAAAATAGGATTAGGTGAATTAGTGTCATCAGCTTCAACGTAAAAAGAAGCGTTTTGCTTTATTGGCTGGGTCAGCTCAGAATATCCGTTGATATATACCCTGTAGCCGGAAGTGCAGCCTGCTGCTAAAAAAGAAAAGCAACTTAAAATCAAACTTAACTTTCTCATTTGTTATCCCTTCAAATTATTTAGACGAACTTTTGCAAAAATGAGAAAAGGCATACTTTGGAAAGAAAAAATTTATTTCATAATTTTTTCTTTCTAAACATAAAACATTACTTATCAAAGAATTAATGAGACGACAATTTATTATTTTAAGAAAATCGTTCGGCGATTGTCTTAAATAATATATGCCTTTTCTCATTTTTGCAAAACTCTTAATTTAATATAGTATAACAATTATTTTTTTGCTGCACAAGAACCTGCCAATGCTCCTGTTGACCAGCAGATTTGGAGGTTATAGCCGCCGCAGGGACCGTCGGCATCGATAACTTCACCTGCGAAAAACAAACCCGGGCAGATTTTCGATTCCATCGTTTTTGGATTTATCTCAGCAAGATTTACACCGCCGCGTGTTACAGTTGCCTCTTCGATGGGCCTTGTCCGTAGCACTGAAAGAGGCAGGGCTTTTATCAATCGAACGATTTTTTGACGTATTTCTTTTTTAAGCTGTCCCATAGGAACATCATCATCACAGCCCGCAAAACTGCATATGATCGAAGCGATGCGTTTGGGTACGAAATCGGCAAGGGCATTTTCAAGTTTCTTTTTGGGATTTTCATTTGTAAATCTGATAATCTGCTCTTCCATTTCTTCCTGCTGTAAATATGGAACTAAATCGAGTGCAATTCCCAAAGGCTTTTCTTCTGCCGGCAGAAAATCTGTCATATATCTGCTCATATCCTGAGCCGCAGGTCCCCCAAGGCCGTTATTGGTGAAAACTATTGCGCCATGAGTTACGATTCTTTTTCTGTTGAGATTCGCCGAAATGCTTACATTTGAAATAGAAGTGCCTGCAAGCTCTTTTGTCCATTTTTCACTTGTAACGAGCGGCACAAGCGACGCTCTTGGTTCAACAATGCTGTGCCCGAGATTTTTTGCGAAGCGATAGCCGTCACCTGTTGAACCTGTTTGAGGCCAGGAAATCCCGCCGGTAGCAATAATAATTTTTTCAGCTAAAAACTGCTGTTTGTCGGTTTTAATTAAAAATCCGCCTGCTACTTTTACTATTTCGCGAACAGGCTTGTCATAGAAGAATTTAACCTTAAGTCTCTGAACTTCTCGAATTAATACATTTTTCACATCCTCAGCCTTGTAAGTTGCTGGAAATACGCAGCCGTCTTCTTCGACTGTTGTATTCAGTCCTATTTGAGCGAAAAAATTCCGAATATATTGAGGCGAGTATTCATAGATACAGCAGCTTAGAAATTTGCCCATTTTATCATAAAGATGGATAAGATGGGCTGATTCGATTTGATGAGTAAGATTGCATCGTTTGCCTCCTGTAAGCAGCAGCTTGCGACCAAGGCTTGTATTCGTTTCCATCACAATTGTCGAAGCTCCAGCGCGTGCAGCAAAAATCGACGCCATAAGCCCGGATGGACCGGCTCCAATTATACAGACCTGTGTTTTTATATTTTCAATCATGGAAGTAGAATGTTTAATTTAACTATATAAGACGAACTTGTCAAACAGATGTCTAAGTTATTTTACGAAGTTATTCTTTCAAACTTGACAACTGATTTTATTTTTATATAAATTAATAAGGCAAAGTGATTCAATATGTCCTATAATACAGTTGTCGCCAACATAGATATGCATCAAGTGAAAAAAAAAGTAATTTTTTTAGATAATTTTATGCGGCAAAACCATCTAAAATTACGAAAATATAGTATCGGAAACTTTTAGACATATACAAAATATACAAAAGGAGACAAACGATGCCTTCTGTAAACACTACAAATAAACGTTTGAGCGTATCAGAAATACAAACGAAAGCCAAAGGACTTGGGATAATTCCCGGTAAAATGAATAAAACAGACCTTATTCATGCCATTCAAACAGCAGAGGGAAATACACCCTGCTACGGCTGGTCGAACGGCAATTGCCCTTATACCGACTGCTGTTTTATGGCTGATTGCTTGAAAATCAGGCTGTAAAAAGTATGATTCCATGATATAAGAAATTAAACACTTATTCTCGGAATAAAAATATCAGATAGTGAACGAATTGCAAAAATATCTGTCATTCCGGCTATAAAATCTAAAACAATTAGCTCATCAGGATCATTCTGAGTATAAACATCTTTCATATCTTCTGTAATGAAGTTTTGGAAAATCCTATATACTCTGGGGATAGATCCATTCTTTTGAGGGTCAGAATATCTGTCAGATTCAAATCTATTGGTCCTTTTAATCTCCGACAGAAGATCCTCAAATAAAAATTTTATTGTTTTACCTGCTTGTTCTTTGTATTCCTCTGC
Organism: Sedimentisphaerales bacterium; assembly: GCA_016931715.1. Taxonomy (GTDB): domain Bacteria; phylum Planctomycetota; class Phycisphaerae; order Sedimentisphaerales; family Anaerobacaceae; genus JAFGPS01. The sequence goes on from JAFGEF010000102.1 coordinate 35,957, forward strand.
TTTCGGTCTGTGGTAAATATGCTCAATGTTAAATTGTATTAATTCATGGAGTAAATTACCAAATTCGAGTGAAAGTTCTATATAATTCTTTTCAAAGCTGTTTTTGATAATATCTTCTATGAAGGTACCAATAATCATGCCATTAGTTTTACCTAATCTCTTTTTAAATTTAGAAGGAATATCTTTTTCCTTTATAATATCTACTTCAATGGCATCTTCAACATCTTTACCGGCATAGGCAATTTTATCAATCAAACGAACAATACAGCCTTCCAATGTGGCAGGCAAATCCGCATCCTCACGAGTTTTAATATTATCTAAATTCTTATTTTTATCTCCCATGAGCAGTTTACATGTTTTGAAATCCTCGCCACAATGAGAAACAATGCCATCTCTAACTTCCCATGTCAGATTTAAACCCGGTTTTTCTCTATCTCGTTTTGCAATATAATCAACTACCCTCAAGCCATAAATTTCATGGGAAAACTTTGGCATACAAGCTTTAAGTTCCAAATGTGAATTGATAATTTCGTTAAAAAAATCCTCTCCCTGGTGCCCAAAGGGAGCATGACCAATATCATGAGCCAAACCTATAGCTTCTGCTAAATCTTCGTTTAGTCTTAGGCTACGTGCAACTGTACGAGCCGCGGAAGCAACAAATCTAACATGATCCATTCTTGTACTTACATGGTCATTTTGGGGAAAATAAAAAACCTGGGTTTTATACCTTAAACGTCTGAAAGACTGTGAGTAAATTATTCTATGAACATCTCGCTGGAACTCTGTACGAAAATCATCAAAATCTTGTCGTTCTTTTCTTCCTTTTGTATTTACTGCGGCATGTGGATTTGGGTATAATTCCTTATCTGATCTTCTGTATTTTGACATATCCTCTCCCTAAACAAATCTATGAGTAAACTTGTAATATCATTTGACGGCTTTTGGCCTGAAAGAAACTCGCTAATTTGTTTGCCATTATTCATTGTAATTTCAAACTGCGGATCACGTGAACAAATGAAATCTTCTCTCGCTTTAGAAAACTTATAATCAAAAGCCCTTGGGATATCTTCATAATTTTTAATATATGAAAAACCAGAAAGCCCCATAACCATCGGATTGCAGTTTCCTTCTAATAACGAGCGGCTGTCGTTTCTAAAAATGACTATTACTTTATTACACGCCCAGGCAATACCGGCCTCAACCATCGCTCCTTCATCCGGAACACGTCCGTTCATATTTAAAATCAATCCATGACTATCAGTGACGTGGAAAACATCAAGAGAAAAAATAGCATTATTAAGAATTGCTTTTGCTTGTTGAGGCGCTACACCTTTTTCAAGTAAATTTGGGAAAATATTGGCAAATTCAAGACCATCTCTATGAGGTAAAAACACCTGATATCCAGCCTTTTCAAGGACTGCTGCGATTTCCTGCATTTCTTCACGTTCTTTCGGATTAAAAAGAGGACCCGCACAATATATTTTGCACATAATATCTCCTATAATAATCCAAACCGAATGAAAAAAATACGAACCTTACAATTACCCTGAACCCTGATAACTTAGAGTACAATGTACGTAAAGTCAATATTATTTTTAAAGAAATTGTTCTATTTGTTCACGGGTATTTCATGATTTTTATGGCAGCGCGGGCATGTTACGGTGTTTCTTTTGAAGTTTGGCGGAACTTTCATCGTTAAGCCGCAGGAGCATGGGATAAATGCGAACTGATTCACTTTTCGCATGATATCGCCAATCTGCCTCATCTGGTTTTCTTTGCGTTCTTGTTTAGTGGCTTTTTGCTGGGCTTCGCGTATTGCAACCTGCTCTTTGGTCATAGCTGAAGCAGGAACTAATGCGGCTTTTGAATGCGTTACACTGCTATAAGCATTGGAATAATCTTTGTAAGATGCACCATGTGTCATATTACGCAGAATCCTTACCCTTTCTGAAATAGGAGGATGTGTGCTCGTCAGGTCGGACAACTTCATCTGACCCCTCTTTTTGAAAGGATTAACAATATACATCGGTGCGGTAACTTTGTTTGCAGAATCTAATTGAGGAGCCGGGTCGCCTGCGATTTTTTCCAGCGCACTTGCAAGTCCTTCGGGGTAGCGAGTCAGTCTTGCCGCTCCGGCGTCTGCAAGATATTCTCTCCTTCTTGAGAGAGCAAAGTACAGAAGATTTGCCATTATCGGCGCTAATATCGCTGCGATAATTGTGATAACAAGTATTACAATCTGCGCTTCACCACCTCCTTTGCCGCCGCTCGAGTAGCGTCTTCTTGAACCCCCAAGCGAACTATAAAACATACTTCGCAGAAACACCTGTGAAAGAAGAACTATTGAACCAAGCATAATCCCGGCAAGAGTTACAAAGAGAATATCTCGATGAACGATATGACTTATCTCGTGTGCGACAACACCCTGCAGTTCGTCGCGATTCAATCGAGCAAGCAAACCTGCTGTGACCGCAACTGAAGCTGTTTCCGGGCTTCTTCCTGTCGCAAAAGCGTTGGGCGCCGGATCATTAATGATATATATTTTTGGCATTTTCGGCAGAGCGGCAGCGATTTTCATCTCTTCAACAATATTAAATAGCTGAGGATGTACATCGTGCGTTACAGGCTGTGCCCTGCTTGCGGCAAGGAGAATCTGGTCTCCGCTTGAAAAACTAATCAGCGTGAGAATAAACCATATTCCCGAGGCAATCATCAATCCTATGAAGCCTCCGTTTGCATTTCCGCCGGAGAAAGCCGCTCCAATTAAAAAACCCAGCAGCAGCAATACCGCCGCCATCAACATCATAAGAAATATGGAATTTCTTTTATTGGCTCTTATCAGTTCCCACATAAAATAAATCTGCTATAAAACCTAAATCAAGATTAAAAACTAACCTTCGGAACTTCCCGTTCTGCGGCAGCTTCTATCTCGAAGAAGTCGCGTTTAGTGAAACTGAACATGCCGGCGATAATATTGGATGGGAACATCTGAATTTTGTTATTGTATCCCAATACCTGGTCGTTATAACTCTGTCTGGAAAAGGCAATCTTGTTCTCGGTGCTGCTAAGCTCTTCCTGTACGGCGAGAAAATTCTGATTAGCTTTCAACTCAGGATAATTTTCAACTACCAGCATGAACTTGCTTAATGCTTCACCGAGTGCGCCTTCGGCTTTCGATGATTCAGCTACACTTTTAGCTCCCATAGCTCTGCTTCGGGCTTCTGTAATAGACTCGAAAGTCCCGCGTTCGTGCTTCATATAACCTTTGGCAGTCTCTACAAGATTGGGAATCAGGTCATGTCTGCGTTTCAACTGAACGTCAATCTGCGACCATGCATTATCAACCTGATTGCGAAGCCGAACCAGGGCGTTGTAAATACCGATTACAAACAAAACAAGAAGTACCAGTACAGCCAAAATTACTACAATAAAAATCATTGGTCCCGTCATGAGCTTTCTCCTAAATTAAATATTTTTTCAGCTATGCTTTCTTTTTCATAATTAATGCAATGACAATAACTACAACCGCAACGCCAAGACAGATATAGGTCCACATAATGTTCTCCTTTCATTGAACCGATTTATGATTGAACATATCCGTTAACAACGCTTTAATCTTGTTATTTTCATCTAATTGAGCATTTTCGAAAATATTATGCAATTCGCCTTTATCGAACCACAGGCCGTCACCTTTAATACATCTGTCAATCAGCAGTTTGGGAGCGACCGAGCCAACTACTATTTTCTGCATTTTTTTATAACAGATTGGACATTTTCGGATTTTCTCGGTAACGCCGGTATCAGCCTTAAATGAATTGAGCAATTCCTTTGCTTTTTTCGGCTCGCCGAGAAGAAGCTCCAGCTCGCCTGCATCCAGCCAGATTCCTTCACATTGAATACAATAATCAATCTCTACTTCATTTAGTTCGAGAGTGACCATTGCGATTTGTTTACATACCGGGCAATCCATAACTTATCCCAAATCGTCTATCTTACTGATTCCGCTTCAAATGCGGAAAAATAAATACCAAGTCTAAATATAATACGCCTTAAAGAACAGAAAAATTCAAATATAAACGGAGATAATCTGAAATAATTTCATCTTACCCATTTTATCGCCTGTAGTTTTTATAAAATATATCTTTTTCAAAACAGCTTCGTGTCGTTCCAAATCCAGATGTATATTACATTTACACGATTTTCCTGTCAAGAACGAGGATAGAAATATTTATTCTTGACGAAACGAGCTTTTTCGATTATTCAATACAATTTATCTTAAGCAAAAATGGTTTTGGGTGCCAGAGAATGATAGTTGATTGCCATACACATATAGAGAACGCTTCCGGCGAAAGCGCGGTAGTTGAGCATTTAGCGGCTGTTGAAACCGTAAACGCCTGTATTGTTCTGGCTGCCGCTAACGGACCAAGCAGCGAAGTTAATAAAAAACTTTCTCAGTATGTGAATAAATATAATGAAAAAATGGCCGGTTTCGCGGTTGTTCAGCCCAATGAAGATAAAATAAGCACAAGCAGCCTGGAAACGGTCACAAAAAAGCTGGGACTTAAAGGAATTGTTCTATATTGTTCAGATTGGGGTATTCATCCAACCAATAGCAGAAATATGAGGCTTTATGAAGCAGCGCTTGAGCTGAACCTGCCTGTCTTTTTCCACAACGCAGGTGACGATATAAAACAGGACGCTGTATTGGATTATGCTCAACCGTATCTGCTGGATGAAGTAGCCAGAGAATTTCCGTCCCTGAAGATTATTATAGGAAACATGGGAATACCCTTTGTCGAACAGACACTGCTGATGGTTGCCAAACACAAGAACGTCTATGCTGATTTAACAATAAAACCCAAAAATATCTGGCAGACTTACAATACTGTTATCGCTGCATACGAGTATGAAGTAATGGATAAACTTTTATTCGGAAGCGGATTTCCAACATGCACTGCGGGGCAATGTATCGAAACGCTTCTTGGTTTTAATATGCTTCTGGCAGATACAAATTTACCTTCTGTTCCGCGAGGGAGTATTAAAAATATTATCGAGAGAGATACCTTAGTGCTACTTGGAATTAAAGAAGCAGATTCAGATATACAAGAAAAAGACACGCAGGAAAATAAAGAGCAAAAATCCAGAAAATCCAAAAAGAAAGAATAGCGGCTATGGCTGAACTACTCGAAGAGCAGAGAGAAAGCTGGGGAACGCGAGGGGGATTTATTTTGGCTGCTATAGGCTCTGCGGTCGGTCTGGGCAACCTGTGGGGATTTCCATATAAATTATACAGCTATGGGGGAGGAGCATTTCTAATACCATACATTCTTGCTCTTATAGTAGTTGGTTTTCCTTTATTGATTTTAGAATTCAGTCTGGGTCATTATACTCAGCGTGCGGCTCCCGATGCTTTTAAACAGAGTCACAAAAAATTCGAAATAGTTGGCTGGTGGGGAATAATTCTGGCTTTTGTAATCATCACATATTATCCGGTTATTCTTGCCTATTGCTTCAGCTTTCTATGGTACAGCATTCAGGGTATTGCCAACAACGGGCAACTGCCATGGGCTGGACAAGGTGTGGAAGGTGTAAAAAACGCGAAAGAGTTCTTTTTTGATAACTACCTCGGTTATCAGGAAGGCACTGCACTCGGTCCTATCAGGTGGAATATCGTTTTGCCATTAATAATAGCATGGCTCACTATGTACTTATGCATCTTCAGAGGCGTGAAACTTGTCGGGAAAGTAGTCTGGCTGACAGTTCCGCTCCCCTGGCTTATGCTGCTGATTTTAACTATACGCGGCTTAACGCTCGAAGGAAGCATGCAGGGTTTGGCTTATTACCTTGATCCTGTCTGGTCTGAACTTGCAAAACCTGCAACCTGGCGTTACGCTTTCGGTCAGGTCTTTTTTTCGCTCAGTCTCGCTTTCGGTGTCATGATTACTTATGCAAGTTTTCTTCACAGAAAAAGCGATATCAACAATAACGCACTGATAATAAGCATATCTGATTTCGGGACGAGTTTTGTTGCAGGCCTGGCGGTTTTTGCAACTCTTGGAGGCATGGCGTTTGTAACACAACAGGCAGGCCACCCTGTCGAAGTCGAAAATGTCGCCGAATCAGGACCTTCTTTGGCTTTTGTAGCTTTCCCATATGCGCTGGCACAATTACCTTATTCTGCATGGTTCAGCCTTGTTTTCTTTTTCACATTAATTACTTTAGGTATCGATTCTGCTTTTTCAATTACAGAATCAGTCCTTGCAAGCATAGTTGATAAAACCGGCTGGAAAAGGTCGATAGTACTGCCTGTTATGAGTCTTATCGGTCTGGCTTTCGGATTGATTTATATTACACAGGGAGGACTGAACTGGCTTGGAATCATAGATGGTTTTGTGAACGGAACAAGAGGTATCATGTTTCTTGGTCTGATGGAAGCATTGGTTCTCGGCTGGTTATGGCGGCTAAGCATATTAAGACGTCACGCGAACAGCCGGAGTGACTGGAAACTGGGTAAATGGTGGGATTATATTATTCGTTTAGTAATACCAATTATTCTGGGCACATTATTTTTCTGGCAGCTTTTTGAAGACATCAATAATAAAGATGGTTTTCTGAGAACGCCGGAAGGAAAATGGATTGCTTCCAATTGTGTTGGAGTTGGAATACTTGTCATTGCACCATTGATTTCAATAGTATTAAGTTCCCGTAAGGGGCGTAATAACAATAAAGTACCCACTGCAGAGGAAGTAAAGTTACAAGTTCGCGGCAGATTGGTCGGGGCTATTGCGTTTATTACAGCAATAGCATCAGGAGTAGTATTTATTATATCGATGCAGCCTGCACAATCGTCGAATGTAAAAACAGCCGCATTTTGGATTTTAGCCGCAGGCGGTGTAATAGCAACGGCACTCAGCTTTTATATTCTTGAGAAATTCGATTCCGTCAGTTGTCGAACATCATGGCTCGCACGCTGGGCCGGAATTTTCGGCACGATGGACATAGCGGCATTGTTCGCAAAATTCTTATATGAAAAAAGTGCAGCATTCAGTATCGAAAAAAATACAGAGGCTGTTACCCATGAATTGACCGGGGTCTCTTATGCAATCCTTGTGATTGTTTTTCTGATAATAATCGGAGGTTTAGGCTGGTGCTTTTACAAGGCATTAAGCGCCGCAGGAGCTAACGCGGCAGAACAACATCCGGAAGAAGTTGGCGATGAGCCTAAAGCCCAATCGGATAGTGTTACGAACGCAGGATGAAAACTTTTTTTACAAAAGCTATTCTGACCCGGGATTTCACATTATTGATATAGTTAGTGAAAATTTTTATTTGCGAGTTATACCTGAACATAGTTCTCTGTCAAGGAGTTGAAAATGGAAGGTCTTATTTTTCTTTTGGTGCTTTGTGCTGTTGCCTTAGCTGCTTCAGGACCAATAGCGCTGATTATCAGTATTATCGCACTTAAAAATTCCAACAGAATTCTTCAGCAATTACGGGAATTCCAATGGGAAAAACAATCTAAACAGTCTGAACTGCAAAAGCCTTTAACAATTACCGAAAATAAATATCACGTAGAACAAAAAGCTCCACCTGCAGAACTATATCATCCTCCGGAAGAACCTGACAAGACAGAGTCTTTTGTTAAACCAAAAACAAAAACCAGGATAGAACTTGATAGATTAAAACCTCGTGAGTTTTATGAAAAAGAGGCTCGTCATGCTCAAGCGGAACTTGAACAAAAAATCGGAACAAGATGGGTGCTCGTTGCGGGAATTATTGCGGTTATATTTGCGGCAGGATTCTTTTTAAAATACGCTTACGACAATAATCTTGTCGGACCTGCCGGAAGAGTAATTATTGTTGCAGTTGCAGGCTTTATTGCACTTGCGATCGGAGAGGTCACGCGCAGACGCGATTACGGCATTGTTGCAAAATCTGTAACCGCCCTGGGTTTTGCCATATTGTATTCAGCGGTCTTTGCCGCTTGCGCATATTACGAACTGATTTCATCTACATACGCATTCGTTTTTTCAATAATCATAACGGCCGCAGCAATGCTCTACGCTCTAAGTCTTGACGAAATAGCGATTGCGTTTTTATCTCTGCTTGGCGGATTCCTGACACCGGTAATAATATCTACAGGGAAAAATATGCCTGTGCAGCTTTTCATTTACGTTTTAATTTTGGATGCCGGAGCTGTAGTTTGTGCATATTATCGAAAATGGAGACTCGTTGACATAGTCTCATTTATAGGGACATTTTTGCTTTATACAGGATGGTTCGAGAAATTCTATCGTCCTGAGATGCCAGTCGCAGAGTCGATGCCCGGGCAGATGCCGATGGCTCTTATTTGGCTTACGATATTTTTCCTCGTCTATCTTTTATTGCCTGTCCTTTATGATTTGCTGCGAAAAGTCGAAGCAAAAAAAGATGACGTTTTCCTGGTTCTCGCCAACGCCGCCGTTGTGTTATATTACCTCTGGACAATGTTATACAAAGATTACCGTGCAGAGCTGTCATTTACAACTTTGGGATTATGCGCAATTCATCTTGGAATGATGGCAATAGTATTCATACGCTGCAAATTCGACTTAAATTTGAGACTTGCATATTTGGCTATCGGTCTTTTTTTTCTGACAATTACTATACCTCTCTATTTTAAAATGTATGCGATAGCAATAGCCTGGGCGATAGAAAGCGCAGTATTAATTCTTATCGGTTTAAGATATCGCAGTTACCTGACACAACTCGGCGGCGCCATTGCCCTTCTTTTAAGTTTCGGGCAATTGATGCGTCATTTACCCATGCATTCAGCCGCATTTACTTTAGTATTCAATCCTGTTTTCGGTACATGGTTTACCGTTGTTTGCGCAATAGTTGTCTGTCATATTTTGTACAGAACAACGCATAGTCTAACCGAAGAACAACGTGACATAATTGCCCAGGCATCTTATGCGGCCGCCGCACTTTTGCTTCTGGCAACAATCGCTATGGAGTGGTTTTATTACTGCAGGTTTAATGTTACGGATTCTAATATCGAGAGAGCGCTATTTTATAAGGGAATTGTAATAGTCATTGCTGCGTTCCCATTACTGCTGCTGACACGACCTGCCTGTCCAAAAGGCCAATTATGCCAATTCTTGGCGGCGATTATTGCTGCAGGCGGCGCTATAATGGCTGTTATCTGCCTGAAGTGGTTTTACAGTAGTAATTTCGTTATCTTCGCTAATGTCGAATTTCTGATAGTTCTGTTTTTTGCTGCAACATTGTTTGGAGATGCCTGGGTGCATCACAAAAGAAATAAGGAAGAACAATTCATCCATGAACTTCCAGTCATATTTAAATTATCGGGAGTAATTGTTTTATGGATTCTAATGACGGAAGAAATCTATCTTTATTGGTATTGTAAAGACAAATTCCTGCAAAGCATCGAAAACTGGAAATTCCTCGCACATATGTATATATCAGTAATGTGGGCATTATACGGAGCCATGTTGATGGTCGTTGGATTCTGGAAGAAAAGCGTTGCTTTAAGATACATCTCGCTCGGCATATTCGGACTTCTTCTTTTAAAAGTGTTTATTCTGGATACAAGCAAAGTCGAAAGCGTTTATCGAATAGCAGCTTTTCTGGCTACCGGAGTTACTTTAGTAGCAGTCTCTTATCTCTATCAATACCTGAGAAAGAAAGGTTTTTTCGATTCCGTATTGTCTGATACGAATAACAAAACATGACAATGTTAAAACTGCGCATTATTTTGCATAGCTCTTAGTTTAAAACAAATCCGCCATTCTCTATAAATCAGAATGGCGGATTTCTCATTAACAATTTACTCTTTACATTTTTAGCCCGTTGGCACACTCTTTTCAGCTTTTTACTTTTACTTTAATCGCCTTGGCTTTTGCGGCTTTCGGCATGTTTATCGAGAGCACGCCGTCCTTATATGCGGCATCGACTTTCTCGGAATCCACATCAGTAGGCAGAGTTATTTCTCTTCTGAAAGTGCCGTAGCTGCTTTCGATATGGTAATAATTTTTTTCTTTCTTCTCTTCCTTATGTTTCTTCTCGCCGCTTATGGTTAGTGTATTGCCATAAACGGAAATGTCGATATCCTCGGCGCTGCAGCCTGGTACTTCAGCCCGTACGATAATTGAATTTTCATCTTCCGCTACATCGATTGCCGGCCATGCTTTATAACCCGCAAAAGGTCTGTCAAGACCTCTGAAAAAGCTGTCGAACAAATCGTCCATTTCATTATGGAGTGTTGTCAAAGAGTTTCTGTTTTGTTTTGTGTAAGGAACCAGTGTCATGTTAGTACCTCCTAATAATAATCTTTTTCATTTCTTTCTTTTTTAACCTTTTCATTTTACTTAAACTTCCAATAATCTAATAAGCAAAGAGCGTGCCAAAGTCAAAATGTGCCGTTTTTAAGCAGAAAACGCGGATTTAAAGGCTTTTTAAGCCTGTTTTAGACTTACAGATATGTCATTTTGACAGATATTGAAATAAAACATCACAGTTGTAGCTTTAAAATAAATTTAGTACACTAACAACTGCTTGAATAAATGCGATAAATCGAAAAAAATCTGCCTGTTGAGGATGATTATGGAAAACAAACAAGGTAAAACACCGCAGGAAAGTGCGGTTGAGACAAGGTATTTGCTTATGCCGCAACATGCAAATCCTAAGGGTACGGCATTCGGCGGCGTAATTATGAGCTGGATAGATATGATAGCCGGGCTGGCCGCACAACGTCACACGGGCTGTGATGTTGTTACCGCTGGTATAGACTCGCTTTCTTTTAAAGAGCCTATACGCATCGGAGAGCATGTCACCCTTAGAGCTTCAGTTAATTATGTCAGCCGCTCATCGATGGAAGTCGGCGTTCAGGTGACTCGCGAAAATCCGTATAATGGACAGAAAACTATTGCAACGACGGCTCATTTGACTTTTGTTGCTCTTGACGAGAATAAAAAACCAACTCCGGCTCCCCCGATTCTGCCGCAAACGCCTGATGAGAAAAAGCGTTACAGAAACGCCGAGCTGCGAGTCAAATCCCGAAAAGAATTGTTAAAGAAAATGCAGCAAAACGAAACGGAAAAGAAGGATTAATAGAAATGAACAGACGTCACCTTCCTGCGGATTCAAATACAGCGTCATACTTACAGAACTAAAAGTGGAAGCAATCGAGATACAAAAGTTAACGAAAAGATATGGCAATGCCCGGGGAGTAGAGGACTTGTCATTCAACATCATGAGCGGCGAAGTATTTGGCTATCTCGGTCCGAACGGCTCCGGCAAGACAACAACAATTCGTTGTCTTATGGGTCTATTGCGGCCGACAAGCGGAAATTGCTTCATTCTCGGACAGCGCATCAAATCAGGAAAGGCAACTCAGCATACACGCATCGGTTACCTGCCGGGGGATTTTCGCATTTGGCCCGGAATGACGACTCGAAAGTCACTCGAACTGATGGCTGCGCTGGGAAACGGTAATGTCAACAGGCGGCGGGATGAATTGGCTGAAAGGCTCAACCTTAACCTTGACCGAAAAGTCGGCACACTGTCAAAAGGCAATCGCCAGAAAATCGGTGTGATTTATGCCTTTCAGCATCAGCCGGAAGTGCTAATCCTGGATGAGCCGACTATCGGTCTGGATCCCCTAATCAGACAGGTTGTTTTGGACATGATACGAGAAGCCGCACAACAGGGAGCTGCAGTATTGTTATCGTCTCACGACCTTAGTGAAGTAGCGTCTGTATGCGAACGAGCGGCTATCCTGCGCGAAGGATATCTTGCAGAACTGGCTCCAATTTCCAAAATAGTTCAGCAAGGTGAGAAACGTCTAAAAATATGGTTCACTGAAGGAACTGCGGTTCCGGTATTAACTGCAGACGAACTTTCCGGAGTGAGAATAATTCAGCAGAATTCGCACACATTGCTTATTGCTTACCATGGAAAAATCGACTCGGTCATCAAGTGGCTTGCGCCGTTCTCCATTGAGCGAATCGGGACACAGGAGACAACCTTGGAAAATGCCTTTATTCAATATTATAAAAGGGAGACAGGCAATGAAAAATAGCCACTATGTTCCCTTTGCCCGGCCCCTGTTGAAGTTCTGGACATTTCGTTTATTCCCGATATGGTGTCTTATCGCATTGATGATTTTCCTCGTGCAAATCGCTGTTTGCGGGATAGTCCATGACAATGAAATATTAAAGGCAATGCTCAGTTTTCTCGATATGTTCCCTTTCATAAAATCTGTATTAGGCGGTGACTACCTGCAGGCCGGCAACACATCTGCACTTATAACTATCGGATACAAACACCCGTTTGTTCTGTTCCTATACATGTTCTTCGCGGTAAGTGTGCCGACCGGACTGCTTGCTGGCGAAGTGCAAAAAGGAAACATGGAACTGATATTATCACGCCGGGTGACAAAATTGCATGTATATATTTGTGCCGGTCTCATTACAATTGCCGGTATGTTTGCTCTCACGATGATTATGTTTTTGGGTACCGCAGCCGCTGTGCATATATACGATTTCGGCAAGCCAATTCCATTGGATATGTTCTTTCGCATTGCTATCGACGGCGGCTTATTTGCAAGCACCGCCGGAGCTATCGCATTACTCTGTGCCTCAATATTCGCAAGCCGCACTACTGCCATTGGCGCAGCAGTCGCTTTTTTGGTAATCAACTATTTTATTTCGATTGTTTCAGAATGGTGGCCTCGCATGAGCTTTCTGAAAAGCGCCACTCTTTTCGCCTACGTGGGAGGGCCGCAAATTGTTACAGGCTGGCCGACAGGAAATATGTGCGTGCTTGCCGCAATACTTCTGCTTGCCGGTTTGTCCGGCGCAATAATCTGGAATCGCCGTGACCTGCCTCTTTAATGTTTCCCGCCAATAATCCGACATTTTGGATAGAACGATTGAGGAACCGAAGTATATTGTAAGTTTTTTCATCGCCCTGCTTTTTTATTATACCGGAAGCCTGATAATAAAAACAGCCCCATGACCTGGCGCGTTTTTAACTTCAATCGTACCTTTATGGCTTGCAATAATGCCATAGCTTACGGCCAGCCCAAGCCCGGTACCTTTGCCCGGCTGCTTCGTTGTAAAGAAAGGTTCGAATATTTTTTCAATATTTTCAGGCGGTATGCCTGTACCTGTATCTGCAAATTCAATCTGAATATATTTCTTATCATCCGTCTCAAACGCAGTAACTGTTAATTCACCGCTTCCTTCCATTGCATCAGCCGCATTAAGAATAATATTCGTAAATACCTGCTGCATCTGGCCAATATCTACCGATAACTTCGGAAGCGAAGGATGTAATGCTCTTTTTATTGTGATATTCCGAAATAATACCTGGTCTTTCATAACCTGCAGAGTGCGCTCCAGTATATCATTAATATTTGCCAGCTCTACTTTCGGCTCAGTTTGATGGGCAAAATTAAATAATCCTTTGACAATATCCTGGCATCTTGATGCTTCGGATATGGTTTTCCCGAGGTTTTTACGAAGAGTTTCTTTGTCATCCATATCCTCAAGTGATAAATAGGTGTACATCAAAATTGCCCCGAGAGGATTGTTTATTTCGTGTGCTACTCCCGCTGCAAGTCTGCCAAGAGTTAAAAGTCTTTCCGATTTCATTATTTGTTCATCAGTGTACTTTCTAAGCTGGCTGCTTCTTTCCCTGAGAGAAGACGCCATATTATTTAACGTTTCGCACAGTTCTGATATTTCATCTCCACCTGATGTTTTTACTCTGTAATCAAGATTACCTTTCGCCCACAGACCGGAAGCGTGAACAAGATTTTCCACAGGCTTCAAAATACTATTTGCAAGCAATCCTGCAACAGCAGCGGCGATAATCATCCCGACAAACATTAATCCCAAAACCAGAAGAATTGTTTTATTCCGCATATCTATAAAATTTTCTTCCAGAACGCCGACGTACAGCACTCCGATGATTTTATCCTGCACATCACGTATAGGCTCATACGCGGAAATATACCAGTTATTCACGACGAACGCCGGAGATGTCCAAGTTAATCCATTTTCCAGTACCTGTTTTTTCACTTCATCAGAAAGAAGCGTTCCTATTGCGCGATTTCCATCATTGTCCAGAACATTTGTCGAGATACGCAGGTCATTTTGAAAAATGGTGGCAGTACCAATATCTTTTCCCTTGTATTTGGCATCTTTATAAACAACTTCTTTTGTTTTATCAACAATGTCATAATTGCGATTAATCAGTTTTCCGCCGTATAGTATGCCAATCAAATTCCCTTCATTATCGAAAACTGGAGCGCCTGCACTTATAATCATTCCATTGCTCGATACCTGTTCTGTATCCACTGCTTCTTTCGATGAAACATCATGCTCTTGTGATTGATCATAGGAGCTATGTGTCGAGTGAGGTGTCTTGATTATTTTAATTAAAGCCTGACGAGCCAAATCATCTCCGTCTTTTTCCAGTTCCTGTTTCGAAACAATTACAGTTCCGGCAGCTATTTGTTTTTCTTTCAATACTTTTGCGATAACTGCATTATTTGACTGGTCATCTCCGTAAATAAAAGGATTTCTTGCTCTTACGAGAACACGTCCATCTTTGTCTGTCAAAGTCAAAATATCAAGGTGTTCTGTCTTTCTTCTCTCTTCCAGTTCTTTTTTGAGCTGTTCAACATTATTATTAATAACAGCATCTACAATTAAAAACTTTAACGCAGCGAAGCGAACTATATCGGCGGTTTTCTGGACCTCCTGCTGGTAGATTAACCTTGCAGAATTGAGATCATTTTTAACTTTATACTTTTCCTGCTGGATAATGCCGGTATCGATTAATCGAACGGATATTATAGTGGCGACAAAACCGCATATGGTTATCGCCGTCAAAAAGCTGATTATCAATTTGGCTCTTAAAGACATTTTCATAATTATGTATCATCTGCATTAGAATTTTTCATCAGATGCACAATGTATGGTGAAAGATCAGGACGTATATCAAAAGGAAAGTCTTAACATTCTACCATTTTATTTCCCATTTTTACTTACATAATGATGTTACGATTTCAGATGTATAAAAATAAGGAAGATTACGAAAAACGTACTCCCAATTCGCGCAACATTATAAATGTGTCAACATAACGTATATGAAATGCATCGCAAACATTAGGAATGGGAACTTTTCTTTTAATACTTGGTCGAGTACCTCATGCGTCACAAGAACAAATCCTTTGGATTTGGCGCAAGCAATCAACCACCCATCTGCACTATTTGCAAAATCAGCCTTAGCCACATCTGAAAATTGGCTTTGAGCTTGTACCCATCTCATTACGTCACTATAGGATTCAATAATGCCTTCTTCATCAGTCGAAACGAATGCACTATTGAATTGCGATGTTGTCCATGCCGCAAGTTCATCTTTTCCTCGCTCAAGCTCCTGTTTGACACGATCAATACCTTGAAGTTGACCACTTGTTGCATATTGAATCAAATTTTCCCAGAATGCAGGAGCAATATCGAATGCGTAATAACGTCGTGCCGCTTCAATAAACACGTTAGCATCGAGAACATATTTAGCACAATCCAATGTTATGCTCCTCCAAATCCAAGAGAAGAGGCATAATAATCGAATGTTTTACCGTATAAATCAGTCAGCCGATATGCTTCAGAGTAAAGCAGCTTGCCCTCCTTAACTGCTCTAATTACTGTAGAAGCAAATCGCTGACCTATTCGGAGATTCTGATTTGCATAGAAATCACCTCCTGCTGAACGATTATCAGCAATACGACGTTCATCGTTTTGGTAAGCTCGATAGAAATTCAGAAAGACTTCTCTATTGATAAGATTTATGTCCAATACCCTGCGAGCTGCCACAAGCGAACTAACCTTAAATTTACCTGCAATTGTCTGAAATGGATCCGAATCTTCCTTTACAGAAGACCATATCTGGCGCAATTCACGTTGCGGAACAAGAAACTCTGCTGCTACCCTATTACATGCCCGTTCTACTGGATCATCAGCGGGTTGCATTTCACGCAAATCAAATGCAGCACTGCTTCCAAAAAACACATGTGCCAATTCGTGAGCAAGAGTAAACATTTGTGCCGCTTTGCCATCAGAACCATTTACAAATACCAAAGGAGCATAATTATCCACCAAAACAAAACCCCTGAATTCATTTGGATCAAGCTTGCGGTGTGTATTATTACCGATGATGCCATTAACGACTACCAGTATCCCTGCATTCTCAATAGCTTGCCGTAAAGTATGAAGTGCATCTGTCCATGTCTGCTCAGCAGTCGCCCATCCCACATTTAGATTTAATGATTTCAGTATTTTTGTTACAACTAAATTCGGTTGTTCATCGTGTCGTACAGATCCCACGAACGGCAGTTCATTCTGACCCTGCTCCAATATGAATTCACGCATCCAAGCTTGTCTGCGTTGCATTATCTGAATAGTCTCAAAGAGATCTGTACTTGGTATAGCTAAAGTCTCATCTCGAATCGTGCGAAAAAGAGGTATTGGTAATCGTAACTCTGGCGGTGTAGTAAGGAAAAAGAAACCGAGTGGTGTAAGTGTAGCTTTAGCCAACAATTCCAATTGCTTCAAAGTAGGTTTTATTTCTCCGCTTACCCATTCATGGATTTTAGGAAATTTCTGTTCTAATTCATCTATTTCCATTCCACAGCGATGTACCGCCCAATTTAAAACCTCTTTATTTATTGCTACTCTGCTCATTCTTATTTCTCCTTACGAATGTTAATTCTATCGGATAAACCTGCACATATAGGAACAGAATAGATTGAAACAGTTATCATTTTTCTCTTTCATACTGAAATGTTTTTTCATGGTCTTTTCAGTATATAATTCTGCAATAATTTATTTTATCAAAGTACAGCATATCTGTCTGCAAATATCTTTAAAACCTATAACAAAAAGAGCATAAATACTTGTTTTTGATATTAATAACACCGTTTTTACTCCTTATGTTAGAGGTTCTTAATATCATAACAGATAACTGAATTATAGCATTCTATTTTTTCATTTTTGTTATGTGTTCAAGCAGACCGCCGTCGTTTATAATTTCCAGTGCAAAGTCCGGCAGCGAATTGAACTTTATGTCTTTACCTGATGTTTTGTTTTTTATCAAGCCTGTCTTAAGATTGATTTGCAGTTCGTCGCCGTCACGGATTTTGCTCAGGGCATCCTCTGATTCTATCAGGTAGAAGCCATTATTGATCGCGTTGCGATAGAAGATTCGCGCAAATGTTTTTGCGATAACAGTCTGTACTCCCGCACCGCGAAGCGACCATACCGCGTGCTCGCGTGACGAGCCGCAGCCAAAGTCATCTCCGGCTACGATGCAGTCGCCTTTCTTGACCTTCCTGACAAAATCCTTGTCCAAATCTTCCATGCAGTGGGCCGCTAATTCTTTTTCGTTATCTGTGTTCAAATAACGTGCCGGGATTATTTCATCTGTATTAATATGATCTCTTTTATATACATGTGCTTTTGACATTTTTTATTCCTTAAAAAAAATAAATTTCTAAATTCTAATATCTAAATCCTAAACAAATTACAATAACCAAAAAATAATTTCGTAAAACATCAGTCGTTTTTGGTTACAATTGAACCAAATATGCACATTAACTTATAGGCTTCTGCCTGTAATTCTTTACTTTCTTTTTCAAGTTCAGCATCGTTATTTGTATCTGCTAATCTTCTTAACGAAATTTCTTACTGCCTTGGCAACTCAAACGTTCTTTCTTCCAAGTCATACTTTTTTGAATTTTCTTTTTCATTCATTTTCATTTGTTTAGTATTTAGAGTTTAAATATTAGGATTTCTTCATAAGAAGTTTCTTGGATCGGTTATTTTTCCTTCGACAGCGCTTGCTGCGGCTGTAGCGGGACTTGTCAGATAGACTTCACTCTTCGGATGTCCCATTCTGCCGACGAAATTTCTGTTGGTTGTGCTTATGCACTTTTCACCTTCAGCAAGGATGCCCATAAAGCCGCCAAGGCAAGCACCGCAGGTCGGAGCAGAAATGACGCAGCCTGCATCGTAAAATATATCGAATAAGCCTTCGTCTTTCGCCCGTTTCCATATAACAGGTGTTGCAGATACAATCAGTGTGCGAATGGCAACCTGTTTGCCTTTGAGGATTGTCGCGGCTATGCGCAAGTCCTCAATCCTGCCGTTCGTACAGCTTCCGATATATGCCTGGTCCATTTTCATACCTGCGCACTGACCGACAGGTACGCCGCCGCTGGGTAAGTGCGGCAAAGCCACCATTGGCTCAATAGTCGAACAGTCGAACGTCTCTGTTGCGATATATTCGGCGTCACTATCCGATTTGAAAACAGTATATTCCTTTTTGTCCCTGAGATGCTCGTCGAGATACTGTTTTGTTATATCATCGAAACCAATTATGCCGCTTTTGGCTCCGGCTTCGATTGCCATGTTCGTAATTGTCATTCTTGCTTCCATCGACATTTCAGCAAGCGCGGGACCGACAAACTCCATAGCCCTGTAAAGTGCGCCGTCTGTTCCGATTCGAGCTATAACAGCCAGGATGACGTCTTTGCTGTACACACCATGTCCGAGAGAGCCGTTTAGTACGAACTTCATCGAAGCGGGCACTTTGAACCACAATTGTCCCGTCGCAATGGCAGCCGCTGTATCCGTCGAACCTATACCCGTACTGAAAGCGGCGAAAGCTCCGTAGGTACATGTATGTGAATCACCTCCGACAATCACTTCACCGGGCCTGATATGTCCCTGCTCCGGAAGAAGCGCGTGACATACGCCAGCCCTGCCGATTTTATAGTAATATTTTATTTTCTGCCTTTTCGCCCAGTCATCGAGACGCTTGTGCAACTCTGCGCTTTTTATATCTTTCGCAGGCTGAAAA
The DNA here is from genome assembly GCA_016931715.1 of Sedimentisphaerales bacterium. GTDB lineage: Bacteria > Planctomycetota > Phycisphaerae > Sedimentisphaerales > Anaerobacaceae > JAFGPS01. Next base: position 54,887 of record JAFGEF010000102.1, read on the forward strand.
TGGTCCGGCGTTACGACAATTTTTTCCGGGTCGAAAACTTTATCTATTCCTTTTTCGACGAGCATTGTAATCGCAGGCGGAGTTGTCACATCGTGACACATCACGACATCGATTTTAGCATCGACAAGGTCACCTGCTTTGACTTTGTCTTTACCTGCTGATTTTGCCAATATTTTTTCTGTAATCGTCATTCCCATAATATTATTCCTTTTCTTATAATTTCAACCTCGACAAAGCTGTTCAGCAAAGCCGGGTTTTTCATTTTTTCATTAGGTCTTTTCTAAAGAAAACAAATTTTGTATTTCATACATCAATGTGGATAGAATTTTGTAAGCTGTCTCAGGGGTCACTTTTGAGGGAGTAGCCTTTTTCGGATTTTTATGTGCTATCCAATCTCTATATTTTTTTATGTTTTTTGCATCACCAATTAATTGTGTACTAACCATGCCGTTCTTAAACATATCCAAAACATCCTCCACTTTCCAATATTCTACAGCATCGGTCAGCTTATCGAATAGCTTCTGCGAAAAAGACAAAGGATGTTTCTCAAGGAGAATGCTTCCTGCTTCCTGTACATGATTGAACATAAAACGCTCAAAAGCAATCCATAGTGACAAAACTACATAATCTTCTGTCTCTCTTCGACTCTTCACTATTTTATCTGTCGCATCTTCAATTGATTTACCTATAAAACCAGTATCCCTCATAAAGTATTCATTTTCCCTGTTAATCGTTCTTTGAGCAACTTTTAGACAATCTCCGGTAATTTGATAAAATTCCCAGATCGGCAGTAATGGATTGTCATAATTCATAATCAGAAACCTCCGAGAGTAAGTCAATGAAAAGTTCACTGTCAACCAATCGTGCTTTACCCCTGGGTTTATTTTCTATCCAGTACCAGCCAGGCTGGTCCACTCCCTTAAATAAAGGTCTTGATATTTCTTCAACTTTTTCTGCAGAACTGGAAACTGACATTTTCATATGCGGCCCTTCTATTTGCAAATAGACTAAATAAGCTCTGTCTATTATTCCAATAATATCGACACGGCCTTCTGCACCGATTATCCAGGCACCTGCTGGCTGCAATTCTGCTATCTTTTTGCCCTCTTTGTCCTCAATTAAAAGTCCTGGCACTTTATATATACCAGACATCTCTTCGTTGAGTTCAACCTCTTTTTCTTTAGCAATGAGCTTCTTTGCTTTGATCCACTTTTTAACCTGGTCGTATAAGTCTTTTACCCTTATAATATATTTCTGTTTTCTTTGATCGACTTTCGTTTCCATTTTTTTACCTCTGATTTTTTGATAATTTACAATTCGACTTTCAATTCGGATTTTTCGCCCTTGTCGGCGACCATTCTATTAATGGCATCGACGTAGGCTTTTGCGCTTGCTTCGATAATATCAGTCGAAATACCTCTGCCAATATAGGTTCTGCCATCGGTACTGATTCTTACAATCGCTTCGCCGAGAGCTTCCTTGCCGCCCGTAACAGCGCGGATAGTATAGTTCTCCAGCTTGGGAGATAAACCAGTCGCTTCACGTATAGCCTCATAAGCGGCATCGACCGGACCATCACCGCAGGCGGCTGCCTGTTTTACCTGGTCTTTGACTTTTATTTTCACGCTTGCGGTCGGCAAAGTCCCGGTCCCGCTTGCTACGTGCAGATATTCAAGCTGATAAGCCTGCTCTATAATATGGATTTCTTCGTTAATAATCGCAGCTATGTCTTCTTCGAAAACTTCTTTTTTCTTGTCTGCTATTTCCAGAAATCTCTGATAAGCATTTTCCGTTTCCTGCTTATTGAGATTGAATCCAAGCTGTTTGCATTTGTTGACAAAGCCGTGTCTGCCTGTATGTCTTCCCAGAACCATTCGCGAGCCTCGAAGACCTACACTTTCGGGAGTCATAATTTCGTACGTCGTGCGCTCCTTGAGCACTCCATCGACATGCACGCCTGATTCGTGCGCAAAGGCATTTGCGCCGACAATCGCCTTGTTGGGCTGAATTACAAAGCCGGTTAATTGCGAGACAAGCTGGCTTGTTCTGTAAATCTCTTTCGTATTAATATTAGTTGACAGGCCGCCTGCACTCTGAGTTGCGAAAAAGTCCGGGCGCGTCTTTATTCCCATTACGACTTCTTCGAGCGCGGCGTTACCGGCACGCTCGCCCATTCCATTTATGGCGCACTCGATTTGCCTTGCGCCGTTACGCACGCCTGCCAGAGAATTCGCGACAGCCATGCCAAGGTCGTTATGACAATGTGTGCTAATGACACACTTGTCTATGCCGGGCACATCTGACTTAAGCTGCGCGATAATTCTGCCGTATTCGTAAGGCAGAACGTAGCCTACAGTATCAGGTATATTCAAAGTGGTTGCACCGGCTTCGATAACAGCCGTCAAAATCTCAATCAAAAAAGGCATTTCACTCCTGCAGGCATCTTCCGGTGAAAACTCGATATCTTTAACAAAGTTTCCAGCGAATTTGACTGCGGCAACTGCCATTTTCAGAACTTCATCGCTGTTCTTTTTGAGCTTGTGCTTCATATGCACAGGCGAAGTCGCGATGAACGTATGTATTCGTTTCTTTTTCGCCGGAGCTATTGCCTTGCCGGCGGATTCGATATCACCTTCGCTGGCGCGTGCCAGAGCCGCTATGGTCGGTCCCTGTACCTGCTCTGCGACAAGCCTTGTAGCCTCGAACTGCGCCGGGCTGGATACGGGGAAGCCTGCTTCGATAATATCCACGCCCAGAATCGCTAACTGCTGGGCAATTTCGAGCTTTTCTGCTATCGACAACGAAGCGCCTGGCGACTGCTCGCCATCCCGCAAGGTCGTATCGAATATTATTACTTTTTCTTCTGACATAATATTTTCTCCTGCTTAATAATCCGGCTTTAATGCTTTTGTTAATACTCACTCGAGCGAACGCCGGGACAAAACAATTTTGCTCTATAAATCGTGCTTTATAGCTATACTTTGTAGAACAGTAAAGTACTAATTATGCCGCAAACTGAGCAAAAATGCTATGATTTTACGAAAAATGAAAGGAAATAGTTTGTAGATGCTTGATTTATTGCGCCGCGGGGCGCAAAAGGAGGCCGCTAAGCCTGAGAACGGCTTCGATAACAAAACACGATGTAAACCTATTGTTCATGACTTAAATTATACAAATATAATTTCCCATTGCAACATTATTTTAAATAATTTTCATTTCATGTATCACAATATATGATATTTTTTATTTCTATACTTGTCCCCAAAACAATAAAATGCAATAATATGGAGGTTTTTAGAAATTTTGCCCGGTTTATAGATTCTGGATTTCATGTGAGATGTTTTTTGCGAATCTTAAACTTAGCAGAGAAAAAAATATACTGTTTTAGTAGAGAGAGAAGTTGTTATGAAAGTACCCAAAAATGGTTATAGGCTACTTTTAATAATGCCGCTTATTTTACTCTTAGCTGTTTTATCGAAACCTTCCATGGCTCTTTACGATGTTAATAACACAGGTGTTTCGGATGTTAATGGCCTTTCTGGTGATGATGTCAATCCTGCAACCGGCAGTGAGTTTGGTACAGTCAGAGCAGCAGCAGACACAAATAATGCTTATGCCCTCTTTGGAGACGGGTATGATGTCGAAATCAGCGGTGATTTTCCAGACGATGGTGTTATTTACGCTGAAGCCGGTATTGATGGAGCTTACGGTTTGTACGCCGGTAACAGCAACATGATAACTACCGGCAATATTAATGGAACAATTACAGCTATAGCAGGGAATAATTATGCTTATGGTTTATTTGCAAATGATTATATAATCACAGGAGATGTAAACGGTACTATTACATCATCTGCATATCTGGGCGCTTATGGTTTGCGGTCTAATAACAACACGATCAATACCGGGGCAATTAACGGCAATATAACAGTAACAGCAGATACTAACGATGCATTCGGATTGTCTGCTTATTCCTCGATAACAACAGGAGCTATTAACGGTACAATTACGGCCACCACAGGCAATGAACACGCTTACGGTTTATATTCAACTAACTCAATAACTACCGGCGATATTGACGGGACAATTTACATAACCGCAGGTTCTAATAATGCTTACGGTATAGAAAGCAAAGATTCGCTAACCATCAGTAATATTAACGGAATAATAGATGTAGCAGCAGGAACTAATAATGCTTACGGATTGAAAAGCTCTGATGGCTCCGTAAAGATCGGTAATATTGAAGGCGATATTTATGTATATACAGAAACTTATGGGTCATATGGCATACTAAGCTCCGGCGGACCGATAAATATCGGTGACATTGGCGGAGTCATTTATGCCAGGGCAGATACCAATGACGCGTTCGGAATATACTCTCATTCAGATTCTGTAACGACCGGCGATATAACAGGAGATGTCGCTGCTTATGCAGTTGGCGATTATGCCTATGGAATTTTATCATACGGCCCGATGGATATCAAAGTTAATGGCGGTTATATTTACGGTAACGCTGGTACCGATTCAAATTCCGCGGCTATACAGTCCGGACGAATTGAATCTCATGTGCTCAACTCTCAAAATGCGGATGATAGTGTGGAAATTGTATCTGGTTCGAGAATAGTTGGCGATATTGATCTGGCTATGAATAATACTGATAATGATATTCTGACTTTATCAGGCATCGATACAAACAGCACAACATTAAATTATGATCTCAAAAATATCGAAACGATAAATCTCACAGGAGGAACGTGGTATCTAAACGGCAGCGTTACTAATAATACCAATGGAATCGAGATGACCGGAGGCATTCTCGGCGGCACGGGCACGCTGGGAAGTCTTAATGTTACAGGCGGAACGCTGGCTCCGGGAAACAGTATAGGTACGACAACTATCGATGGTAACTTAACACTGGATGCTAACAGCACTCTCGAAATTGAAATCGACAATAGCGGCAATAGTGATAAGCTTATCATTACCGGCGATGCCAGTATCAACGGCGGGACGCTGAAAACAATTTCTACTCAAACGATCAGCAGTTCGCATGAATATACTATTATCGAAGCTAACAATGTTTCGGGGGAATTTAATATAGTAGATACAGCCCTGCTCAAAACTCTTTTGTCCGAAGTTTTAGTGGAAATGGGTTACTTTACAGACTCAGTCATCCTGACAGTAACACCGGAACGATTCGATAATCCTGAACTTTTTACAACCGCCAATCAAAGGTCGGTTGGTTCGGCTTTGCAAGAAATAGCAGATAATGGCGGAAATGAAGTGATAACCGGACTTCAACAGCTTACTACCATCGAACAAGTACAAAATGCTTATGATCAACTAAGCGGGCAAACAAGAACTTCACTTGCTTCGATTTCCGCTATGGGTAACACCCGCTTTGCAGACACTGTTTCCAACAGACTCCATAATACACGAAGCGTCTATGCCAGCGAATCCAACAAATACCCTCTGCTTGCGGCGGCTCAGACTGACAGAGATACAAGTGTATATGATACTGATACAGGTCTTAACTCATTTGCTATTGGAAGCGGAACAAAATATTTCGCAACTGAAAAGTGGGGCTTATGGGGCAGGGGCTATGGTGTATTCGGTGAAAGAGACACCGAAAGCACAATGCCCGGTTATCAATACAGAGTTTACGGCACAGGCTTCGGCATGGATTATAAATATACAAATGAGCTGATACTCGGTATAACAGGCGGATATTCATACGGACATGTAAATTACTCATCATCCAAAGATCAAAGCGATATATACAGTACGCCGTTAGGCATATACGGCAGTTGGTACAATAAAAGCGGATATATCGATTCGATAGTTAGTTTCGCATCAATGGAATACGAGACTAAACGTTATATTGATGTCACTTCCGAAACATTAAAAGGCGAATTTGACGGCTATGAAGCCGGTACTTACCTCGAGACAGGCCGCAACTGGTTTTTTGGTAAAGATTTCCTTATTCAGCCAATGGCAGCTTTTCAGCTTTCTTATCTGAATTTAGGAAGCTATACTGAATCCGGCGGCGATAGCGCACTTAGATTTGACGAACAAAGTTATAAATCCTATCAAGGCTCACTTGGTATGAAAGTTAAAAAGCATCTTGGGAAAAACAAAAACGACCAAAATGCGGTAATTGAGCTGAGAGGCCGATGGTTACATGAATTCGGCGATACGAAAGCAAATCTTAACGCATACTTTGCTGATAGTCCGAATGCGACTTTCAAAGTCAGTGGCGAAGACCTTCCGAGAGACAGCACTGTATTAGGGATTGGATTACGACAAATAAAGAAACAAAACACAACATTTTTTATCGACTACGATACCAGCTTGAATAAGGAAGATATTTCTCACATCATAAGTGCCGGTTTTCGATATCGCTGGTAAAACAGATTCCCGTATCGAGCCGATTCCCTGCGGCCTCGAACGCTGGGAAAAAGACGACTACACCCCCATCATCGAGATCGCCCGCAACGAAGGAACGATTGTAACATTGAATTAACTACGGATTAACGCCTGCCGCAGTGAAGTCTCTGACAAAGCCGGGTCATTTCACACTTGAATGCGGGAATCCAGTCTTTAGAGATTGATTTTCTGCTAAAAATTTCATGGCTTTTTTTATCATTTAATTATATAATAGTTTTATAAGACTGGAAACAAGGTTTTACATTTCCAAGGGAATCGTTTAGAATGTACTGAGTTTATGTAAAAGTATATTGTAATCTGTGTTTCTGGCAAAGACAAGAAAAGGACCAAAATATGCGAATTCAACTTACAGCGGTTTTCGAAAAGGTAAAAAACGGTTATATTGGGTATGTTGAAGAACTGCCGGGAGCAAATACACAGGGAGCTACGCTCGATGAAACAAAGGAAAACTTAAAAGAAGCCATCGAATTAGTAATGGAGTCCTATCGGCAGATTAATGAAGAGGAAAACGTCGGAAAGAATGTTGTCAAAGAACCATTCGGCATACTGACCGCATGAAAAGGATTGACCTAATAAAGCACCTTGAAAGACAGGGATGTGAGTTTCTTCGCGAAGGCGGCAGCCATACTGTGTATGTGAATCGCAGGGAGAAAAAAGTTTCAACAATTCCAAGACACAGGGAAATACACGAGAATCTGTGCCGAAAGATTTGTAATGATCTGGGAATTAGCAAACCGTGATGTGCAAAGCGAATCACTTTGGACATCGCCCGCAACGAAGGAACAATTGTAACATTAAACTAACCAATTTTTTGCCCCAGATGGCACCGAGCACTCAAAGAAAATCTTTTTTAAAAAACCTCTGTGTTCTCTGTGAACTCGGTGGCTTTAAAGTCCTTTTTTTGTTACTAATTCATACGGGATTTACACTGTTTTTGATAAAAAAAGCTTGTCCTCTTTTATAATTCGAGAATATAATAATTCTTTAAGGCCGGAAGTTAAGATTTTTTGTCCCGTAAATAAAATAATTATTGTAAACTAAGAATTAACAATAGGATACAGATGGCAAATTTACTTGAACGATATTTTAAAGAAACTTCTCTACGTATTCCAACGCATCCGGTTCTCAACAACCAAGATTTGCCTGAACCTGAATATCCAGTGCATGAATATTTCGATCCAGTTGAGCGTGTTAGAGATAATGATATTCTAATTTCAGTCGAGGAAAGATGGAAGCTCGAGAGGACTTTGTGGCGACTTTCAAGTAACGAATTACCATATATCTCATTTCCAATTAACAGTGATGAAAGAAAGTTACTTGATGGTGGGATTCGGGAGGCTGGTTTCGATGTCTTTGCCTTTTACAAATCACGTCGATATATTGACAATCGCCCATATATAGGGAAATGGGGTATCTTTTATCTTGAGCATGGGATAACTCGAATCAGAGAGCTAATTGAAGAAACCTATCCTGGATATAGTTCAATAAACATAGCATATAGATTTTTACGAGAACACGAACGATTTCACTTTAAGTTTGATCTCTACTCGCTTTCTGCTGAAGCTAAAATTGGTCGTTCGTTATATGATCCTCTTAAACGTGCTTTTCGCAACCATAGGATTTATCAGGTTGAAGAAGCACTATCAAACCATTATGCATGGGAATGGGCTCGGCAAAAAAATGTTGGCTTGGATGAATTTGCGTACGACTTTATGAAAATACAGCCTGGCGCATATGCAAGGTTTGATGAAAATAAAATAGAACTTGGTGGCGAACTTGCTGCAAATCTTTTAGATTTGAATCTTTCGAGTACAGCACGCCGAGAGGATCAATCATTATGGATCGGAACTGTTCCAGAAGAACTTCTTAGAAGACAACTTTGCCCAGAGTATTTTGTGCGTCCTGTTGATTTAACTACTTGGATATCACCAGCGTGGAAACTGCCGGAGGTTAACGAAATCACCGAGTCACGTTCAGTTGTTAAACTGCTTGCCAAAAAATATGCTTCTTTGAAACCTCTCTGGGAAAATACTAAAAGAAAACTGATTGAGGATCCAACGAGAAATGGTCTTAACTTCAAGCCGTGGCCTGAAATTCCCAATCATTGGTCAGTACGTATCAATCTTAACTTTCGAGCTCACCTGCATCCAATCCAACCAGGAAAATGGGAGGCAGATGAACTGGGTCCACATAAGTCTCTGGGACATGGGTGACTTTTATAGAAATACATTTTCTCATTAAAGATATTAATATTACTAATGAGTATTGAGGAGAAAACATGCAATTTCAATTGAAAAATATACTCGATAATGAAAATATCACACTTAAAGACGTTCTCATTTTACGTCATGTTCCACAAGAGGTAGAAGTGAAGAAGGTTTTGCCATGGTTAGCAACAGATAAACCTGAACTTTTTAATGCTTATCAACAAACACAAAAACCGAGAACTGAAAAAGCAATGCAAAAAGCGAAGTTTGTGGCTTCTTTTATTGGCCATAAACCTGGAAAGGCTCTTTTTGTTGGATTATATGAAGTCAAAGGATACAGGTCGATTTCTTATAGTCAATATTGGGAAAGAACATCTCTTTTAGAGTTAAAAAAGTATGGACTACAGGGAATGACTGATAAAAAAGGTAAATGTCTTCTGTTTGATCTTATACTATTAAAATTTTGTCAAGAATGGAAAGGTAAACTGATTATAAAATGGCCTGGAATAGAACGTAATTGGTTTCTTTGGGCTGACCGTCATGATTTTGAAATTCTTGCAATTTCAGAAGACTCGATTCTTATTCCTGATATGCCAGAATGGAATCAATTATTATTAACTTGGAATCAGCTTAATGAACTTCCAACAAAATGGTGCGAAAAACTTTCGCAGTGGCGAGGTGTCTATTATATATTAGACGTTAGTGACGGCAAGGGTTACGTGGGATCGGCTTATGGTAAAGATAATCTACACGGTAGATGGCATAATTATGCAGATTCAGGTCATGGTGGTAACAACCAACTGAAAGAACGCAATCCAGAGAATTTTCGATTTAGCATCCTGCAACGTGTATCGCCAGATATGGAATCAAGTGACGTTCAGTTTATAGAAAAGACTTGGAAAGACCGTCTGCATACTCGTGAACTAGGATTGAACGACAAGAAACGGTAATCTACGTTTACAAAACAACTATCCATGCACAACTGTGCCGTTTTGGGCGAAATCGGTGATAATTGACTGGCGTCCTTTCAAATAGTTCCTTGATTATTTGGTTTTGGCGGAAATCTCTTGAAATTCAGGCTTGAAAGGATTATAATAGTGCAAAGATATATTTTATAAAATGAAAACTAAAGGAATTCTTATGAGCGGCATTCAATTTGTTATTGATAACAAAGGCAATAAATCAGCCGTTATAATCGACCTTAATAAATATTCCGATTTATGGGAAGATTTTTATGACTGCTTAGTTGCATATAATAGGCGCAAAGAACCTCGTGAGTCGTTACAGTCAGTAAAAAAACGCCTGCAGCGTGCTGGAAAACTTAATGGCTGAATACGAAATAACCTTCGCGCGCTCCGCACGGAAAGAGCTTGAGTCACTCGATGCCGATATGGTCAGAGGATATTTCCCAAGATTGAGAATTTGTCGGGAAATCCGAGACCCCACAATTGCATTAAAATGCAGGGCGGCCGGAACTTATGGCGAATGAGAGTAGGTAACTATCGAATCATCTATTCTATAAATGATAACGCTAAATCAGTCGATATTATAACCATTAGACATCGCAGGGATGCATATAAGTAACCAGGTTAGTCATATTTCTGGTATCTGAAAACGCCATACTAATTTCCCTACTGAGTAAAAATCATTCATCAAAATAATCCATGCAACAGCTATCCGTAAACAACTTCGCCATTTTGGACGATGTCGGAGATACTAAAGTTTTTGTTTTGATATTCACAACATCGAAATTTTTTCTTGTTTTTGTCTTTGCGATTAATAAAATATGATTGCCGGAGCATTTTGCTGAGGCATTTAAGGAGTTTATGATGATGAATGATATCGAATCACAATTACCATGGGAAAGTCTCAAACATACTGATGGCGATATTCCGTGGTTGGCGCTGGAAGAATTTGCCAACTCATTAACAATTGACTGGTCGGTTTCACAAACACTGATGAAAGTTTATGAGGATGCATGGAATGCCTGGCCTGATTATAAAGGGTATGAGGACTTGTACATTCCTGCAATTTTTGCGTTAGCCGCATCAAATCTGAATGATGAAAAACGTTCTGAGATTGGAAAATTTCTGCTGGAGAAGCTTTCGCAAGCCGGCCAGGATAATGCAGATATATCGATGGAGGTTTTAATGGCCGCCTGCGGCTCTATGGGTCCGGTGATATTGCCTGACGTACTGGATATAATAAGAAAAGAACCGAATCAGAATGGAGCGTGGTTTCAATTATGGGGACTTACTGAATTAGCTGTCAAGACCGAGGACAGCATTATCCGAAGCAGCGTGATACAAGCTTGCACAGAGCTGCTACAGCAGGCAGACAGTGGGCATGTGGAAATCGATGACGCTTTCTGTGCGGCTCAGACTTTGGCTTTACTTAAGCACACCAGCAGCCGCAAGCTATTAAAACGCCTCGAAAAGAAAGCTGAAGATTCCTTCTTTTATGGTGATTATGAAGAAGCATTACTGATATTAGAAAACCGTTTGGACTATTCTTTAACGCCGAACATGTGGGAACAGCCGGTCAAAGAATGGTTTGAGCCTCGCTGGAAAATGGCCAGAAAGTGGTATCAGGAGCATAAAGAAGATGATTTCGAGGAAGATGACGTCGAAGCAGGCAGTCGGCGTGCCGCGTTACTCGCCGAAAGATTTATCGAATCAGAATATGCGCACAAGTTAGCAGATGATATTTTCGATGATGCAGGCTTTATTTCTCACAACGTTTTGGAATATGCGTGGACTTATGCCGGCAGCAGTCCGGAAGAGATTGATGAGCACACACTTGAGGAAGTCCTTCTGGATGTATTCCCGCGTAAAGTGACTGCCGAGCGCGAGTTATTTGAGAATGTTGCTCCTGTAACAGAGACGCTGCTGAAATGGCTTGAATCAGAGGGTATTTTGACTGATACAAAAGCGTTAGCCGAAACAGTTCACGGCTGGGCTGACATAATAGTTGCCAATGCTATGAATCCGCAAAATTGGGGAATGGGCAAGAGTTTTATGATGCAGGCGAAGGCCGATGGCGTAGATATGGGAGATCAAGAAGCTATACAAAGATATATAGCTAAATACAATAGTCGGCTTGATGGGGGGAATTTAACTGGTACGCCTGATTCCTTTAGAATTACACCGCCGATACCAATAGTAAATATTTCACCAAAAACAGGCCGAAATGAACCATGTCCCTGCGGCAGCGGTAAAAAATACAAAAAATGCTGCGGCGGGACAAACAAAATTAACCTTTGACGAAATCGGTGATAATCGTTCCTTATCTGTACCATTTATTAGAATAATTGCGATTTTTCTTTTGTTTTTTTCGTGAAATCCGCGTAATCAGAGGTTAAAATACCGCACATTGGTTGAAGGCTCAAATATTCCATTTGTTTTGATGCTTGTTAATTGAAATTCGTTTAGTATTTAGGATTTAGAAATTAGGATTTTTACGGGTGCGTGTTTTTATTGCTATAGAAATTGATAAGGTAATTAAAGATGACCTTGCGGATTTGCAAAGGGAAATTCTCGGCAAAACCGATTTACACAAAGGCGATGCCAAGTGGGTCGATCCTGAAGATATGCATCTTACGCTGAAATTTCTGGGCGAGATTAACGATGCGCAGCTTGTCAATGTATGCAATATAACAAAGGAAGTTACCACTAAGTACAAATGCTTCGATATTGAAATCGCCGGTGTAGGCTCTTTCGGCGGCCAAAGCGCACGAGTGCTCTGGGTAGGAGCAGGACAGGATAACGAAAATCTGCTGAAACTGCAGGAAGACCTTGAAACACAACTGGCTTTCGCAGGCTGGCCTGAAGAAAACAGGAAGTTCGAAGGACACTTGACGCTTTGCAGAATCAAAAATTTTAATGCAGGTATAAAGCTGGCTCAGTTGGCAAAAGAATATGAAAAATACAGTCTCGATGTCGTGCCGGTCGAAGCGGTTTGTATTTTCCAAAGCGAACTGACGCCCAAAGGACCTGTTTATACATTGTTGGGAAAGTATAATTTGCAAAAGACAAATTAGAGAAACATAAATTTTAATTCCACCTTTTCAATCATTTATTAAGGAGAGAAAAAAGCATGGCGAAGAAAAAAGAATCAGCAGCACCGGAAAAAGCAACAGGCAAAGAAGAAGCTTTGCTGCGAGTGATTTCACAAATCGAAAAGCAGTACGGCCAGGGCTCGATTATGCGTATGGACGAAACTAAATACGCCAAAATCGAGGGAATAAGCACAGGCTCGATTTCGCTTGATATCGCACTGGGCGGAGTGGGAATCCCGCGAGGAAGAATTACCGAACTGTTCGGGCCTGAATCTTCGGGCAAAACAACTCTCGCGCTTCACATAATTGCCAACGCACAGAAACAGGGTGGCGTAGCCGCTTTTATCGACGCAGAACATGCTCTCGATACGACATGGGCAAAAAGGCTCGGAGTCGATGTAAGCAGTATGTTAGTCAGCCAGCCTGATACAGGCGAGCAGGCGCTCGATATCGCAGAGATGCTCATCAACTCTAACTCGGTAGATGTCATCGTTGTCGATTCCGTAGCGGCTTTGACTCCGAAAGCCGAAATCGAGGGCGAAATGGGCGACAGCCACATGGGCCTGCAGGCGCGTCTAATGAGCCAGGCGATGCGCAAGCTCACTGCCATTATCGGTAAAAGTAAAACAGCACTTATTTTTATAAACCAGATACGTATGAAAATCGGCGTCATGTTCGGAAATCCTGAAACTACGACCGGAGGCAAAGCACTGAAGTTTTACAGCTCCGTACGAATCGACCTGCGTCGAATCACTACTATAAAAGACAGCACGAGCGCAACCGGCTCAAGAGTCAGGGCAAGAGTCGTTAAGAATAAAATCGCACCGCCTTTCCGCGAGACCGAATTCGATATGATGTTCGATTATGGAATCAGCTATGAAGGCGACCTGCTCGATTTGGCCGTCGAGAGCAATATAGTAGAAAAGAGCGGAGCATGGCTCAATTATGGCGAAATGAAAATCGGCCAGGGCAGAGAAAACGCAAAGAAATTTCTCGCTGAAAATAAAGAGTTGTGCGAGGAAATAAAGAATAAGGTTTTAGCCGCTAAAGGCTTAGTTTAATTTGCATGAGCAAATTAAGGCTGGAGATTTTGAATAACAATGAGAAGTGCAGCACAGATTAGAAGTGAGTTTATAGAATTTTTCAAGGGAAAAAATCATACATTCGTACCAAGTTCGCCTATCGTTCCGAAAGGCGATGAAACCCTGCTTTTCGCAAATGCAGGAATGAACCAGTTCAAGGATATTTTCCTCGGGCTGAGCGCTCCTTCTTATCCTCGTGCCGTCAACAGCCAGAAATGCCTGCGAGTAAGCGGCAAGCACAACGACCTCGAAGAAGTAGGCAAAGATACATATCACCATACATTTTTCGAGATGCTCGGCAACTGGTCATTCGGTGATTATTTCAAAGCCGAAGCTATCGAATGGGCATGGGAGCTTTTCACAAAAGTCTGGGGAATCGACCCGAATCGTTTGTGGGCGACTGTTTTCGCGGGCGATGAGCATGACGGCCTGCCGGAAGATACAGAAGCGAAAAACCTATGGACAAAAGTTACATCTATACCACCTGAGCGAGTACTTTCTTTCGGAAAGAAGGATAACTTCTGGGAAATGGGCGAAACAGGTCCATGCGGTCCATGCAGCGAAATACATATAGACCTCGGACCGGAAAGGTGCGACCTGAAAAATGTTCCGGGACATGAATGCAAAGTCAATAAAGGCTGCGCGAGATATGTAGAATTGTGGAATCTCGTTTTCATTCAATACAATCGCCAGCCAGGCGGAAAACTCGTGCCTCTTTCATCTAAATACGTTGACACAGGCGCCGGGCTGGAGCGAGTCGTCTCGGTAATGCAGAACACAAAGAGCAATTACGACACAGATTTATTCATGCCCATAATCAATTACACAAGCAGGCTTTCAGGCTGCAAATATACAAGCAAACTCGGCAATCAGACTGACAATGCTTTCCGTGTTGTCGCCGACCATATCCGCTCGCTCGTTTTCGCGATAACCGATGGAGCAACTCCATCCAATGATGGTAGAGGTTATGTAATCCGCAGAATTCTGCGCAGGGCTTCGAGATTCGGAAGAGAACTGGGAATGCACGAGCCGTTCCTTTATAAACTTGTTCCAGTTGTCGTGGATTGTCTTGGAAATGCGTTCGGTGAAATTAAAGAACGGTCGGATTATGTCTCAACGGTAATTAAATCCGAAGAAGAAAGTTTCGGCAGGACGTTAGACAGAGGTATCGAGATATTTAATTCCGCCGCAGATAAAGCTCAACAATCAAGTGGGAAAATCATAAGCGGCGAAGATGCTTTCCAGCTTTATGATACATTCGGTTTCCCGCTTGATTTAACACAGCTTATGGCGCAGGAACGAAATCTTAAAGTAGATTCGGAAAAATTTGCCGAGCTGATGGAGCAGCAGAGAGAACGAGCAAGAGCATCCCAGAAAAATGATTCTTTCCTGGCTTCTTTGACGGATACAGAGCTTCCTGTCACTGAGGACATACACAAGTATCATCTGGATAGCTGTCAATGCAAAATAGCCGGCTGGATTGATAAGGATGGTTTCAAAAAAACCGGTCAAATCCAGGCCGGTATGGAAGTCGGACTCATTCTCGACCAGACATGCTTCTATGCAGAGATGGGCGGCCAGGTTGGCGATTGCGGCGTGATAGATAGTAACAACGCTCGCTTTATCGTGGAAGACACCTTAAAAATTGCAAACTGCATAATCCACAAAGGCAAACTTGCCGAAGGTTCCATGAGTGCAGGTCAGCTTGTAACTGCAATAGTCAGTAAAGACAGAGCCGCAATAAAGAAAAATCATACCGCTACTCATCTGCTTCAGTGGGCATTGCAGAATGTGCTTGGAAAATCGGTCGCTCAGCAGGGAAGCTTCGTCGGGCCTGATTATTTGCGATTCGATTTTACATATCCCAAATCACTTACACGCGAGGAATTAAAAAAGGTCGAGGAATTAATCAGGGAAAAGATTGTCGAGGATTTGCCTGTAACAACCGCTGTATTACCCCGTGAGAAAGCGCAGGAGCTTGGCGCAATGGCATTATTCGGAGAAAAATATGGTGACGAAGTCAGGGTAGTCGCCATCGGCGATGATGTGTCGCCGGCTTCCAGCCCATGTCTTAACGAACGAGGGCAGGATGCCCTCGCCACAGCATTCAGCAAGGAATTCTGCGGCGGAACGCACGTTGACAAAATAGGTGACATAGGCGGTTTCAAGATAATAAAGGAAGAAAGCGTTTCAGCGGGCGTTCGCAGGATTACTGCTCTCGCAGGCTCGGCGCTTAACAGCTATCTCGAAAAGGCAAGCGAAATTGTCGATACACTTTCCGTGATGCTCAAAGTTCCATCCGATGAGCTTGTTGACAGAGTGGAGAAATTGCTGGCGAATAATAAAGAGCTTGCCAAAAAACTCAAATCAGCATCAAAAGCATCAGGTTCGGATAGTTTATCTCAGGCAAGAGAGCTGCTTGATAATTGCCAAAAGATAGGTGAAAGCTCTATCGTTGTCGGAAAATTATCCGGAGTGACAGTCGAACAGGCAAGAGAAGCGATTGACATGCTCAAGAAGAAGGCACAATCCGCAGCGATTGTTCTCGGATTTGATGAAGACGGCAAAGTTACGCTTATTTCAGGAATGACAAATGACCTTGTTGCAAAGGGGCTCAGTGCAGGTGACATTGTAAAAGCAATCGCTCTGATAGTCGATGGCGGCGGCGGCGGCAGACCTCAAATGGCTCAGGCGGGCGGCAAAAATCCCGAAAAAATAGACGAAGCGCTGAAACGCGCCTCGGAAATAATCGCAGAAAAACTTAATGCGTGATTATTGCAGCCGAGATTGGCCGTCAACTCGCCGTGAAGGACGGGTATATTTTTCAAAAGCGTGGATTATGGGCTGAACATTTCCATTTCTGTCAAAATAGCCCCTTCCCCGCATCATTGGTTCCCACCAGAAAACACCTTTTCCCAAACCATTGGGTATATTCAATACAATCTCGTTGACTGCTTCCAGCCACTGACGCTGTCCCTGCGGCGTTTCCGGAAACGGCGGTAATGCATTTCGCAAATCGCGGCCAAGTTCAAAATAATATCCGGTCTCCACCAGGATTATCTCTTTGCCGTAGCGCATCGCTGTTAAGCGAAGATTATCACGCAAATCAAGCAGGGTTCCGTGCGACCATGGATAAAATGAGAAACCAATCACATCGTACTCCACTTTGAACTCGTTCATCTTGTCAAAAAAGCACTGCGTTAACGGTATGTCACCACCATGATCGACGTGCAGCATTATTTTCACCGGTCGATTTCCGGCGGCTTCTTTAATACCTTTGATTCCCGCCTTCAGGTAATCTGCAACATTCGACCACTCACTCGGTTTATCCGTCAGAGGCCGCAGGCGCCCATCGGGCCATAAAATGCCGTTGCCAATCTCATTACCCACCTGCACCATGTCCGGCAGAGCATTGGCATCACGCAGTGAAGCTATCGAATCCCGGCAAAATTCATACACCACATTAACACGCTGCTCGTGATTCAAATCCACCCAGGCGCTGGGCATGGGCTGTGTTGTCGGATTAGCCCAGTTGTTCGAGAACATAAAGTCCAGCAGAAATTTCATGCCCTGCTGTTTGATGAGCTGACCGGATGCAATAACATACTCGAGTGTCTGCGGTATCCCGCGCACCGGCGGATTGCACAGGTGAACGCGCGCCCAGTTATAACCATGATCATGAAAAATCTGCAACGGAGGCTTGACCTCGTTGGCATCCCTGAATGAGCGGCCTTGATCCATGGCTTGTTTGACAAACGAAGCATCCACGCCAAAAGCATATTCATTCTCATATGGCAAACTCGCCGCACGCGCAATATCGGCTCCATATGCCCACAGCACCAGACAGAACATTAATCGCTTCATATATCAATCCTGCCTAAAATAAGGGCAGCTCTAAAAACACGATTCGTCATTAGCATCATCCCGACAGGGTAAGGAATACGCTCACAGGCATTTTTGACCATGGCCACCATGGTCTGATTTCAAATTATCATATAGCGCCCGTTCTTGGGGGGGACTTGCGCTCTGAACGGGTTTTGCTATTCTGACCCGTTTTATCCTGCTCTTTATTCCCTGTTGAAGCAGAACCTGCATTTGAGCTTGCAAGTACTGTAGAACATGCGGGATTTTCAGGATAACAAAACGCGCAATATGAGAATAACGCTCCCCCGAGCAGTATGATGATACTAACCATAATAATTCTTATTCTGGTTGGCATATCCAATCTTTCCCTTCACGCTATCTATATTTTTTGATTTTCAAACAAATCCAAGTTTATCTATATATGTTATAAAAAGATACGGCGTAAGTAAATAAAAAACTGCCGCAAAAAAATATTCTTCCTGTCAGCCAAATCTCCAGTTAAAAATCGTTAAACCAAAGATACTCCAATATGCCAGGACGCCCAAAAGCAGGACAAATTTAACGCCGCCAGTGTGTTTCTGTACAACGACAGATTTACAGAAAATCTGCATTGTCGCTGCCAGGGCGATAAGCAGTATTGCAGCCGCTATCAAACTTATCGCCGGATAAAGTGCATCTGACGCAGATTTATTCAGTTCAAGAGTACCGGCGGCTATTCTTTGAGCCGTCTCAATCCCATTCGTATCTGAGAGAGCATGACGCCAGAAGGGAATTTGAGAGGACATCTTAAGTATGGATTTGATTATATGAGCGCCTGCGACTGTCGGAAGCAAGAGCAGTGCAAACGTCCTGATGGCTGCTCCGAGAGGCGCCCCCTTCTCGTCCGATACTAATTGAGCCAGAACAATTAAAACCAATAATGCCAAAGCAGGAAACACGATGAACATGATAATCGCAGAGACAAAGTTTGCCATCGAACCTGTTATTCCAAGAGCGCTTGTAAAATGATCCGGCGCCCACATCAGAATATCCAGGGAAACTATCCACTCCGAGAGAATCTCGAAAACGACAAATGAACTAACTAACAGAATAAATCCGACCTCCGCAGGTCTCAAATCAATACCAGTGAAAAAATCGGCGAATGGGCGGCGGGCAGAGAATCGGATATTCTTATAAGGACACGCCTTCAAACATTGCGTGCACAAAAGGCAGTCCCTGTTATCCTTAATCGCTGCCGGGTAGAGATTGCTCGTGCATGAGCGGGAGATTAGCCGATAATGATTCTTCTTTACTACACAATCTTTCGTTTTACAATTACTGCAGATGGATTGATCATCTGCACGCCACTCGAATGGTGACATAAGGGCATACAAGCCGAGCAAGTGCCCTACCGGACAGATATAACTGCAGAACGCCCGATTCTGAAATATCAGGGAGATGTCTATTGCGAGGATTATCAGCATCAACATATAGAGCGCCATTTGATGAGGAACCCGGTTCACCGCCAGAGTATGCACTCCCACAATCCAGATTAGCGTGTAGAAGATTGTCACTATCCAGCCGCTCTTGAGAATATGCGGCGCCTGTCGCTTGAGACCTATTTTCCCGGCATAGTATGTAATAAGTTCCACAGGGCAAACTGTGCACCATAAGCGGCCTAAAAAAATGGCGGCGATAATTATCAGAGGCCACCAGTACGACCAAACAATTAAATTTGCGAGGTTCGTATATCGAAGTCGATAAATTAAATCCGGATCACTCGCTGTTACTCCAAGACCGCCGGCGACAAGTAGTATGAAAACAATCAGCATAACCATTTGCGGCACGAGCGGAAACCAACTCGCCCTGAATAATCCACCGATATATTTAATTTTAAGCAGATTCATTTAAGTACTTTACTCCAATTAAATCGCTGCAATTGCAAATTACTACAAAAAACTCAAAAAAACAACTTTTTTCGGTTATTTTAAATAAATATTGCAATAAATGAATTTATAGAACGTCTGTATATCGTGAAAGCATAAATGATAATCGTTAAATTGTTGGAAATTTTCCCATTTAATCGATTAAACAGGAAAAACCAGTTATAATAGCTGGATTATAGGGATTTTCTGTCAACTGATGAGCTTCTTCAAACGTCTATACTTGCAGATACTGTAAAATATATAGAAAAAAATGGAAAGGAAACACAATGGACTTAAAAAAATGCTCGAAAATCATCGCTTTAATCTTGTTCGCCATCTGTTGTAAAGTTATAGCGGAACCGTCTCTTACTATCTACAATCAGGATTTTGCGGTAGTGCGTGAACAATTGAACCTCGACCTTAAACAAGGCAGCAACAAGGTAAGCATAACAGACATCACAGCCCTGCTTGAGCCGGATTCGGTGATTCTTCGCGACCCGACAGGTAAGCAGGCTCTGCAAATACTCGAGCAGAACTACCGCGCAGATCCGATTTCACAGGGATTGCTGCTTTCCTTAAACGAAGGCAAAGAAATCGAGTTTATCACAAAAGATAAAGACAATGTTGAAAAAATCGTTAAGGGGAAAATCATTCGCAGCGGCTATGTTCCACTATATTATTTATACAGTTCGCAATCATCACAACGCCAGTATATTACAAATGCAAGTACCCAGCCCATCATAGAAGTTGGCGGTAAGTTGCGGTTTAGCCTGCCCGGCGAGCCGATTTTCCCGGCTCTTGCAGATGATACTATCTTAAAACCTACGATTTCATGGGTGCTTAACACTGACAAAAGCGGAAAACTCGATGCGGAGTTAAGCTATATAACTGCCGGAATGAACTGGAAAGCAGACTATAGTATTATTGCACAGGATAAAAGAAACAAAATCGATTTAATCGGCTGGGTTACTTTCGATAATCAATCCGGCAGAACTTTCGAGAATGCGAAAATTAAACTAATGGCAGGAGATGTAAGCAAAATCCAGCAGGTCATAAGATATGAATATGTTGAGGAAAGTTACACTCCTCCAGGACCGTCCGACTTCGTATCAGAAAAGGCATTCGAGGATTTACATCTATACACTTTGAACCGCCGGACAACACTCCACAACCGTGAGACTAAGCAGGTTGAATTTCTACGCACCGCGGATGTTAATAGTCAAAGTTTTTATGTGTACGATGGCGCTAAAATTGATAGTCGCTACCGTGGTTATAACATGGAAAATATTCGCCATGAGAGTGATTATGGCACACAGAGCAATCCAAAAGTTTGGATTTTTAAGGAGTTTAAGAACTCCAAAGAGAATCATCTTGGCATCCCTCTGCCGAAGGGAACAATGCGATTTTATCGGCAGGATGATGACGGCCAGCTTGAGTTCACTGGCGAAAACATTATCGACCACACACCGACAGATGAAACTGTTCGCGTTTATACAGGCAATGCCTTCGACCTTGTTGGAGAAAGACGCAGGACAAATTACAACATCGACACAAGCAGAGAACAATGGCTGGACGAATCATTTGAAATTAAGGTACGCAATCGCAAGGAAAAAGAACCTGTTGAAGTCAGGGTAGTTGAACATTTGTATCGCTGGATAAACTGGGAGATAGTCGAGAAATCCAATACTTTCCTTAAAACAGAAAGCCAGACCGTCGAATTTCGCATCCAGCTTGCTCCTGACGAAGAGAAGGTTATAACATATAAGGTTCACTACACATGGTAAAATCTCATATTGCGGTTATATGGATAGCCGCTGTAACGGTATGCCTGTATATAGAGTTCCCAGCACTCGGAAATGAAAACGACATTGGCCTGATATCATTAAGGCAAAGGTATTTAGCATTATTGAGCTTGATGAGAAAATAAAAATATTAACAGAGAAACAGGTCTTTTGTAACTGCCCATAACAACCCTATTTACAAATTACTCTATATCTTGAGTAATTATACGCACGTCTATACAAAGAGTAACTATTTTTCAAAAAAAAGGCAAAAATTGTCTGTGATTTAATTTTTTTGTCATCATTAGAATACTCAATTTTTTAAATCTTGCCATGTTGAGTTTATTTTTCGTTTATTTCCAGGATTAATTGTAACAAATTTGATTTTTTAACGTCTATAATCAGGAAAGTTCTGATAAAAGTTGATAAACTACGGACATCATGATTAAGCGTTAAATTGGGAATCTTTGGCAAAGGAGTTTTTTTATGCGTAAAAAAGTCTTGTTGGTTTTATTTATTCTCGTTCTTTCAATTTTAATTTATCCTTCATTTGCTAATTCTTCCGGGCAAAAAATTGATCCCAACGAATCTCGCGCCTGGTACATTTTGAACCAGGTTGATACTCAAAGCCTGATGGTTGGCCTGCCGCAGCGATTAGGAAAGGCAGTTATGTCAACTGAACGTCAGTCAACAATATGGCAGGGAGTAGATAATGGCGGCAGTATCGAACTGGAAATCAAGGTTGAAGGTAAAAAAACAGGACAGATTTTCGTTGGTTTTTTTACTGATCCGAGATGGTGGCTGGAGCCTTCGAAACAAATCCGTGCCTTTCCGGGACCGGGTAGTTATAAAGTTGACAGGCTCATTCCGGGTAAATATTACATTGGAGCCATGATTGGTTCCATCCCTGTTCCGGATGCGCTGGGAGTGGACAATTTCTGGCCTGAATCTGTTCAGATTGAACAGGGTAAGAGCATCAAAGTCAAATTATTGCTTTCAGATAAATTTCAAAATGCACCTTTTGGAGATGAAACAGAAGTAGCCAAGGGAAATGCGGGACAATATGAAGTAACCAATCCATCGCAATTAATTACGTTACAAACGCTCGATGAAAATGGCGATCCCGCTCCGTTTTGTCGTGTTGTTTTCGTTGACCGTGTCCCGAGCAATCCATCTCAGGTGAATTTCTTCCATGATAACGGCACGGATGAAAAAGGCTATGCCTATTACGACAAATTCTCAGGGCCGTTTACATTTAATGTTCAGCGTTTTGATTTTATACCGGAGAATTTTGCGCAGCGCTATCAGTTTATGAGACTGGAAGAGCTTCATTATACCAAAGATCATGAAACTATATCTTTCAAATGGCCACCTTTTCCCACAGGCACAGGAAAGGTTAAAGGACGAATCCACAATCAGTATGGAAAACCTCTCACAGAATATTATCTTACCGTCACACACGATATAAAAGGGAGCGCACAAAGTTCCGAAGATAACTATGGAATCGGGTATAAAATCCCTGTAACCAATCCTGAAGGACGATTTGAGATTAATGATTTACCTTCAGGAAAATATACAGCAATGGTACGTGTGTTCGATTATCCTACTCATGTGTATAGTTTTAACATGGGGGAATTTACTATTACAGACGAACCTGATTCGATTACGGAATTTGTTCTTGAAGTCGAGGCTAAGGAGCTATTTTATGGACGTGCTTTCTATAAAGACGGCAGTCCAGTTTATCCGGCTTTTTATGAACTATTATTCCCAACGACAGAACAAATCTGGCCTACTGAAAAAGATGGTTCATTCAGAGTTGCTATTACTAAAAAAGAGCTTCAGGACTTGATGGAAACTACAGAAGGAAGAATTAATATATATGCACGTATAAATAATAAAAGAGTTAAAGCAGGTGAAGTTAATATTAAGCAATTATCAAAGGATTCAACGAATGTTACCAAATTTGAATTTGAAAAAATAGATTTACCTTCTGAAACAAAGACGACCGAAACCGAAACTATACCACAAAATAAAAGCTCATTTACTCCTGCTATAAATCTTTCCTATGCGCCGTCATTAAAAGGAAAAGTTCTACCGGACTTGGAAAAATTTAAAACTACTCTATACCCTACAGATAGGAAAGACAGAATACTCATAATTTGTTTCTTTAATATAGAGCAACGACCGTCAAGAAACTTCATCATTGAGCTAAATAAAAAAGCACAAGACCTTAAGGCAAAAGGTATCGAAATTATTGCGGTTCATAGTTCGGAGATAGAACAAACAGAACTGGATGACTGGTTGAAAGAAAATAATATTTTATTCCCAGTCAGTACAATTAAAGACAATGCTGAACAAACACGTTTCAACTGGGGAGTAAAAGCACTTCCCTGGTTGATTCTGACTGATAGAAAACATATTATTCAGGCTGAAGGATTTTCCATAGATGAGCTTGATGTGAAAATAAATGATTCCGATGAAAGTTCATCGAATGTATTTGAGCCGGATACTGTTTTGGAACGTATGAAAACTGCGGACGCCGCTATGGCCAAAGGTTTTACTGTTACCGGAATAGGCGGATTCTGCAGGCAGTGGACTGTAACTATGGGTGAAGGTTCCTGTATTATCGTGAGAAAACTGCGCAGCTCTTCGCCAACAGCAGAAGATATTATAGAACATAATAAAATACCAGTGCTTGGAGGACGTAGTCAACCTGTCGATGTGAACTCCAGGCCTTTAAGAGCTTTTATAGTGGAGCAGAGTATTACCTATTTTGACCCGAACTGTTCAGCAAATAAAGATTTCGTAAATACTTACAAGTTAACATCAGAGGAAAAAGTAGAGATGTCACTTGAGCATGCTGTTATTGATTTTGAAAAGCCCGAAGCTCTCACCTATAGTTTTTCTTATAGAATGTTTGTCTGGTCATTGGGTCGAGGATTTTCAAAAAATATCGAAGATATTACATCCGCGATCCTCTTACCAAATGGTAATTTGAAATGCCAGGCAACTGTGCGTGATTACGAAAGCAAATCCAAACGATGGGAATTGGTGGTCGATCCAAAGCAAGACTTTTTAGTAAAGTCGGCTACGTATTTCCGTGATTCGGAGCCGTATTATAAAATTGATGTTAATGAAACCTCACAAGTCGGTGATATGTTCATAGCTAAAAAAACCAATTGGCAGGGTCCTTTGGGCGCAAAAGCACAACTGACTTATGAGTCTGTAGAGCTTAGACCTGATTTGGAATTGATAAAATCGGTTCAACGGGAACTTTTCGGGCCTTATACTACCAGTGCTGATGTTCGCGATGATACTGGTTCTGAAACTGTATATAAGTTCAAGGAGATAGGTGAAACATACAGGTTGGCTTTTATTTCACTTTCGGATAGAGAGCTTCCAAATATTTATGGTTTATGCCCGGTTCTGAAATCGGAACAACTTAAAGAAAAATATATTCTGGTTTGTTTTTTCGATATAGAGCAGCGGCCGTCAAGGAATTGCATTCTTGAGCTAAATAAAAAAGCACCAGAGCTTAAGACGCTGGATATCGAAATCATCGCTGTGCATTCCTCGAAGATTGAACAGGCAAAACTCGATGAATGGCTAAAAGAAAATAATATTTCGTTCCGTAAGGGAATGATTCAAGAGAATGAAGAACAAACACGTTTCAACTGGGGCGTTAAGGCTTTACCCTGGTTGATTCTTACAGATAAAGAACATATCGTTCAAGCAGAAGGATTTTCTTTAAATGAGCTTGATGATAAAATAGAGACAATAACAGAAAAATAAGGATATAAAAAGAGAGATTTTATTATGGTCAAAAAACAGGAAGTTAAAGGCAAAAGCAAAAGAGTGAAAAAGTATCATATACTTCTACTGGTTCTGTTTTTATTTCTTTTGGGGGGAATAGTCGTACAACATAGATACGGTACGAAAAGTAAGCTGCATAGAAAAATTGAGGAGTTTCGTGCCGCTGGTTATCCTGTTTCATTAAAAGAGCTTGATAAATTATATTCCATACCTGAAGGCGCAGAAAACGCCGCTGATCTTATAATGGATGCAATATCTGATTATAACGAACCAAACGATTCCAGTGTCTTAGATATTGCTGGTGGGATAAATCCAAGACCTTTGCCAGAAGAAATTATAAAATCCGCGACTACATATCTCAAGAATAATCAAAAGAGTCTTGAGTTACTACACAAAGCAGGAGTTTTGAAATTTTTCAGGTATCCGGCTAACATAAGTGCCGGCCAGACACCTAAACTTTTTAATATTCAAAAAATGGTGAAACTTCTTTGTGTTGATGCGGTTATAAATGCTGAAAACGGCGATAGTGAAGCTGCCGCTAAATCATTGTTAAACAGTTTTAGCATTGTAAACTCTCTTTCTGACGTCCCTTTTTCAATAGGCCAGCATTGTAGAATGGTTTATCTGGAAGATAGTATTTTAAGCCTTGAGCATATTATAAATACAATTGATTATAATGATGAACAATTAGCTCAGCTTTTTAAGACAATGGCAGACAAGCAAAGACTTTCAGGTATCTCCTATGGTTTTACTGGTGAGCTTTGCCAAGCAATAAGTCAATTTGAGGACATCATGGCTTCTAATGAACCTTTTCGTGACCTTTCCTTTTCACAGAGACTTTTCTATTCTGTTTACAAAAGCGTTGGACTTATCGAATCTGATTGTGTCATTTATTTAGATATCTTAGATAAGTATATCAAAGCAGGAAAACTCCCCCTGGAAAAACGCCTTGACGCCGACAAACAGATTAAAAATGAGACAAGTAATATTTCAAGAATCCATGTTGAGTTGAAAGGAGCTTTTACGCTCTATTCAAGATTCTTTTCTGACGAATTGGTTAGTATATCCAGGCTACGCACCGCCTTGGCCGCTCTCGCTATCCAGCGATACAGATTAAAAAATAACAAATTACCCGATTCGCTGAGCAATCTTGTTCCTGAATATCTTGACTCTGTTCCTTCAGACCCATTTAACGGAAAGGAATTACGATATAAAAAACTCGATTCAGGTTTTGTTGTTCACAGTGTTGACCAGGATTTAATTGACGATGGCGGCCAAGAGGAACCAAAGAAGAGACAGCAAAAAGTACTTCGATACGATATTACCTTTACTATAAAAAAATAAGAGAAATTTTAAAATGAGCAAAAAGAAATCATCCTGGAGAAAATACACACTTGCGGCTGTTGTTCTTTTGTTATTAATAACGCTTGCATTAGTTTTGAGTTGGTTCAGTCAGGAACAAAAACCAGATCCGGCCAGTGAGAAAACCATTCGTCAGGCTGTCGCCGGATTATTGGGTAAAGATCCAAATAATCTTACTGATCATGACTATACGAGAATCACCGAATTTGCTCTTTCAAAAAATGAGCTTTACGATATAAAACTTTTTATGAAATTTACAAATCTGCGGGAACTCAGTTTATATTTTATTACTTATCCGGAAAACGTTAAACCAAAATGGATGATAATTCTGTCAAAACTTGGAATTTTCAATTTTGAAGATAGATTTTATATCGATTTAAGTCCGCTTGAAAAGCTTGACAATCTTGAAACGCTTAATATACAAAATACTCAGATTAAGAACATCAAGCCGCTTGCAGGTCTGATTAATCTTAAAGGTCTTGTACTTATGAGTACTCAGGTATCTGACCTTGAACCAATAAAGGGATTGAAAAATCTGCAAACACTTTGTTTGTCCAGCATACAACCGTTTGATCTTAAGCCATTGGAAGGATTAACCAATCTCCAGCGTCTTACCGTGTTCAGTCTTGATGGAAAATTCACACCTGATTTAAGTCCACTTGAGAAGCTGGTCAATTTAAAGAGGCTCGAACTGTCATTTTCACCGAATTTGGACATTAGACAGCTTTCAGTTCTCAATAACATTAAAGAGCTTTCACTCAATGATACTCAGGTATCCGAGCTTGATCCGTTAAAAAATCTAACAGGACTTGAAAAACTGGATATTTCGGGGACTCCGGTTTCCAATCTTGACTCACTAAGAGAATTAATTTACCTACAACAGCTTAATTTAACAAATTGCAATAATATAACAGCTGAGCAGGTAGAAGATTTGCAAAAAGCGTTGCCAAAACTGAAAATTTCGAGATGAAAATGAATAAAATATTTGAAAATAAATCATATTATCGTAAATATATAATAGTAGTTGTTATTATATTTCTATTAATAACCACGGCTTTGGTTTTTAGTCTGCTTTCACAAAAACCCAAAATCGATCCGGCAAGTGAATTACTAATTCGCCAGGCTGCCGCGTATAAACTTAACAAAGATCCTAATAATCTGACAGACAAAGATTTTTCTAAAATAAAAGTACTTCATTTCGCCGAGGTTAAGCAAGATTCCGGAAAATCATCTACTATTGTGCGAATGTACAAGGGACTTACAGAACTAACTTTTCTCAAGAAATTCACGAATTTAGAAAAGCTGAATCTTAGTAATATTCGTTTAAATAAAAGTATTCCGAAATGGATGAAAATATTGGAAAGATTAGGCATTATCAATCTTGAGGATAGATATACAATTGATGTAAGCCCAATTTCTGAATTGAAAAATCTCAAGGTACTTGATCTTAGTGGTTTTCCAATAAAAAGTCTAAAACCTTTATCAAATCTTACAAATCTTAAAATGCTCGATATTTCAGAAACTCCAATATCTAACATAGAACCATTAAAAAAACTTACTAACTTGGAACAGGTTGTAATGTTAGGTTGCAAAAATATTACAGATAAACAAGTTGAGGATTTACAAAAGGCCCTTCCGAATCTTCATATAGCTTATTTAAAAGTAATACCAAAAAATATTCCTCAACCATCTTATCGTCCTATGTGGGAATTTGAAGATTATCTGCCGGAGTCTGAGTTAGAAGATGGAGAATAAAGAAAAAATAATTGAAAAGAAACTCTTTAAAAGGAAATACATACTTGCGACTGCTGTTTTATCGTTATTAATAATAGCCGCTTTGGTTTTTAATTGGTTCAATAATGAGCAAAAACCTGATCCGGCCAGCGAAAAAATAATTCGCGAAGCGGCCGCAGCGCAACTCAATAAAGACCCGAATGAATTAACTGACGAAGATTTTGCAAAGATAACGGAAATAAATATTTACCGAAAAGAACTTACTGATATTAAACTGCTTGAAAAATTTACAAATTTACAATCTCTTGAAATGTATGATATTAGATTTCCAGAAAAAGAAATACCATTTTGGATGAAAATTTTAGCAAAACTCGGCGTTTTCGATTTATCAAAGAGATTCAGTATAGAATTAAGCCCGCTGAAAAATCTTACAAATCTTCAAAATCTTAATCTTGGCAGTTCACAGATATCCAATATTGAGCCATTAAAGGAACTTAAGAACCTGCAAAGTCTTATACTTAGTAGGACGAATGTTATTGATATTAAGCCTCTTGTGAATCTTGCAAACCTTCAATCGCTTAAACTGACGAGTACGCAGGTTAGTGACGTCAAACCGCTTGTGAATCTTATTAACTTGCAATCACTTAAGCTTGGAGGTTCGAAAGTAGCTGATATTAAGCCTCTTGCGAATCTTACAAACCTGGAATTGCTTAACCTTTCGGACACGCAGGTCAATGATATCAAATCTCTTGCAAATTTGAAAAAATTGATATTTCTATATCTTAACGATACGCAGGTCAGCGACATGAGCTCCTTAACGAATCTTAAAAACCTTCGGGAGCTTTATATCCAAAATTGTGAAAATGTAAACGATGAGCAGGTGGAAGATTTACAAAAAGCTTTGCCTAACCTTAAAATTGAAAGATAAAAATGAAAGAAACAAAAGAAAAACAAAACGTTTCAAAAAAGAAATCTGTGCGTAATATATTTATAGTTGCAGTTATTTTTTTATTTATAGTCGCCGCTTTGGTTTTGATTTCTTTCACGCACGAACCAAAATCTGACCCAGCCAGCGAGAAAATAATCCGTGAAGCAGCCGCGAAGCAACTCAACATAGATCCGAATGATATGACTGACGAGGATTTTGCTCAGATTAAGATACTATATATATACGGAAAAGAACTTTGCGATATCAAACTGCTTGATAAATTTATAAATCTTGAAAGGCTGGATCTCGCCGCTATTCAATTTCCTCGCGATAGAATTCCAAAATGGATGAAACTATTGGAAAAAACAGGTGTCGTAAATACGAACGAGAGATTCACTATTGATTTAACTCCTCTTGAAAAATTGACTAAGATGGAAGCACTTGTTTTGAGGCATATGACCATAATTCCAACTGATGATGTATCATTCTTAAGTTTCCCTATTACTAGTGAATATGCACCTTTTAAGAATCTCGGGCCAATATCATCTCTTGAAAATCTTAAAGAGCTGAATTTGAATGGAGCATTAGTTCGTGACCTTGAACCAATTAAGAAACTTAAAAATCTGGAGATACTCAATTTATCAAAATCTAATGTAACCAATATTAAGCCATTAAACGGATTGGTTAAGCTCAAGATTCTTGATTTGACTGAAACCGCTGTTAATGACCTCGAACCTTTAAGAAAATTATCAAATCTCGAAGAACTTTATTTGGGCAATACAAAAGTTTCAAGTCTTGAGCCTTTGACGGGACTCAAGAATCTTGATACTTTGCAATTTTTTAATACAGAAGTCTCTGATCTTGAGCCATTAAAGGGGCTGACAAATTTAAGAGTTTTGTCTGTATTTAGCAATAAACTTACTAATCTTGAACCACTCAGAAACCTGGCGAAGCTTGAAGAAATTGTCCTTGTTGAAAAACAAGTTTATGATATTGAACCGATCAGTCAGTTGAAAAAACTTGAAAATCTTAATATTAACAACTCTTTAATTTCTAACATAGAACCATTGAAAGAACTGTCTGCACTCAAGAGACTTAATATTAACAATTGTCACGAAATATCTGATAAGCAGGTCGAAGATTTGCAAAAGGCTCTGCCAAACCTGAAAATTATGAAATGAAAATGAACGATATTATGGAAAAACAAAACGATTCTGAAAAGAAACCGTCGATCCGGAAATACATAATCGCGGCTGTTCTTATTGCTTTTTTAATAACGCCCATTTTTGTGTTTATGTATCTCAAGTCGAAATCCGACCCGGCCAGCGAGAAAATAATTCGCGAGGCAGCAGCAAGGCAACTTAATAAAGATCCGAATGATTTAACTAATGAGGATTTTGCGAGAATAACCGAACTTTGCGCAGCGGAAACAGAGCAGATGGAAATTCGTGGAGAAATGGTCGAAATACATAAAAGGGCTGAACTTTCTGATATAAGGTTGCTCAAGAAATTCATTAACCTGGAAAAGCTTGACCTTAGCTCTTTAACTTATCCTCAAAAAAATATACCCAGGTGGATGAAGCTTTTGGGAAAATTAGGTATTATTGATTTGTCTAAAAGGTTACTTCTTGATTTGGAACCTTTGAAAAAACTAACAAAGCTCAAAGAATTGAATTTAAATACCACAAAGATACAAAGCATCAAGCCGCTCTCAAAATTGACTAATCTCGAGGTTCTTGAATTGTATATGGTGGAAATATCTGATATAAGTCCACTCAAAAATCTGACGAACCTGAGGGAACTTCAAATTGCAGGTAATCCTATAAGGGATTTTAGACCGCTAAACGGACTGGACAATCTGGAAATACTTCACATGCAAGGAACGGAAATTACTGATCTCAACGTAATAAAGAATTTGACTTATTTGCGAGAGCTTGAACTTATTAGTACCGATGTATCGAATCTCGAGCCGCTGCGAGGTATGAAGAAATTGCAAAAACTCGATCTGTATGAAACTAAAGTTTCCGACCTTGAGCCTATAAGTGAGTTAGTTGAATTGAAGTTTATTCGACTTAATAATAATCCTCTTTCTAATATAGAACCTTTAAAGAATCTCACAAACCTGGAGCACCTCGATATAAGCGGCACGAAAGTTAGTGACCTTGAGCCACTTAAGCAATTAAAAAAACTTAAGTCGATGTATATTCTTGACTGTATTAATATTACTGATGAACAAATAGAAAATTTAAAGAAAGCGTTTCCTGATGTTTTAATAAATGTGAGGTATCTGTAGATGTAAACTTACTGATAAATATTTTTTACAAAACTTTTACTTTGTTCTGAAACAGAAATATATGATACTAAGAGTTGTTGTAGATTATTTGGATTCAGAATTTGGAGGCACATCATGGAACGCCATGTAATATTATGTTCGATGGTAGTAACTGTATCTGTTGTGTTTCTGCTTTTTTTTCAAAGCAGCATTACAGGAAAAGAATCAAACACTGCACAAACTGCCCTGACAGCTATTGAACCTGATGAGAATGAATTTTTTTACCCATCGTCGAAAGACAGGCTCGAGAGCCTTCGTAAAACTATTTATGAAAATACCGATGATAAAATCGACTTGACACAATTCGAGGTTGATTTACGTAAGTCACTTGCTGATGGGAAAATAAGTGCGTGGCAAAATCTTGTGCCAAAGTTAACTCGAGAAGAATGCGCCCAAATGCCAACGTCAGAATTAGCCGGAGTATGTTTTTCAACAAGTCTTTTTACCCGTTTACTCTTGATATACGACAGACCTGTTTATGCTTTTTCTGCTGCAAAGATAAGGTGCCCCTGTTATGAAGAACTTTTCCGGCGAGATGATTTGTGGAAGGGGGTATTGAGTGCTTATTCACTGTATTCTTCCGGCTTAAATCCGAAAGGTGAGCCGAACGATGTCATCGACGCTGTAATGGGACTCAGTAATCTTCCCCTGTTTTTTCAATATCCCAAAATGCGGCAGCAGCTGGAAGGAAGGGAAATTTTATTTATTCGCGCACAACTCGAAGCTTTGAAAAAATTTCGCTCTTTTATTACAGACGATGAGGATGAGTCATTGGTTTCCTCTTCACCTTTTTTCAAATTAACAACTTCAATTTCTCTGGTGAATTACAGTCTTGTGCTTATACAAAAAATTTCTGCAGATAAATCCAAATCTGTAATAGATAATATTTCCAAACTACGATTATCAAGAACTCCAAAAATGAAAGAAATAAAAAATTATGTTGATGTTTCTTTAGCTGAAATTGAAAAGTATGTAAAATCTTATAAAGATGACAAATAATAATAAATATGTTTATATTACCTAAAATGGATAAGACTATTAAAAAGAAAATTTCTCAAAGGAAGTATATTATTGCGTCTGCTTTCTTTTTACTAATAATAGCAGCTTTGGTTTTTATTTGGTTTACACAGAAACAAAAATCCGACGAGGCCAGCGAGAAAGTAATTCGAGAAGCCGCAGCAAGACAACTTAATAAAGACCCTAATGAGCTGAACGATGAAGATTTTGCGAAAATAACAGAATTTACAATTGGGGGATTATTTGCAGCTCCACCAGGTATGACGAATCACATTCCCGATACACAACAACTTGCTGATATAAAAATGCTTGAGAAATTTACGAATCTTAAGACATTAAATCTTATAGCTATTTCTTACCCGGAAAGAGCTATACCCAGGTGGATGAAGCTTTTGGCTAAATTAGGTGTACTTGACCTTAAGAACAGGTTCGAAATGGATTTAAGCCCGCTTAAAAGCCTATCCAGTCTTGAAGAACTTGATTTAACTAAAACACCTGTCAGGAATTTAAAGCCTCTTGCGGGTCTTAATAACCTGAAATCGCTCAATCTTGTTTCAACAAATGTATCAGACCTTAAACCGATACGAGGACTGACAAACCTGCAAAAGCTCCGTTTAAACGGTACCGAGATTTCCAGCCTTGAGCCGCTAAAAGGTTTGAAAAATATACAAGTGCTTAAGATTGGCAAGACTCAAGTTACTGATCTTGAATCTTTGAAAAATCTGATAAATCTGCAAGAACTTGATATATCTGCGACTCAGGTATCTGACCTTGAACCAATAAGGGAACTCACAGATCTGCAATTTATTTATATTGGAGGCACGTCTGTTTCTAATCTCGAACCTTTAATGGGATTGACAAATCTTGAAGTATTATATCTTGATGAAAGTCAAGTATCTGATCTTAAACCATTAAGTGACCTTGTGAAATTGAAAACTCTTCCCCTTTACGGCAGTAAGGTTTCCGATATTGAACCTCTTCGGAACTTAATAAGCCTGCAAATGATAAATCTTAAAGATACTCAGGTTTCGAACATTGAGCCGCTGAAAGGATTAATCAATCTTAAAATACTCGTTCTTGATAATACTAAGGTATCCGACCTTGAGCCGCTAAAGGGATTGAATAATCTGGAGAATCTTTTGTTTGCCGGTACTTCTGTGTCAAGTCTTGAGCCGCTTGTGAATCTTACAAAATTGCAGAGGATATATATTAATAATTGTATTAACATTACAGATGAGCAAATTCAGGAATTGCAAAAAGCTTTGCCAAGCCTGAAGATTGAAAGATAAAAAATGGAAGAAACATTAAAAAAGAAACATTCATATCGAAGTTATACACTCGCGGCATCTTTCTTTTTATTAATAATAGCCGCTCTGGTTTTTATTTATTTCACGCAGGAGCCGCAGCCAGACCCGACCAGTGAGAAAATAATCCGACAAGCAGTCGCCAGACAACTCAACAAAGATTCAAACGACCTGACTGATGAAGATTTTGCCAGGATAAGTGAAGTCCGGCTCGGACTTTCACAAGTTTCCAGCTCACTGACTTCTCCGAGCCAGGAACTTGCAGATTTATATATTCTTGAAAAATTTTCTAATTTAAAAACGCTGCGTCTCGAAAATATTAATTACCCGACAAATGCCATTCCAAAATGGATGAAAATTTTATCGAAGCTTGGTATATACGACCTCAAAAAAAGATTTGCAATTGATTTAAAACCTTTAGAAAACCTCAATAGCCTTCAATTACTTCAGATATACAATGTACCTGTGAAAAATATTAAGCCTCTTGCAGGCCTTACAAACCTTCAAAGATTATTTTTGGAAAATTTGCAGTTATCCGATCTTAAGCCTATCAAGGAATTAATAAATCTTAAAATACTTGGACTTAATGATTCTAAGGTTTCTGACCTTCAACCTTTAAAAGATATGGTTAATTTGCAAAATTTGTTTCTTGATGGAACTAAAGTTTCTAATCTTGAGCCGCTAAAAGGATTAAAGAACCTGGAAACTTTGATTGTGAGCAATACTTTGATTACTGATCTTGGGCCATTAAAGGACCTTGTAAGTCTGCGACAACTTTTTGTTCATAAAACCCGAGTCAGCGACCTTGAACCGATCAAAGGATTGGTAAATTTACAAGATCTTTATATCAGCAGAACTGAAGTTACTAACCTTGAACCGGTTAAAGGCCTTGTATCTTTGAAAAACCTTTATATGAGCGAGACCCGGATTTCAGATCTTGAGCCTCTAAAGGGATTAGCTAATTTGCAAAAGCTTTTAATAGATGGTTGTAATAATATTTCTGACGAGCAGGTAGAGGAATTACAAAAGGCTCTGCCTAACCCGAAAATTGAAAGATAAAAATATATATAAAAAGGTTTGAAAAACAATCAAATCGCTTACTCACTGGCTACTGTGTAATATTCGGGAAAAGAGTTCTTTTACTTTGCCGATAGTTTTTGCTAAGCGGATTCTCCAATAGAGAGATTTTACATGTGAATCATCAGGTGAGAGGGAGCTGGCTTTTTTAATTCTTTGTTCCGCGTCGGTAAATCTGCTCAACATAAGATAAACATACGCGGAATCTCTCAGCGCAGGGACATGCTCGCTGTTAATGTCGAGCGTATGCGAGAAAAGCTCCGCAGCTTCTTCGAACTCATTTCTCATCGCACTTACCAGTCCAAGATAATAATAAGCATCCGCACCTGTATAATTATTATCAATAGCGCGCAGCAGGCAATTAGCCGCACAGCCCAAATCGCCGATAGTTAAAAACATCGAACCCATCGAAACCAAAGTCTCGCCGTCCTCCAAAGCCAGCTTCATTTCGGAAATTAAAAAAGACTTAGCCTGAGCTTTCTGATCGTTCATCAGTGCATACTGGGCAAGCCTGTATCTTGGCCCCTGAATATCTTCATCGCTTTCGATAGCTTTATTAAAAAACTCTACCGCTTTATTATAATCACCATCCCGAAAAGCTATTTCGCCGCGATAGAACAACGCAGGAGCAAAAAGCGGATTAAATTCAAGAATTCTGCTGAATTTTTCCTTCGCCGCTTCGAGGTCACCTGTTTCAAGCTGGAACAGGCCGAAATCGAAGATGACATCGATATCACCCGGATTCAGGCGGATTTCGGAAAGGAAATATGCCCCTGCCTTTTCATAATCGCCGCAAGCCCAGTACGCCTGTGCGATTCGGTAGTTAATCTGCGGATGGCTCATTTCAAGCTCGGCGGTTTTCAGCCAGCAGCCGACTGCTTTTTGGTATTGGCCGCGTGCAAACAGGCTATTGCCGATGTTATAAAAACAAAGCGCACAATTTGGTTTAATTTGCTGGGCTATATAAAACATCTGCTCCGCCAAATCATGCAGACCCATTTCGGTATATGTAATTATGCGATTGCAGTAACAAGGCTCAAAGTCAGGCTCCAGCTCCTGTATCCTCTCGAAAGTTTCGATTGCCTGGTCATAATGACCGACACGTGTATAATCAACCGCGAGCGAATTCAATATTTCGAGGTCGCCCGGGCTGAACTGCAATGCAGTTTCATACTCGTTTATTGCATCCTCGAACCGGTCTATTGCGTCAAGCGTAAGTGCTTTATTAAAATGCCATGTCCCGTTTGCGGGATTTATCTCAAGAGCTGTTTCAATTGCCTCCAGCGCCTGGGGCATTTTCCCGTCTTCGTAAAGCTCAAAAGCCTTGCGAGCCTTGCGCTCAGCTTTGTCATATGAGCCGAATTCCATATCATCAAAAATCATTAAATCTTTTCCTAATGGGTAAATTTTTTTATAGTGAATCTGCCTTTTGGCATAAATTCCGAACTTTATAACAGTATCGCCCGCAAACAGGCATAGCCTTAATACATTCGCCTGACGAGGAAATCTTTTTATCAATGCGAATTTCATGCTGGAAATTCAGCTTGTAAACCATTACAATTACAGGGCTTAGCTGAAATTTAAGCTTTGTGAAGGAATATAACTGTTTTTTAGATATTTGTTTTTCTGGAAAATTGCCGATTATAGTCTTATAATATCTATTCGTTAAAATAGTATGCGGCAAATTAAGGCTGCCAAAAGTGCTTATGCAAAAGCATGGAGAAACTGAAGCATGATACATGAAATAAAGGGACAGATAACACCCGGTAAAGGCAACTATGCTGTCGTAGTCAGCAGGTTCAACGAATTTATCACGTCAAAGCTGCTCGGCGGCGCAATAGATTGTCTCCAGCGTCATGGCGCTTCTGATGAGCAGATACATGTAGTCTGGGTGCCGGGGGCATGTGAAATTACTCAAGCGGCCAAAAGACTCGCAAATAGCGGAAAATACGCTGCTGTTATTTGCCTCGGCGCCGTTATAAGAGGCCAAACCAGTCATTATGATTATGTATGCCAGCAGGTGGTCAAAGGTATCGGGCAAATCAATTATGACTGCTCGACACCTGCCGTTTTTGGTGTGCTGACCTGTGAAACTTTCGAGCAGGCAGTCGAGAGAGCAGGAACAAAAATGGGCAATGCCGGCGCTGATGCCGCACAGACAGCCATGGAAATGGCCAGTGTGATAGCACAAATAAAGTAGTTTGTTACCGTATGGGAACAGCTAAGAAACTATAAGAAGAGTTTTATAAAAGTTCAGTTAAAATATACAAACTACAAGCTTAAACATGGACAGAAGAAC
This sequence comes from Sedimentisphaerales bacterium, assembly GCA_016931715.1. Lineage (GTDB taxonomy): Bacteria > Planctomycetota > Phycisphaerae > Sedimentisphaerales > Anaerobacaceae > JAFGPS01. The sequence continues at coordinate 92,092 of JAFGEF010000102.1, forward strand.
CAAGGCCAGAGAATTGACAATGCAGGCGTTATATCAGCTCGATGTGCAGGGCAATGATGCTTTTGAAGGTTTGAGCAGGTTCTTCACCGAATTCGAAAAAGATATTTTTATAAGCCAGCTTGCCTGGGACTGGACAAAAGGAACATGGGACAATATAGCACAGTGTGACGAACTGATAACGATTGCAACAATTAAATGGCAGTTCGCCCGGCTTTCACCTGTGGATAAAAGCATTTTGCGACTGTCAGTGTATCATTTGAAGTTTTGTCCCGATATTCCTCCGAAAGTTGTTATTAATGAAGCAATAGAATTGGCTAAAAAGTTCAGTACGGACAAGTCACCTGCATTTGTAAATGGTGTGCTTGACGCTATTCTGAAAAAACTAAGTGCCGTACAATAGAATTTGGAATTTTTTGAAATATGAGAACGATAGCAGTATTAAATCAAAAAGGCGGCGTAGGCAAAACCACAACGGTAGTTAATACCGCGGCGGCTCTGGCCGCTTTGGGTGCAAAAGTAATTGCTATCGACCTTGACCCGCAGGCTCACTTGACAATTCACCTTGGTCTTGAGCCTCAGTCCATCGATTCCGGCTCGTACAAGGTACTTACACAATCAGCCAGGCTGGAATCCGAAATAACGATGGTTCGCGAGAATCTCTGGCTTCTTCCTGCGAATATTGACCTTGTCGGCGCTGAAAGCGAATTGGTAAGCGTAGTCGGCAGGGAAATAATTCTGCGAGAAGCCCTCGAGGAGAGCCGGGCAAACTATGATTATTGCATTATAGATTGTGCTCCTTCGCTTGGATTGCTTACTCTTAACGCACTTGCAGCGGCGGAAGAAGTTTTAATTCCGCTCCAGCCGCATTTTCTTGCTCTTCAGGGTTTCGGCAAACTCTTGCAGACAGTAGAAATCGTCAATAGGAGAATAAATCCAAACTTAAAAGTAAACGGAATTCTGCTGTGCATGTTCGACAGCAGAGCTTCGCTTCCAAATGAAGTCAAAGCTGATATCGAAAGATTCCTAAATGAAGCGCGAGGTACAAACAGTGCCTGGGCGGAAGCCCATGTTTTGCCTGTATTGGTTCGCAGAAATATCAAGCTCGCCGAGGCTCCAAGTTACGGCCAGACAATTTTCGAATACGAGAAAACCTGCCATGGCGCTGAGGATTATCAAAAAGTAGCGGAATTCATTCACGCTCAAACACTAAAATCCCAGGAACCTGATCAAACGACAGAAGTTCAGGAAAATTCAGAACAGCCTGAAACAGAAAATTCTCCCTCTGACTCTACACTTGAACAAAATGAATATTCCGTTACATCTGAAACAGTCCTTCAGGATGATTTGGAAAGTCAGCAGGAATTTTCAGAGGAAAATGAATCTACACAAAACAATAGCGAATCTGAATACGCAGAGCAGATGCAGGAGTTTCCTCCTGAAAGCAGCGATATTCAGGAAAATATGAATCAGCCCGAACAGACAAACATTCAGCCTGATTTTACAAGCGAAATTACCCGGAAACCGCCTATCGAAATCAGGGAAATTCCGTCATACGATTCGCAGAAACCTGAACAATACACACAAATCCCGGAAGAATTAAACCAGCCCGAGAAAACAACCGAAAACCAACAATCCGAACATCCGGGAATCTGAAATTTTTCACTTACATAAGCTCTTGCTTCTGACCAGGCATTTTACAAATGTTCCAACAGCCGGAAGCAATCCGGCAGAAAACAAAGACCAGTAGAAATATGAGTTATAGTCAGCCTCTAAGGTATGAGGACCGGGGATGCAGAAGGAAATAATGACGATAAAGCCTGCTATAACGAAAACTAACCCGTCGAGAATTGAAATATACACTCCTCTGCCCTGAAAATCACGGTATAATATTGCCATAGCAAATAAAAACATTACAGCAGAGCACAACACTGGCGCCAGCACAGGACCTGCCCAGGTCATTGGAATAAGGAACAAAATATCCCAGTCCATGATCGAAACAGGCCAGTCGAGAAGAACTTTCAGCCAGATATAATAAAAAATGTCCCAGACAGCAAAAATTATCAAAAAGTACGCAATTCTCTGCCGACGATTGCTGCCAAACAGCCAGGCGCCCGTAAAAATCAGAACTAACGAAGCAGCTTCTCTTCCGATTTCCGTAAGGAAAAGCCTTTTAGATAATGGGTCTATACTGAAAATCTCCAGTGGAAATGTGAATCCTTTGGGATAGAAAATTTCTCTAAGGTAAACAACTACCGCCGCTTCGAAATATCCTAAGGCAATACTGAAAATAACAGCAATAAGGAATCTCGATAAAGCTGTTTTGAATGACTCCGACAGTGCTTCTGCAATATTTTCCTGTTTCTGCATATTTCTATAGCTTGTGCAGTTGATTTAAAAGAGCTGTTATCGCCTCAGAATCCGGGACTATGGCAACTCTTTTACCTTTGCGATAGATATATGCTTTATTTTTAGCCGCACACAAGGCAACATCTGCGTGAGTCGCCTCGCCGGGGCCATTGACGATGCAACCCATAACAGCTACCCGCAAAGGCTTATGTATGCTGCTAATCGCCTCTTTAACTTTCTGTGCCAGTTGTACAACGTTTATTTCAGTACGCCCGCAAGTGGGACAAACTACCAATTCCGGCTCCGAGCGCTCGTAAAGACCAAGCGAAACCAGAATTTTCCTGGCAATTTTTACCTCTTCGACTGGATTACCAGCCGCGCTTACCCTTATTGTATCGCCAATACCCTCAGCAAGCAGAGTTCCTAAGGTAACCGCTGATGGTACTTCTGCATCTTCCGGAAGTCCGGCATGAGTCAGCCCCATATGAATGGGATAGTCGAATGTTTCGCTGATTTTCCTGTTGATTTCTATAGTTCTGGCAACATCAGAACTTTTTGCACTCAGAACCAACCGGTCAAAACCACGTTTCTCGAACAAACGCACGTACTTTTTCATCTCCTTAAGCATCAAAGCAACTCGTTTATCCCCGGGAACGTCTTTGGTCTGATAATCTGCGATGCTGGCTTCATTTACACCAATACGCATGGCGGTTTTGTGCATTTTGGCGGAATCTATTATTCGTATAATATCTTTTGGATTCTTGATATTTCCGGGATTAAGCCTGATTTTAGCAGCACCTGCTTCTATCGCTTCTATTGCCCGATCGGGACTGAAATGGATATCAGCAATCAGAGGAATGTGGACTTTTTGCACAATTTTCGCAAAAGCCTCGGTATCAGCACGCCTGGGTACGGCTATTCTGACTAACTTACAACCGGCTTCGACAAGCTCATAAACCTGTTTAACACAACGCTCAATCTCCACCGTGGGCACTTTTGTCATAGACTGAATGACTATTCCGTGGCCGGAGCCAATATCGACAGAGCCGATTTTTACTGTTTTTGTTCTTTTTCTTTTCATAAGGACAGATTATATATTTTCCTTTCGAGTTTGACTAATATTTTTCTTGACTGGTTAGCTATGAATTTAGTATAAATAATATAAGGGATTTGTGTATATTTCCATGTTTTATGGATTTATAGGCAAAAAAACGTTCTGTAAAATATAAAAGTGTTTAAAGTTAAAAGATCATATAAGTAATAACTGAGTACGTCTTTACAGTATTTGATAATCATACGCTTCTATGATCTTTTACATTCTCACTTTAGTAATAAACTGGCAGTAATCTTAATTTATTGCTCGGAGTATTATTCGTCCTTCGTATTTGCCTTTACGGGGAATGGAGTGGTGTTTTCGATTTTGTGCTTATTTTAATTTTTTACATTTTTTGAGGAAAGGAGAACTGTGATGTTTAAAAAACTATCTTATTTGGCTTGCTTTGTTCTTTTATTTGGTATGACAGCATACACTTACGCGCAAAATGCAGATGCTGAAATACTAAATTTAGGTTCATCACCTTTGATTGACGGTAAAATGGACAGTTTATGGTCATATGCAGAGGCACACAGGTTCACGATCTACAGAGACGATGGTGGAACCGTATTAGCAGCATTACCTGCTAATGACCTTTCTGGCAGTTGGCGGGCTTGCTGGGATGATCAAAATCTCTATTTTTTCGTAGATGTAAATGATGATGTACTGACAAGCGATTCTGGAACTACTTACTATCAGGATGATAGTTTTGAGGTTTTTCTTGATATCCACAATAACAAGGCAACTACCTATGTTACTGATTCTGATGACTACCAGTTCCGTTTTAACTGGGATCCTACTTCTCCCCATGCCGGAGCGCAAAATACCTGGCAGGAAAATTATATGACAGGTTTCGAATTTAAATTCCTGGTTACCGCCACTGGGTATAACCTTGAACTGAAAATGCCCTGGAACACTCTTTACCAAGGCAAAGGCGGTCCGTCAGTTGGTGATTTGATGGGAATGGAAGTGCAGGTTAACGACGATGACAATGGCGGCGGCAGAGATAACGTGGTTGCATGGATCCAACCGGGGAATACTACTTACCAAAATCCGAGTATGATGGGAACTGTTATCCTCGGTATTGGAACACTAAACGCCGCTATGAATCCTTATCCTCCCGATTACGCTGAAGATATTGCTAAAGATGTAATACTTAGCTGGACACCGGGACTTTTTGCTGATTCTCATAATATTTATTTCGGCACTGACTTTAATGATGTTAATAACGCAACTATTGCCAGTCATGACAATGTCACATTGGCTGAAGGCCTGGATGTAAATAACTTCGATCCTGGTACTCTCGAACTTGGTGTAACTTACTACTGGAGAGTCGATGAAGTCAACGCTCCTTCAAGCCCGGGTTCGTATAAAGGGCAGGTATGGCAATTCTCAGTAGAACCTTAC
>JAFGEF010000103.1 GCA_016931715.1 Sedimentisphaerales bacterium
AATTCGTTTCATCCGCCAGATCATAACAGATTTGGCGGATTGGAGCCGCTGCCTTTTTAACCTTCAACTATGAATTGGACACCCTCGTGGTGTTAGTGAAATTCATAGTGTAGCTGGCCAACTCAATGACCTTAGAGATGACAGAAACGATTCAGACTATAAGCTTAATATAGATAAATTCAAGAATGAAAGTACGGTATGCATGCTTTTTATAAAAGCAAGGAATGCGTTTAACTCCTTTCATAAACTTTTACAAAACAAAAAAACACGAGAAGATATAATCATAGGAATAAAAAAATATAGAGTGGCAACTAATGCGTAATATTTTTTTGAAGGGGATATTATTCCTATAAATTGATTCAGCATGATATAATATCTAAGAATATCTCACACATTATTTTAATCAGTAGTTATCTAATTGGCCAATCGACAAGCGGGCTTAATTCTGATAGACTTTCCTCACTTATGGGTATTGACCTTAAAGACAAAACATTTAATGAGTTAGAGAAAATCGTTGTCGAATTGGGACAGCAAAAGTATCTTGCCGGGTATATATTTCAATTTATCCACGTAAAAGATGTATCTGAAATTCCGGATATTACTCCTTTAAGCAAGGTTTTCAGAACGCGTCTTGCGGAGCGGGATTATTTCATTTCCAAAATTAAAACGCTCGAAAAACAAGTCGATAAAGACAAAACAGCCAAGTATCTCTTTGAACTTCACGACAACGAAAAAATCGAGTCTGTTCTGCTCCACGACGGCAGGCGGAATACTCTTTGCGTTTCCACTCAGGCGGGATGCAATATGAACTGCGAATTCTGCGCTACCGGCAAAATAAAGTTTAAGCGCAATCTCAGCGCGGGTGAAATAGCCGACCAGGTCATCACAGTCGAAGCAGATGCAGGCAAAATCACAAACCTCGTTTATATGGGTATGGGCGAGCCACTGTTAAATTACGAGAATGTAATTAAATCGGTCGAAATTCTGAACCACAAAGAAGGCAAGAACATCGGTATAAGACACATCACAATAAGCACTTGCGGCATAGTCCCGATGATTGAAAAACTTGCCGACGAAGAACTCCATCCGAGGCTTGCGATTTCGCTCAATGCTCCGGAAGATGCCCTTCGGTCCAGAATTATGCCTATAAACAATAAATATCCCCTGGATAAGCTTATAAAGGCTGTACAAAATTACCAGAATAAAACAGACCAGCGCGTTACATTCGAGTATGTTATGATAAAGGATTTGAACGATTCGGCCAGGCACGCTCAAATGCTTATCAAATTAGTGCGAAATATTTCGTGCAATATCAATCTTATTGAGTTAAATCCTCATCCAGCCTGTATTTATAAAGGCAGCGGAAGCGCCGCTATGAAAAAGTTTGCTTCAATGTTAAACGAAGCCAATATTGAGACTGTAATTCGCTTTAGGATGGGCAGGGAAATCAACGCCGCATGCGGTCAACTCGGCGCCGACTGGCTGAAAAAGGCGAAGGATTCGGGCAGTAATGGAAAATGAGCCTTCGATAATTACGGTTGGTCTTGCGCCCGCATGGGATATTACGTGCATTGGACGCAATATTGAGTGGGGCAAGCACCAAAACATCGACCAGCAATCGATTCTTCCAGCCGGAAAAGCTCTTAATATTTCCCGCGCCCTTTCATGGATAGGCCAGCCAAGCAAAGCGGCCGGACTGTGGGGAGCAGATGATTTTGATAAAATGCTCTCTTTTTCAAGAGCTTCATGGCCGCTTATCACTATTGAAATGACGGTTGTACATGGAGAAACACGAAAGAACATTACAATCGTTGATACTGCCCAAAAGAGGGAAATGCACCTTCGCAACAAAACGGAGTTTATATCCTCAAAAGTACTGCGGCAATTGAAATCAGACCTTGGCAAAATAGTAAAGATGGGCAATATTTGTGTTTTCGCAGGTGCGATGCCGGAAGGTGAAAAACTTGGGATTGTATTGGATATTATGAAGAGTTGCCATAACGCTGGGGCGAAAATCGTTCTGGATACTTCCGGCCATGCCTTAAAAACAATTATCGAAACAGGTTTGGTCTGGCTGATAAAACCTAACGTTTCTGAATTATGCAAGCTTTTCAATATTGAAAACGAAGATAATCCTGCTTTTTTGATTGAAAATGGGAAAAAACTGCTTAGTAAAGCTGAAAATATATTAATCAGCCGGGGTAAAAATGGGGCAATTTTCCTCAATAATCAGGGTATTTGGCAAAGTAAAGCCATAGAGAATAGAGATATTATCGGAACAGTTGGCTGCGGTGATTATCTTTTAGCAGGATTTCTGAAGGGCTGGAATGATACAAAAAGAGAAGATTGTGCTCTTTCAACTGCGATAAAACTCGCAACAGCAAAAGCATGGGGGTGGACTCAAGATACTTTCAAGCCTGAAGTTATGGAACAAGTGCAGATAAAAATCAGCAGGTCGAAATAAGCTGATTTAACATTTGAAACTTATGTAATCTGACAACTTTCACAGTTTTTTTATAAAAATCTGTTGATTTAGTTTATAGGATTGCTATAATTTCGTTTTTATTGCTCTGCCGCAAGGGGCCGATTAAATTTGTTCTGGAATAATAACCAAAACATAAATAGGGGTCAGCAGTTATCACGGCATGGTTGATTCAAGCCTCCGACAGAGCCAGGTCGAGCCAAAAGGCTCCCGTGACAAACAGTTGAAACTTGAAAGTTAAAAGTTGAAGCTCAAAATTTATGAATTTATCGTTTGAAAGCGATAGTTTCAAGTTTTCGTTTAACATTTTGAGTATTTCGTTACCCGATGGTGTAATTGGCAACACATGGGCTTTTGGTGCCCATATTCTTGGTTCGAGTCCAAGTCGGGTAGTTTGTTAAAATGAAAAGTTAAAAAAAAGATAAAACCGTATGACAGAAACAACAGCGATAATATTGGCGGCTGGCATCAGCAGCAGGATGAATACCAAAATGGCGAAGGTGCTCCATGAGGTATGCGGTCGCCCTATGCTCGCTTATGTTCTTGATGCCTGCCGACAGGCTGGTATTAAGAAAATGTATGTCGTAGTTGGTTTTTCATCAGAGCAGGTAAAAGAAAAATTTGCCGATGCAGATGATATTGTCTGGATTAGACAGGAAAAGCAATTAGGAACAGGTCATGCTGTTTTATGCTGTAAAGACCACCTGAAAGATTTCCAGGGGCAAACACTTGTATTATGCGGCGATGGTCCCCTAATCCGAACGCAAACCCTTACAAAGCTGATAAAAGAGCATGAAGCAGGACACTCATCGGCTACGCTGGCGACTGCTGTTCTCGAAGAACCCGCCGGATATGGGCGAATCGTTCGTGATAAATACGGTAATATCAAAGGTATTGTCGAAGATAGCGATTGCACGAAAGAAGAGCTGGAAATAAGGGAAATTAATCCAAGCTATTATCTTTTTAATAATAAAATTCTTTTCGATACGCTCGCAAACATTCAACCCGACAATGTTAAGGGAGAATATTACCTTACTGATGTGATTTCCGGTATTCTGGCAACAGACCGAAAAGTTCTGGCAATAAAGGCAGTCATGCCGGAGGAAGCTTTAAGCATAAACAGCAGGGCTCAGCTCAGCGAAGTAAGCAAAATCATGCAGCAGAGAATACAGCGGGAGCTGATGGAGCACGGAGTTACTATAGTTGACCCGGACAATACATGGATAGATGCAAGGGCAAAAATCGGGCAGGATACGATTATTGAGCCATTCACATATATTCATGGTCAGGTCGTAATAGGGCAAAACTGTCGAATCGGACCTTTTGCATATTTGAGAGATGGCACAGTTTTGAATAGCAATGTTATACTGGGTGTTTTCACAGAAATAAAGAATTCTGTTCTGGGCGAAAGTGTACGGGCACGTCATCATAGTTATATCGGCGATACAAATGTCGGGCGCAACGTCAACATTGGAGCGGGTTCAATTACAGCTAATTATGACGGCCAAAAAGTACACAAAACGAGTATTGGCAATAACTGCCACATAGGTTCCGGAGCAATCCTGATAGCACCGCTGGTCATACAGGATAACTCCATAGTGAGCGCAGGGACTGTAGTTTCACAGGAAAATGTAAATCAATTGGGCAGAAAGGCTGACAGTGATGTTTCTTAATGAAAACTTGAAAATTTTCTCAGGCAGGAGTAATCCTGATTTGGCTTGTGAAGTGTGCAATTATCTGGGTTTGCCGGTTGGCGGCGCCAAAATAGACAACTTCCCTGACGGCGAGAAAGTTATTCGCATCGAAGATGATGTCAGAGGAAGAGATTGTTTTGTTATACAATCCACATGTAATCCTGTCGATTTGCATTTAATGGAACTCCTGATTTTTCTGGATTGTTTGAAACGTGCCAGTGCAAGACGAATCACTGCTGTTATTCCTTATTTCGGTTATGCCAGACAGGACAGGAAAGACGAGGGACGAGTGCCGATTACCGCCAAACTCGTTGCGAATCTGATAACCACCGCCGGAGCTGACAGAGTTCTGGCAATAGACCTTCATGCACATCAGCTTCAGGGCTTCTTCGATATCCCTGTCGATCATCTGTCCGGCGAGCTTGTTTTAGGCAAGTATTTCCGCGATATGAAGATTCCAAAACTTACAGTAGTTTCTCCGGATGTGGGTAATATGAAAATTGCTTCCCGATACGCGGCGCATCTCGGGGGCGAGCTGGCGATTGTTTATAAAAAACGAATAAGCGGCAGCAAAGTTCAGGCACAGGTCATTATCGGAGAAGTCGAAGGCAGGAATATTCTCATGTGTGATGATATTATTGCAACGGCAGGAACTGTATGCAGCGCGGCTAAACTGGTGAAAGACCAGGGAGCAGAAAAAATATTTGTCGGCGCTACACATGGCGTTTTGACCCCGGAAGCAGTGGAACGTTTATCTAATGCGTCAATCGAAGAGATTGCAGTGACAAATACTATCCCGTTAAATGATAATACGAAAAAAATTGGCAAAATTAAGGTATTAAGTGTCGCAGCCATGTTGGGCGAAGCGATTAAAAGAATTCACAGGAATGAATCAGTAAGTAGTTTATTTAATAATATTTAACCAGGAAAAAGATTATGGCAAAAGAATTGCTTCTAAAAGCTGAAATCCGAGAGAAAACAGGTTCAAACTCCGTTAAACAAGTCCTTAAGCAGGGCAGAATTCCTGCTGTTATATATGGACACAAAGAAGAACCGATAGCTATTTCATTGGAAGAACATAATTTCATGGAAGGACTTCATCACGGACTGCGACTAATCGATGTTCAACTCGGAAAAAAGAAACAAAAAACACTTATTAAAGAATTGCAGTATGATTGTTTAGGCAAGAAAGTCCTTCATGCAGATCTAATGAGGATCGATGTGACTGAAGTGCTTAAAATAACGGTTCCTCTCGAAATAAAAGGATCCGCTGCAGGTATGCACGATGGCGGTATAATAGAACAGCACTCAAACAAGCTTGAAATCGAATGCCTGGCTACCGATATTCCCAAAAGCATTGTTGTATCGGTAAAGAATATGAAAATCGGCGATTCTATCCATGCAAGAGACATTCAGCTTCCGGAAGGTGTAAAACTGGTAACTTCACCGGAAATACTTATGGTTTCATGCCACGTCGTAGTGGAAGCCAAGACGACTGAGCAGATTGAAATGGAGTTACCGGCTGCCCCTGAAGTCATTGGTGAGGTAAAGGAACCGGAAGAAGGTGAAGCCGAGGAAAAGAAATAAATTAAACGCAAGTAAGCTATGGGCAATATTAAAATGGTCGTTGGTCTTGGTAATCCGGGCAACGAATATGCTGATACGCGGCATAATACCGGATTCAAGGTAATAGATGCCCTGGCGAAAACGTTGGGTATAGAAGTAAAACAGAGAAAATTCAACGCCCGTTTCGGGACAGGTGAATTTTCCGATAAAAAGTTAATATTGTTGAAGCCTTTGACTTTTATGAACCGAAGCGGCCAGGCTGTCGCAGACGCTGCCGGATTTTACAAACTGGCTTTAAGCGACCTGCTCGTAATAACTGATGATTTAGCTCTTGAGCCGGGCAGTATAAGGCTGCGTTCCAAAGGTTCTGCAGGCGGTCATAACGGGCTTGCTGATATTATCGAAAAGCTCGGGACAATTGAATTTGCACGCTGCAGAGTCGGAATTGGAAACAGCGGTGAAGAATTTCAGCAAAACCAGGTTGATTATGTTCTCGGTGAACCGACCGGGAAACAAAAGCCTCTTATAGCTGAAGCTATAGAAAAAGCCAGGCAGGCAGTATTATGCTGGATCGAATACGATATCGAAACTGCAATGAATAAGTTTAACACCAGTAGTGAATAAATAGAGTTAATTATGTATAAGACGAATCGAATTGAAATTAATACACAATTTTTTTGTGGGAGGTAATTAGTTTGGAAACTGTTACGAAGCAACTGTACGAAGGAATGTTTCTTATCGATGTGGCCAGGGCCGGCTCGGATTGGGATGGTATTATTGCCACTATAACCAAAATTCTTGAAAAATCAGAAGCGGAAATCGTTTCTATAAGGAAATGGGACGACAGGAAGCTTGCCTATAACATAAAAGGCCAGTCAAGGGGAGTATATATACTCTGCTATTTTCGGGTTGACGGCAGAAAAATGCAGGAAATCGAGAAAAGTCTTCGCCTTTCCGAGCAAATTATGCGAATTCTTATTCTCAATGCAGAACTTCTTACTCAGGAAGATATAGAAAAAGATACTCCCGCTCTGAAAGCTGAAAAAGAAGGCATAAAAACCAGCGATGTTTTTTCTGATGAAAAAGACGAATCGCTTGAAGTTGAACATGACCTGAAAGTCGAAGAACACGAGATTGAACCTGAAGACGAATTTAGTGAAATTGATGAATCAGATCTCGGTTCAAATACTGATGAGCAGGTATAAAGAAAGGCTACAACATGGCGAGTTATAACAAAATCTTGTTGCTTGGCAACCTGACACGAGATCCGCAATTGTCATATACTCCTAACCAGACTGCTGTAGTGGATTTTGGTATAGCGACTAACCGGAAATGGTCTGGCCAGGACGGTTCCCAGCGGGAAGAAACATGCTTTGTTGACTGCCGGGCGTTTGGTCGTCAGGCAGAAAATATCAATAAATACCTCAGCAAGGGCAGAATGGCCTTTATCGAAGGAAGACTTACATTTGATTCATGGACCGCACAGGATGGAACTAAAAGAAGCAGGCACAGGGTAACCGTTGAAACTGTACAGTTTATGCCGGGAACCGGAGCGCCAGGCGGAGACCAGCAAACTGTAAATACTGCTCCTGATGAAAGTCATCCGGTTAATGATGATGATATACCATTTTAAGAAATTGTAAGGATTGCCGCTGTTACGCGTGTGATTATTGGCAAATATAAAGTGTATTTTTTATAACGTTTTGAACTAAAAATAGACTGGAAGAATATGATTAAAAAAGAGAATGACAGAAAAAAAGCAGGGTTTGTAGGAACCAGAGAGCAGACGCAATGCCGCTTTTGCAGAAGAGGCATAAACTATATTGATTACAAAGACATCGGAACGCTGCAAAAACTATTAACTAATCGCGGCAAAATATATTCGCGAAAACGCAGCGGTAACTGTGCAGGCTGCCAGAGAAAAGCGAAAAACGCGATTAAACGTGCAAGATATATGGCTTTATTGCCCTATACCGCATAAACTGCTTTTACTAATGTATTTAACAGGTTTGTTATAAGAACAAGCCTGCTATAATTGAAAACCGGAAAGGATAATGCAATGAAGGTTTTGCTTTGTGAAGATATTCAAAAACTTGGTTGGTTCGGAGATATTGTTGAAGTCAACAATGGATATGCACGAAATTATTTAATTCCCCAGGGGCTTGCAACTACTGTTAGTGATAACAATATAAGGTCGCTTGCCGAGGAAAAGTCAAAACGTGCCGAGCAGAGAATCAAAGAGAAGAAAAGACTCGAAGAAGCTGCAAAAGCAGTTGACGGCGCCGAGGCTGTTATCGCCGCAAAAGCGAATGAGCAGGGACATTTGTTCGGCTCAATTACAAATAAACTGATTGCCGCGAATCTGCGGGAGCAGGGTTTTACCGTTGCAGACGAAGTTGTTTCCTTGCATGAGCATATAAAGGAAGTGGGTTCGCACAAGATAAAACTTAGATTTGACGAAAACATTACTGCAAGCGTCAACGTTGTCGTAGTTCCCGAAAAGCAGGAAACACCCGAAGAGAAAAAATCAGAATAGTATTTTCGGTAAATTTCCTGAAAAATTGGCAATTAACCTTTATCAGGAGGGGGATTTATCTCCTTAAATCCAAGATATTCATCAAATAGATATTCGTGACACACGGGCGGAAAGCCCGTGTGTGCATGGCCGCGATGTCTGCGGCGTAAATAATTCTTGTAGCGGAAAAAGTGTCGATTTCGAAACAAATATCTTTTTTAACTGCCATTTTTTCATATCGCTAAATCCCATCATTAATATCAGCATGAATTTTCTTTCACAATAATTAGTTTTTGCCTTACGAATCTCACACACAAATTGTTAAAATAGAAAAATTATTTTTGCTTTTTAAAATTTTACAAACTTTCTCATATCCTAAGTTTTGTCCGGAAACTCAATTAAAACAAAATATTTGCATTTATTTTAACAAAATTCTATATCCGGACTTTTTATTCTTGACAATATCAGACTTTATTAGTTAAATTAGGGCAAAAAGGTAACTTGGTTAGGGGGTTTATCAAAAGGAATTGGTTAATGAAAAGGATTGGATAAGATGAAGGATTTATATACAACCGGCGAAGCTGCGGAAATCTGCCGGGTCAGTCAGCAAACAATTATCCGCTGCTTTGACGCCGGGAGACTGGAAGGATTCCGCGTACCAGGTTCGAGATTCAGAAGAATTCCCCGACAGAGTCTCGTCAAATTCATGAAAGACAACAAAATTCCGCTGGACGCAATCGAATCGGGAAAAAGAAAAGTCCTGATTGTCGATGACGATGCGGAAATTGTCGAACTGATTGTCGATGTTCTCGAAAGGGATGGCAGGTTTGAAACAAAGACTGCTTCAAGCGGATATGAGGCCGGAATGGCGACTGAGAAGTTCAGACCTGAATTAATCCTGCTCGATTATATGCTGCCGGATGTAAATGGAAATATCGTCTGCCAGGCAATAAAAAGCAATCCTGAATTTGAGAATATAAAAATAATTATTGTCAGCGGCGTAGTTAAACAGGACGAAATTGCACAGCTTCTAAAATCAGGAGCAGAGGGTTTTATTAGAAAGCCGTTTGATGTAACTGAACTGACAGGTAAAATCACTGAAGTGCTTATGATGAAGTAGAAAATTCAATATATCCTGAATTGAGTATAAGCTGGCAACAATTGATGAAAAGAATAGACTGAGACGGCTGTATGTCGGAAAATGTACCCAATGCTGCAATTTCCACCCGGCAGGTGGAGCTGGCTGTAAGTCGGCTTGAATGTCTTTCAACCCTGCCGTGTATTGCGGCTCAATATATACCAAAACTCACAAAAACACAGTTCCAGCCTTCGACAATATCTGATATTGTCGAATCTGATCCTGCGCTTACAATCTGTATTCTCAATTTAATAAGCAGCCGGGGCGTGAGCATGCCCGACAGGAGATTCTCTATCAGCAACGCTATGGATAAACTGCCTGCAAACGAGGTTCGAGACGCTGTTTTTTCGCTGAAAGTAACGCCTGTTTCTGATAATGCAGAGCAGACTCCGGACAGAAAAGGGCTGCTCAAGCACAGTCTCGCTGCTGCATGTTATGCCAAAGCTATCGCTGATTTTGCGTCACCCCAAATGGATGGGCAACTGGCTTACTTCGCCGGTTTATTGCACGATATCGGAAAATCAGCTCTCATCGAGACAATGCCGAGAAGTTTCTATCGTATTTCCGAGCAGGCACGAACAGAAAAAGCAAGCTGCCGCACAATCGAACACAAACACATCGGCATAGAGCATACTTTGATTGGCAAACGCCTGGCGGAAAAATGGCAGTTGCCCGATTTGATTACCCTTTCAATCTGGCTTCATCACAGCATGACCGAGACAATTTTACGCGAAATGCCTGAAACAAGAATTGCGGCGGTTGTTCAACTTGCAGATTCTCTTGCCCGTCAGTCCGCAATTGGCAGTTCAGGAAGTTTTGATTTCCCCGAACCTGCCGAAACTTTAGCCGCCGAGTTTGGAATTGATACAGAGCAGCTCAAACAAATACACCAGAAAGTGCGTGACGAGATAAACAAAAAAATCACACTTCTCGGTCTTGATTCCCAGGACGCCATGCAAAAATATTTCGAGGCAACTCAGGCTGCAACAGTTCAGTTTTCAAAAAGGGACTTCGAGCTGTCCGGTGAGATTCGCAAACTTCAAAGCGCATCAGGTCACTTCAATTTCGTAAGAGATTTTCTGCTAAGCGTAAAAGCGGGCGCTTCCGCTATCGATATTGCGGATAATTTCGCGACACGCTGGCAGAAATTTTACCAGACAGGCAAGGTTTGCCTGTACCTGCTGCCCCCCGCCGGTTCGCAAACTCTCGAAGCTGTAATTGTCGGAGGTCTTTCACAAAGCGAAGTCGTTCTGTTAAATACACCCGCCGACAGCCCCGTTATTCCCAAAAATATTGCAGGTGACTTTGCTATTATCAACGCTAATGATAGTCTCACCTGGCTTCTGGAGCAGCTTGATACGGATTTTGATGCGAGCAGAACAAAGCTTGCCCCCCTGCTTTTCGGAACAAAAACAATCGGCGTAATTGCGTTCGAGCTTAATTATCCTTCTGATTTATCTTTGTTCGAGGAGCAATTTAAAACATCCGCAAAAATAGCCGGTATTGTTTTAGCCGCGGCTATCGACAGACGCAAAGAGATGAATTTCTCCGAGCGATTCGCAAAAATAGTCAACACTATGGTACAGGAAAAGCAGGTATTGCCTGAGCAGATGGAAAAACATGATGAACCGGAGGAATTTCATCTTGGTTATTCTCTGAACGCGCTTGCGGAGCTTGCAGCCGGAGCGGCGCACGAATTGAACAATCCTCTTGCCGTAATTTCCGGACGTGCGCAGCTTCTCGCAGAAGCCGAGCAGAACCAGAGTAAAAAACAAATACTCCAGCAGATTCAGGACAATGCAAACGAAGCATCGGAAATAATTGAGGATTTGATGAGCTTCGCCGAGCCGCCTCAGCCGAGACCTTCAGGTACGAGCGTTTCTCAAATTATCGAAGAAGCTCTCCAGTTGGCAGGCCGCAAAACAAAAACGGAAACCATTAATTCCGAAGTTGCTGAAGCCGAAAATGTAAAAAATGTTTTCATCGATTCCGCACAGATTGTTTCTGCGATAGCAAATATAATTTGTAATGCAATCGAATCTTACGGCCAGATTAGCGGTGCAGTAAAGATAACAGCCCAGCCTGACGAGTCGGAAGACTTCGTAAAATTAGCCATCGAGGACCATGGCTGCGGCATGAACAGCGAGACACTGAAAAAAGCAACTCAGCCGTTCTTCTCCGCAAAGCCCGCCGGAAGAAAACGGGGAATGGGACTTGCCTACGCTGCAAGACTCATACAACTCAATAAAGGCTCTTTAAGCATCGCAAGTGAATTGGGCAAAGGAACTACAGTGAGCATTCACCTGCCCTGCAAATAAATTTGCATCCTTTGCAAATCACTAATCCCACCACAGTGCACACCGTGAATACAGAGAAAGATTGTTATTGCGAGCACCTCAACGGATTTTCAGGATGTATGCGAAAGAAACTTAGCTTCCTGAGATAATGGGTGGCATCCTCATCCTGATTTTTTTCAGGATGGGGATGGTGAACTCATACCGAAC
>JAFGEF010000104.1 GCA_016931715.1 Sedimentisphaerales bacterium
CATCCGGTTCATTATTTGGCCTTCCTTTCATCTAAAATAATACCACATGCGTAAATCCATCCTGCAATCAGAAAGACAAAATACGAAATATCCGAGAATTTTATCACTCCCTTTTGCAATGATTCGAAGTGCGTCATCAAACTCATATTCTCTATCGCCGAAACTAATCCCATCGGCAGGAAACTCCCGAAATAATTCAGTGTTGTCGGCATTCCTGCATATACGAACACTGCACAGGCAACAACCGAAAGCACAAAGCTGATTACCTGATTTTTGCTCACCGCAGAAAAGAAACAGCCTATTGCAAGAAATCCGCCCGCCATTAAAAAGCTTCCGAGGTAGCCGGTAAAAATTAATCCTGCATCAGGCTCACCGAGATAAGCTACTGTAATAACCATCGGGAAAGTCAGAGCCAGCGCGATTCCCAAAAACAGCCACGCCGCAAAGAACTTGCTTAAAACTGCCTGCGTTATCGTTACCGGCAAAGTAAAAAGCAGTTCAATCGTACCGCCCTTTCGCTCTTCAGCCCATAAACGCATCGCTGTCGATGGAACCATAAAAACAAAAAGCAGCGGCAGATTTACAAAGAACGCATTCATATCCGCCTGGCGAACTGTATAAAAGCCATCTCGGAATGTGAGATAACCTGAAAAGAAAAGAAAAATCACCAGGAACACATATGCAAGCGGAGTGGAAAAATAACTCTTCAACTCTCTCTTAAATACTGCTAAAAAACTATTCATTTATAAACTCCTATGTCCACCCAAACAAACTAAGCACTTTTCGCTTGTGTAATTTTACGAAAAACGACATCGAGGCCGCACTTATACTGTTCCTTCAGCGCCGCGGGCGTCGAATCCGCCAATATCCGTCCCTTAGCTACAATTATCGTTCTCGAGCATATAGCTTCGACCTCTTCGAGAATATGGGTAGAGATGATAATGCACTTATTCTTTGCCATATTATTAATAAGTTTTCTTACGCCATATTTTTGGTTCGGGTCAAGACCATCCGTCGGCTCATCGAGAATCAGCACATCAGGGTCATGGAGCAGCGTCTGCGCCAGTCCCACACGTCTTTTATACCCCTTCGATAATGTCTCAATCGTCTGATGGTAAACCGATTCAATCGAGCAAAGCGGAATGACTCTGTCGAGCGTCTGCCTGCGTTCGGAGCCTTTTATTTCCCTGACATCGCAAATAAAATTCAAAAACGAGCCGACCGTCATTTCGTTATACAATGGTACATTTTCCGCTAAATAGCCTATCGACTTTCTTACTTCGATGGGATTTTTCAAAATATCATGCCCGCAAACAGTCGCCGTTCCGCTGTCCGGCTGAAGGAAACAAGCCAATATTCTCATCGCAGTCGTCTTACCGGCTCCGTTCGGACCGAGCAGGCCTAATACTTCGCCCTTGCCGACGCTGAATGAAATTCCGTCAACTGCTGTTACCGGCCCGAAACTGCGCCTAAGCTCTTTGACTTCTATCATGTCAATCTCCAAACAACTGTCATTCCCGCAAAAGCAGGAATCCAAATTCTTTTCTATCTTATCTTCTTATCACTTCTTAGCTTATAATTTTAGAATCATATATGATTACAGAAAAATTTAATATAGTCAATACCTGATTAGGGAAATTTTTGTTCATATAAGCTATGAATAAAATTGTTCATCTTGAAATATATAAAATATTCATGTATTATCGGAAATTATGAGTAAAGTTGCACAGGTAAAATTTGTTGATTATAAAAGCAGTATCGCGAAAGCTCTGGATTTGATTGGAGCGGGTGATAATCTGCCGCAGGATAGGCTTATCATTATCAAGCCGAACCTTACGCTTGCATCGCCGCCTCCTGTTACGACTGATGTCAAAGCGGCAGAAGCCGTATATCAGTACTGTAAAGCCCATACAAAAGCGACCATCGCGATAGGCGAAGGGTGCGGCTCAGGTACAACTGCCGATGTGTATGAACAGCTCGGCTATACTAAACTTGCGAAAAAATACGGCATTGAGCTTATCGATTTCAACGATGCTGAAACCGTCACGCTCGAAAATAAAAACGCATTCCAGTTGAAACGCTTCCACATGCCAAAAATCGTTCAGGATGCGTATGTTATCTCACTGCCTGTCCTGAAAGACCACAGCTTTACAGAGACAACTATCGCGATGAAGAACATGTTCGGAATCGCACCGGGGAAATTCTACTCAGGCGGCTGGAACAAATCAAAACTCCACAGCCCCTCTACTGATAAATCAGTCGTGGATGTATGCCTGTACAAAAAACCAGACCTGTCGATAGTCGATGCCTCTGTCGCTCTGACTGGAATGCACCTCTCCGGCAGACCCAAAAATATCGGACTCATATTAGCAAGCTTCGACCCGGTAGCAGTCGATACCATAGGAAGTGAACTGCTCGGCCATAATCCCAATGACCTGCCCTTCCTGACACTTGCTGATAACATCCTCGGCTCAATGCACAACTTCGAAATTATTCAAGGCTAATTTTTGTTTTGTCATCGCAAGGAAACAAACTCAGTTATCTTCAAATCATATATGCAATAAGAAATTTACCACTTTAAAACCGCACCGGTATCGGCGCTGGTTGCCATGGAGGCGTATTTCGCGAGGCACCCATTTGTAATTCTGGGCTTCGGTGATTTCCATGCTTTTTTGCGCTGTGCCAAAACCTTATTCGAGAGCTTAACTTTGATACTGTTTTTCGGAATATCAATTTCGATGATATCGCCGTTTTTCAATAGGCCAATCGGGCCGCCAACCGCTGCTTCGGGACTTATATGGCCGATACATGCACCCCTTGTTCCGCCGGAGAATCTGCCGTCAGTAATGAGTGCAACCGATTCGCCAAGCCCGGCGCCCATGATATAGCTTGTCGGGCTGAGCATTTCCTGCATTCCCGGGCCGCCTTTGGGACCTTCGCAGCGAATCACGACTACGTCACCCGCCTTGACTTTTCCGGCGAGGATTCCATCGCAGGCTTCTTCCTGACTATTGAAAATAACAGCCGGTCCTGTATGAGTAAGCATCTTCGGAGCGACACCTGCGGTTTTAATCACGCCGCCCTTCGGCGCCAGATTGCCTGTGAGAATCGACAGGCCGCCTGTTTTGGAATATACATTCCTGAGCGAATGAATCACTTCTTGATTTTTGATTTTAGCTGCGGCAATATTCTTACCGAGCGTTTTACCGGTAACTGTCAAACAATCTGTGTTGAGCAGATTCGGGATTTTGCTTATTTCTTTCAAAATCGCGCTGATACCGCCCGCCGCGTCAACATCTTCGACATGATATTTGCTCGATGGAGACACTTTACATATGTTCGGGCATTTCGCTGAAATCGAATTAATGCGGTTAAGGTCGTATTTGATTCCGGCTTCATTCGCAATTGCCAGGCTGTGCAGAACTGTATTAGTCGAGCCGCCCATAGCCATATCAAGAATAAGAGCGTTATCCAGTGACTTTTTATTTATAATATCGAGCGGCTTAATGTCCTTCTTTATCAGGGTCATAATCTGCCTGCCGGCGGCTTTGTATAAATTCTGACGTTTCGGATCAATCGCAAGAATCGTTCCATTTCCCGGCAGAGCCATGCCGATAGCCTCACAGAGACAATTCATCGAATTGGCAGTGAACATACCGGAGCAGCTTCCCTCAGAAGGACAACCAGAACATTCGAGCTGCTTCAACTCGTCTTCGTCGATTTTGCCTGCATTGAATTCCGCGACACCTTCAAAAATACTAATCAGGTCAACCACCCTGCCGTCTTTGGTTTTCCCCGCAGCCATGGGTCCGCCGGATACGAAAATAGTCGGGATATTTACCCTGACTGAAGCCATCAGCATTCCCGGCACAATTTTATCACAGTTCGGGATACAAATAAGGCCGTCAAAGCAATGGGCACGAAGCATTGTTTCGACAGAATCAGCCACAATCTCACGAGAGGCAAGAGAATATTTCATGCCGGTATGTCCCATAGCAATACCGTCACATACGGCTATCGTATTAAATTCAAAAGGAGTTCCGCCTGCATCACGAACCGCCTGTTTTACAACCTGGGCAACTTTATTCAAATGAACATGCCCCGGCACAACTTCACAGAAGCTGTTGGCAATGGCAATCAGCGGCTTTTTAATATCAGCCTCGCTTAAACCCGTTGCACGCATGAGAGCACGGTGCGGAGCTCGTTGAAAACCCTTCTTAACTGTATCACTGTTCATAATATGTTCTCCAAATCAATATTAAATTTATAAAGATTCTGCAAAATTAAAACTCGTGCTCTATAACTTATTAATCGCAGGCTGTCATTCTGAGTACAACGAAGAATCTGGGCAACGATAACCAGATGCTTCGCCGGAGGCTCAGCATGACAAGCCATCATAATAAGCGTTACAGAGTACTATACATATATTAAATTTCTCTTAAATGCTTATTGTAGCTTCTTTTCCAGGAGAATTAAAGAAAAATCGTTTGTCTTTATATATATAGAATGTACAATTATTATCTTGATATATTTATAATCTTATTTGGAGAATGAAATATGAAAAAATATAAATCATATTGCTTAGCGGCGTTTATATTTATAAGCCTGTTTCAACTCGCTTCAGGAAGCATTACATCGCCTGTTAAACTTGCCTTAAAGCATACATCGGGCCAATCCGAAAGTTACAGACTGCAAACTGTATCCCAAAGGAAAGTTTCGATAGAAGGACTTAAACCTGAAAATGCAGATATATTACAGGGAGGCCAGACCACCGACAAAATCGAAATATTATTTGACAAACAAATACAAAGTACCGATTCAAAAGGCAATGCAGTTGAAAAAATTACTATTAAGGAATTAAAATATTTTGCGGAGGTTCGGGATAAGGCCGTTTTGGATTTTAACAGTACAAAAGACAAAAATCCAAACAATGCTTTAGCCGCATTAATCGGGCAAAGTTATACTATCGAAGTCACACCTTCAGGGAAGGTTGCAAAAATTATCGATGTAAATAATGCACGAACGGCAATCAAGAGCATTCCATCCAACAACGAACCGGCAGCCAGATTGCTTTCGGACAAAACTATCGAGAGGCATCATTCTATTCCCCTGCCTGATGCGAACAATAATGAATTAAAAATAAATGATACATGGAGCAAGGTAACAAGCTTCGATTTCGGCTTAATGGGTCAAAAAGCATATGAAAGAACTTATAAACTGTCAAAAACTGAGAAATCTGACACCGGCATATATGCTGTTATCGATATGAGCGCTATACCTTCTGTCGCGGGTATAAAAGAATCCGAGGGTCGCAGACCTGCTGCCCTGCCTATGACAGACATCAGGCAAACATATACTGGCCAAATGAAAATAGACATAACCAATGGAACACTATTGAAATATCAGGAAAACCTGAAAAGTGAATGGCTCATTGTTCCACCCAATTCCGGGCAGTCAGGACCTCCAAGCGTATTAAATATGACAGCAATCCAGTCATACGATATCGAAAAGATAAAGTGATAATCTGTAAATTGCATACTTTAAGCATAGTACAGGAATTTTAAGTTGAACAGGATATTATCAACAGCAGTGCTATTTACTATCAGTTTTGCCGCAGGATGCGGGAATAAAGCTGCTATAAAGCCTGCCGAGACAGGAAAAGCGCTTTTAACAGTGAATTTCCAGGAAGGTAAAACATTAAAATACAGTTTTGTATCTGAAAGAGAAATAATTGTCGATTGGAATCCTGCGGCAATTAAAGATGAAAATAAGGATTCTATCCTGAATAAATCCATGGAAAAACTGGATTTGATTATGACATACACTCCAATTGAAATTGATTCCAACGGCCTCACAACTATCAAGACTGTATGTCAGAACGCACAAGTAAGAAGAAGCGAAGGCGCACAGAAAGATGCGGCGGAATATTTTGCAGGAAAAAGTTACACATTTACCATTGATTCTTCAGGAAAAATATATGACTATTCCCAATTAAGAGAACTAATCAGGCAAACAGGAGAGAAAGCATTCAATAACGGTACAGGTAAAAACAGGATTAAAGAGCCTGATATGATTGGCGATTTCACAGCCGCCCAGTGGTTTATGTGGGATTCCATTGCGAGTATTCCAAATGCATCAAAGAGAGTCGGCATAGAGCAAAACTGGACATCGAAATTATCTGTTCCAACCCCTATGGTCAGCAGACTGGCACGTGATGTCACTTACTCGCTCGACGAAATCCGGCCTGTCGGCAATGCGAATATTGCTGTTATCAGCAGCAGGTACAGCAAATCTGATTCTGTTCCGCAAAGCTGGCCGGTCCCTTATACAGGCAGTTTCCAGATGAGAGGTACTTTCGGTCTGCTCAGAGGATATAAACTCCTCGACCTGACAGGCCGGGGACAGGAACTTTTTAACATTGACTCTGGCCAAATCGAGGAATATAACCAGCAATATAACGTGGCTATTCAGGCGTCCGTACCAATCGGTATAAGCGTAAAACCTGTTATAAATATAAAACAAACAATTTCCATGACACTTATCGAAGAATAAAATATTAACCAGCTTAAAAAGAAAGAATCATAAATGGCCAAACAAAATAATCTTTGGGCGCCGTGGCGAATGAATTACATTCTTGGCCTTGGTACAGACAAAAAATCCGGGAAAGAAAACAGCTCCGAGACACCCGAAAAGAACGAATGTTTCATCTGCCGTAATCTCGCACATCCGCAGGATGACGATGAAAATTTCGTTCTGTGGCGAACAGGAAAAAGCATAGTAATACTGAATCGTTTTCCCTACAATAACGGCCACCTGCTTATAGCGCCTGCCAGACACATTCCGGACCTCAGCCAGGCAAATGACGACGAATTACTGGATATGATTAAAGTTACCAGAGAATCACAGAAAGCGCTGTCACTCGCTGTCAAGCCGCACGGCTTTAATGTCGGAATGAACTTCAGCCGATGCGCCGGTGCAGGTCTGCCCGATCATATGCATATCCATGTCGTGCCAAGATGGAACGGCGATACGAATTTTATGAGCGTGTGCGGCGATGCAAAAATTATCAGCCAGAGTCTGACAGAACTGCTTGAATTACTCAAAAAAGTCAGCAGCGAAAACAAACTCCCCTGTTTATAAAAATGAAAATGAACTATGCCAGACAACCTTACCAATTGTGCAGTTACAGATAAAAACACGAAAGGAAGAAGTTTTCCTGAAAAGCCTCATTCTTATCGTTCGGATTTCGAGCGCGACCGCGACAGGATAATACACTGCTCTGCCTTCCGCAGGCTCGAAGGCAAATCGCAGGTTTTCACGCCGGGACTGGATGATTACTATCGAACGCGCCTTACGCACAGTATCGAAGTTGCTCAAATAGGCAGAACCATCGCCAAAGAACTTCAGCTCAACGAAGCTCTGACAGAAGCAATTTGCCTCGCACACGACATCGGACATTCACCATTCGGACATGCCGGTGAAAGAACGCTCAATAAGCTTATGGAACCGTTCGGCGGCTTCGAGCATAATAGCCAGGCTTTACGAATAGTCGATTTGCTCGAACATCCATATCCTGATTTCGTGGGATTGAACCTTATGTACGAAACAAGGCTCGGCCTGGCAAAACATCAAAGTCCCTTTGATAATCCGAAAGGCAGCGATTTTAAGGAAGCAAACTGTTCTCTCGAAGGCCAGATTGCCGACCTTGCCGACCGAATTGCATATAATTGTCACGACCTCGAAGACGGCCTGAGAGCAGGCATTATTAAAACCGAGCAGCTCAATATAAATATCGTGCGCCAGGCTGAAATCCGGATAAATGCATCAGCTATTCAGGATAGAACTATCCGGCGGATGAGAACAGCAAAATCCATTCTTGATTTTTTAGTCAGCGATTGCCTCCAAGAAAGCAAAAGCAAGCTGAAACAAGCTGATATTACAAATCTCAACGGAGTTTATAATTCCCCAAAAAACCTCATCGTTCTCTCGGACGAAAGCAATGCCCGGCTTGCCGAGCTTGAGTCGTTCCTGCTTCAAAATTTTTACATGCACCAAACCATAATTCAAACTACAGACAAAGTGCAAAACTGGCTGACCCGGCTGTTCGACAAGCTGTGCGGCTCGCCGGAACTTATGCCCGGCTATTTCAGGCGATTTATCGCCGAGTACGGACTTGAGCGTACCGTCTGCGATTACATCGCAGGAATGACCGATAGATTCTGCCTGAAAATGCTCGATGAAATATGAATGATTTTTTTCACGTACATTTCCAAAACCGGTTAATTTGAATAAGTGAAATTCTTCCCAAATAATTTACTTTGAGCTTTAATACTGATAATTAGGATTGACAGATAAAATCCCAAACTGTTATACTACGAAAAATTGAAATAAGCGCCTGTAGCTCAATTGGATAGAGCGTCGGTCTACGGAACCGAAGGTTTCAGGTTCGAGTCCTGTCAGGCGTATTTTTTACCACATTCTGATGTCTATGATGTCGCTATTATTGTTCTTAGCGGGAAGATAAAAACGCTTGATAAAGAAATAGAACCATATGGTGTAATTTTTTACGCCGCTAAAAACCTCAAGGAATGGAAAATCCAAGTACTGTACCAGCAAAATACCTTGTTTTTGAATTTCATGGATGACAGTCTATAATGAAAAGATGTTAAAACAAGCTCTGAACCATTTTTTTTTATTCGGGCAGGTTATTCATCCATGCAGGCCAAGGGGCATTGGGTTGTGTCCATTTGCCATGTGTATTAAAGGTCCTATGCCATTTCAAAGTCCATAATCTCTTAAGATCGACTTTTTCCACATGCCAATCCATAAAAATCATATTTATTCCGCCCGAGTGCCGGTCTATGCAAAAGTGCATCATTTCATGGCTCACATCAATCCATTGGCCGTTTTCCTGGGGCGGTTCACCTGCTGTGCCTTCGGGAGTAGGACCGCCTCCCCTCCACATCGTATCTGCGAAAACAGGGATATTGGACGCTCCGGGTGAATCCTTGGTTTTCCAGTAGTTAGCACCTCCACCGGGTTGATTATATATCCATGTATTTACACCAAAGCTTGGCTCTTCTCCACCCTCGCTCCAGACATCATCAGTTGGATTTATAGGCATCGCATACGTATTATGCGGGCCTCCCCAGACATCACCGCCGGGAAGACGTTTAGTAGCCGAGGGACATATGAGAATTTCTGTTTTTGTCTGGTACTGAGATCGCAGTTCAACCACCCATTGACCACGAGTCCACGTTGCCTGTCCATTACTGAAATAGCCGTTATTCTCATCACAGAACATTGTCCATATTGCTCCCCATTGCTTAAGCAGGGCCTGGCACGCAACGGCTCTGGCCTGTTTGCGAACACGGGCTAACGCGGGCATTAATACACCCATTAATAGCGCAATAATGGCAATTACCACCAAAAGTTCGATAAGTGTAAATCCCCTTCTCTTATCCATTGTTACTCCTTCCTTATTCTCGATTTCACAACATTTTATAACTTATCTTTATAATATATGAGTATAAGTATATAGAATAATGTCTTCAGCTAACTTATATAATAGTTTTTTATTGACTTTAAATCAAGGAATTTTTGTCTCAAACTTAGGGCTTTTCTCATAAGGTTCGCCGCAGCATATCCTTGTGTAGCCGAAAACATGCATTTATTACTTCAGTCAGCCCCATCAATAAGCGATATAAAAAAATTCAGGATTATCCGGCAAAGATTGACTCAAATAAACCAATCGCTCACAAATATTTGTGTGAAAAATATTATTATCGCTGATATGGATGTTCATAAATAGTTTATGTCAGGCATCAGGATATTATACTGAAATGTTTTCGTTATTAAATATTTCCTGCACAATTTCAGTCAGTTCCTGTCTGCTTACAGGCTTCATCATAAAATGTTTTATTCCGATTCTTACAAGCTCCTCGTGGCAAATTCGTTCAGGAAAACCTGAGCAGAGAATAACAGGCATATCTTTTCTGACAGCAAATATCTCACCGGCAAGTTCCGTGCCGGTTATATTCGGCATTACCTGGTCGGTAATAACAAGATCGAATTCATCGGGTTTTTCCTGGAATAACTCCAGAGCGTCCAAACTGTTCGTCCTTGCTACAACAGCATAACCGAGCCTTTCGAGTATTTGCCCTGTTACATTCACAATCATCTCCTCGTCATCCACGAGCAGCACAACCTTCTTTTCCCTGTTTTTCGGTTCCGCCGGCTGAGATTCCTGCGAACCATCACTTTCGATTTTCGGCAGGTAAATATCGAATGTAGTGCCCTGTCCCGGCGTACTTGTGACATCTATCGCACCGCCGTGACTTTTAACGATTCCATGCACAACAGGCAGTCCCAGCCCTGTTCCTTCATTCGTTTTTTTCGTAGTGAAGAACGGCTCAAATATCCGCTTCATAATTTCAGGAGTCATGCCGCAGCCTGTATCGCTTACGCTAAGCCTGACATAAGAGCCTTCGGCAAGATGCTCATCCGCAATTCTTGTCTGTGACTCGAAATGCACATCATCGAGACTTACTTCCAGCGTACCGGGCGTTTGTCCCATGGCGTGCGAGGCGTTTGTACACAAATTTAGAAGCACCTGGTGAATTTGTGTGGGATTCGCCAGTACTTTACTTGTCTCGGCATTTATCTTTCTGCAAATCCTGATTGTGGTCGGCAGAGATGAACGAAGCATACCAAGAACCTCTTTAATAATGGAGCTTATCTGGACAGGCTGTTTTTCCTGCTCCTGTTCGTTCTTGCGGCTGAAAGTCAGAATCTGTTTTACCAGCTTTGTCGCACGGTTTGTGCAGGTCAGAATCTGTTCGAGATTTTCGTGAACCGGATTGTCTTCTGGCATATCATCGAGTGACAGCTCTGTGTAGCCCTGCAGCGCCGAGAGAATGTTGTTAAAATCATGCGCAATGCCGCCTGCCAGTGTCCCGATAGCTTCCATCTTCTGTTTCTGGCTAAGCTGAAGCTCCAGTTCCATTTTTTCCTTCTCGGCTTTTTTATGATTTGTTATATCAAGGCCGTAGGCATTCACATAGCCTGCTCCTGTTATTGGCTGGAGTGTCAGAATGAAAATATGGCCGTCATCGCAGTTCAGTTCGAATGTCGCGCCTTCTCCGGAATTGTAAACTTCCTTTATCCTGCCGCACCATGGCTCAGGCATATTCTGACCCGCTTCTGTTTTCCATGTTTCCAGAACCGGCGCGCTGGAGTCATTAGCGTACAATATTTTACTGTCTGTTGATATTCTTAAAACCGGATTCGGGTCTTCACCGGGAAATCTGGCAAGCGTTTCGGCTTCTTTAATTGCTTTCTTGCTTTCGGTAATGTCACGGATTATCCACTGTACTATTTCGTTTTCTTCCACCTGCATTGCCGAAGCCGCTATGGTGACATTTTTTAATTGATTGATGCCGGTTATCATTTCGGCTTCAATAATATTGTTCATGTCTTTGCCGGAGTTGGTTATTAAATTTCCATAAGTATCTTTTTTGTCTTCCGGATAAAGAAGTGTGTAATGCTGTCCTGCAACTTCCTTTTTCTTTTTCCCGAACAGCTCTTCGAACGCCCTGTTGCAGTTCGTAATATTGCCCGTGTCAGCGTCAATCCACACAATGGCATCCTGCGCATTTGCGAAAGCAAGCCTGAACTTATTGTCAGATTCCCTCAAAGCCCTGTGCGTATTCCTGTGCTTTGTAATATCGGAGAGAATATGAACCGCGCCGGTCAGATTGCCTTTGTCATCAATCAGGGGTTCCACCTTAATATTTACCCATTTATCACCGATCTGCAGGTCTGATTCTTCGCTTCGACCGGTCATCATCATGCGAGTAAAAGGACATTTTTTAACAGGTTCTTTAGAACCGTGAAGAAGTTCGCAGCAGTTGTGCCCTATTATTTCATTATGGGATTTCTTTAATAGTTTTGCCATTGCCTTGTTGCATTCAAGGATTTTGCCGCCCTCACTGCCGAGAATGCAGATACCGTCTGTAATAGCATTGAATGTTTCCTGCCATTGTTTGCCGAAAACGCCGTTATTAAGCTTTGCTTCTGCCCGCTTGCAGAGATATTTTCCGGTTTTATTCAGAACAAGCCAGGACATGACAATTAATGGCATAAAGATAATAATTGCGATTATAGCTTTTTGGACATCTTTCCATTCTTTTTTACTGCGCTCTTCGAGAGTTTTACGAACGTTTATGACGAAACTTTTCATGCCCCGGTTATAAGCCTGCTTTTGGTCTTCATATGCCGGATTTTTAAGTATAATATCAGCTTGTGCATGGCTGCCATATTTTATCAAATCGAGAATTCTGCCTTCAAGCTCGGAAAGTTTATCACAAGCCAGGTCAGTCAAAATGGCATCTTCGCCGATAGTACCGCTTTCAGGAATGTCCCAGCTCTGCTCAATAACAGGTCTGACCCTCTTATCAAGTTTTTCATATCGGTCAATCCATGTATTATCGCCTGTTTTCGCCGCCATATTAAGCGACGCAGTCAGAGCTTCATCACGATATAAATAAGTGCCTTCCAAACTGATGATATGTTTAAGATGCGGTTCTATAATTTTAATTTGTGTATAGGACTTCCACCCATGCCAGGCTGGCATTGCCAGAAGTATGGCAGCAAAAAACAGGAAAAACACAAATACCGATGAGCCTAATAAGCTCATAATCCGGGGGCTGCTAAATGATGCAGACTTGTTTCGTCCTTTTACTCCTATTCGTCTTTCCATATTTATTTTCCCGGTTCTTCTATGAATATTTCATTACAAATATTCCGGAATAACTTTTTCCAGGCAGTACATCTCATGACAATTCTAAATAATAACAGCCTTAAACCTTCTCAAAAATCCGGTCTTCCTCTGCATTCAAAGAATCTCATTTAAAATATAATAAATATATCGTGCTAACAGAGATATAAAATGGTTTGAAAAGCCTTTAAAACTAAAAATATTACATCTTATTGAAAATAAATTATTTTCTGCACGATTACGTGTTTTTTATAGGCCGTACTTTGGATTGTCAAAGAAATAATCACCCTGCGGATTTAAATAATACCCGCAACATATTTATAAAAAACACATGACAAATCGACTCATCAATGATAAATTGAATTTTGCAAAACTCATAAATTAAGACTTTATTAAGGAGAATGTAGTATGGTCAAGAGTCAAACGTGGTTGTTTGTGCAGTTATTAACACTGATAATAGTATTAACCGGCTGCAATACAGGAGCCTTTCAGATAGAGCTTATACCCGCCGATAAGGAACTCAAAGAAAGTCGGGTACAGAAAGACAAAGGCTGGTTTATTACCGACAAGATTGCAATAATCGACGTCGAAGGAACGATGGAAAACGAACGTCAAAGCGGATTGCTGCAAGCAGGAGAAAATCCAGTAAGCGTATTTATCGAAAAGTTAGACAAAGCCGCAAAGGACCCGGATGTAAAAGCAATCGTACTTCGTATGGATTCCCCCGGAGGCACAGTTGTCGCCGCTGATATAATGTATCATAGCCTGAAGGAGTTTAAGCGCAAGACCAAAAAGCCTGTCGTCGTTTGCGTAACAGGTATGGCTTGCAGCGGCGGGTATTATCTTGCTTGTGCCGGCGATGGAATTGTCGCACAGCCAAGCAGTGTTATCGGTAATATCGGAACGATTTTCCAGACATTCAGTATCGAAGGAACCATGCAGAAAATCGGCGTCAAAACAGTCGCAATCAAGAGCGGTCAATTAAAAGATATAGGTTCTCCCCTTCACAATTTGAGCGAGCAGGAAAAAGAAGTGCTGGAGGGGATTATCAAAGAAATGTTCCAGCAGTTTGTTTCTATTGTGCGAGAAAACCGCAAGTCAATCGGTGAGCAAAAACTCCAGGAACTCACAGATGGAAGAGTTTTTACCGCCAAACAGGCTCTGGATGAAAAACTGATTGATAAAACAGGCTATCTGGAAGATGGTATCGCATGGGCAAAAGAATTGGCGAATGTTGATAAAGCGAAAGTTGTAATTTATCACAGACCTTCATTATATACGCCAAATTCTTACAGTTCAGCTTCAGCCAGTGCGGCCGGACTTGAACCGCTTATCAATATTGATTTGCCTGACTGGCTATCATCCGGCGGAAGCCAGTTTCTCTACCTCTGGCAGCCCGGATTAGAATAAAAACAATCTGAAATTGGAAATCTGAGATACTATATCTGAAATTTGAAATCTGATATCTGAGATTTCAAATCTGATATCCGAAATTTTATATCTTAATTCTGAAATAGGAGCATTCATATTTATTCTTCCTGATTCTGGTAGTCATGCGGCCTTGCTGTGCGCAAAGTCTCCTCAAGCTGCTTTTCAAAAGCTTCTCTGCTCTTATTACCCTCATAAACAGCACGAACATGGTCATTCAAGTGACGCTGCCCTTTTATATCGCTGTTTTGGAGATTATCAGCCCACCCCCGTATCTGTCTTGAGCAGGATTCGGCCAGAGATTTGAGACTTGAAATTTCAGATTTCAGATGAGCGGCTTCCTTGAAATGTTCCGTGAAAATGAGCATTGAGCGTGTCTCGCCGCAGGAGCCTCGTGAGATATAAAGAAAAGCAAGAAGCTCAGCAGTTGAACCTCTCTCGAATCCTTCCGCGATGTTATTGGAAACTGAAAGGGACGAGCGTCGTAACTGGTCTCGAAGATCACCCGGCTGACTGAAGAATTTGTCTTTCGTAAGATTATAAACACGCACGGCCAACTCAATCGCCGACTTCCAAACCGGTAGATCCTCGAAACGTTCATACTTCATCGCAAGCTCCTTTTCAAAAAATAAATTCTGTTATTCAATATCCGCTATCTTTAATCTCATATTTCAAATCTGAAATCTCAAATCATGAGCATACTATCTCAAATCTGAGATTTCAAATCTCAAATCTTAAATATGATTATCTCAAATTTCAAATCTTATTTCTCAAGTATATTTCGAGTTTATTGATTGGCAAATGTCACTAATTATTATATTTTATTCATGGATTATTAATAAATAATTATTGTTCAATTTCTTTAGTCAAATCTCTTGTGTTACCGATTCGATGTTCAAATAGAATATCCCACATATCCAAACACTTTGATGAAATATCAGGCCAACTTTCCTTTGACTGTTCATAAAGACGAAGAAGTAAGGTAGTAATTTCTGTTACATCATGTGCTATACCTCGCGAAATATCTCTGGATATTTCTGCTAAAGGACCGGCAAATTCCTCACATATTTTAAATACTGAATCAGCAAAAGTTATCAAAGATTGAGTACAATATTCAAATGTATATAGAATTCCTGTTGGATCATCACGAAATGCCTGACTCTGGATAAAACTCAAAATGAACGGTTGAATATCTGGTAAATTTAATATATCAACTTTATTAAAAAATGTCTCTCGTGCTTTTTGCCTTACTTCAGAATCTTCATCATTAAATAATGAAAGAAGCAATTCTTTACATTTCTCTGTATATTGTTCTTTTAATATAAAGATGGAAGCTATATGAGCAATCCCCTTTCGCTGTGCAGTTGAACCACTTTTACAAATATTTACTTCGTTTACAAAGAAACCAAAAGATAACCATTGGGCACACACTTCTTCTGCCCCTTTTTCTGCAATTTTTTCTTTTTTTGAATTTAGCATATTAATAATAATGGGAGACAGTTGTTCTGTATGACTTTTCAAACAGGAATTAAAATAATATACAGCATAACGACAAGATGCTACACGTAAATCATCTTTACAAGCTTGCTGAAATAGATTAACGGCCAAATCTTTATCTGTATTTAGTAAAGACATACAAGCTTGTAGTGCCGCTACACGAACTGCTGGATGTTCATCGGCAACCAAATGTTCAAGTGCCGGCTTAAGCTTATCTATAAAATCAGAATGTTCCCAAAGTAATTTACCGATAGCTGATGCTGCATTTCCACGAACACAATTTATTGCATTCTGTTCTAAATCATCAATAGTAGCTTCATCACTTGATATATCACAGAGTACATTTAATTTTCCAGTTTCTAAATCAGGATGATTAATCGCATAATCAATAAGACGATCTATTACACTATTTGACCAGTCCTCTTCTGCCCTTTCTCTTATTAACCAGCAAAAACTTTGTGCGATGTTGTTCTCGTTACTTAAAGGAAATTTTTCAAGAATTGCTTCAATAACCTCTATTTTAGCTGGTTCCCATGATGACTTTTCTTCTTCAGGAATATCTTGCGGTTTTGTTGTTTTTATCCCATCAAGGATTGCAGAAATATAAGAAGGATCAATATCTTGTGGAAATTTTAATGCTAATTTAGCAAATCGAACTGGAAAGCGTTTTGAAATTACTCTAATATCATTTGCAAAATTTCTTACAGAAGCTTCAGCAACATGATCAGGTCCAATTTGTTTCCATCTATGAAAACCGTTATTAGTAATTTTCTTGTTAGTTATTATTTCAAGCCAAGTATTATCGCTTAGTTTACTTAATCTATCATGAACTAATGGAGAGCTAACAAATCCACCTGTTGACCGCCCGCCTTTTAAAAAATAATCTTGATCGTACTTATCATATTTTCGCTTTAATACACCAATTAAACCATTAGTATCACTTGAACGACGCTTTTCGCATAATGCAGGAAGTAGAATGTATTTAGCCTTTCCCAATTGTGTAGCTAAATAACCTTCCTTAATACAGTATTTAAATGTTTCTATCTCTTCCAAAGGATGATAATGAGTTAAGATGTATTCAAGTTTAATAAATATTTCTTCAGAACAATGCGGAGATTGGGATTGGATTAATCTTACCGCTGGCATCCATTCTGGTTCTCTATATCCAGTACCCAAATCCAAACGATTAATATCTTCTAAAAGGTATTTAATAGCTTCATCTGCAAATTTGGGCGGTAATGAAGCATATGAATATATCAATATCTCTTGTATAATATATGAATCACTATTTTGATGTTCCTTTACCTTTTCTAAAAAATATTCTGGATCATCTGAAGCTAACTTTTTCCCTGCCTCACAAAGCATTTCTACAATGCCTCTTGAGATAGGTGCTCTCCCATTACCTAAAACATAGTGATTACGATCTGTCCAATCATTCAAATTTTCATCATATTTATCACACTTAATATTTGATAATCTTTCAATATGCGGCATAAGAAGAGCCCAGGCATCTCGTGCATGGTTGGAAGCAATCAATTTAAAAGCTTGAACATCTTCTGCTCCCCATTGTTCAAGTCGAGATTGCCTGCCTCTATTAGAAAGAGAATTCTCTTTCAATTTTGGCGTATTCCAAGTAGATATAATTGCTTCAATTAATTTAATTACTCTCATAGGATGAGTTTTGGCTAACTCTCCTCTTAGACAATAATCAGTTACTTTTTGCATTCGAGCCAATTGAAGCCTTAACTCAAACATGGCTTCTGAATCATCTTTTGGGTTCCAGCAAAGAGCATTTAACACCCTTTGTGGCCAATTTTCACCTTTTTCTATATACAGAGAAAGTACTTTCACAATTGAATCAGGTGTTTTATTGTTTACGGAATGAAGCAACCAAAGAGCGGAATTAATTATTTTCTCGCTTTCACTATCTAATGCGGCAGTTATTAATCCCTTTTCTAATAATAATTTGATATATTGCGGTTGTCCTAAAAATACGGTTTGTTTAATATGATCTTTCCAATAATCATCAAGATACAAATTTAGTAAATAATCACATAATCCCTGAACAGGATTTTCAATCTGACCAATAACCTCTAATATCAAATGTTTAAGGTGAAATCTTATTTCATCACTTTCAAGTAGTTCTTGGATATTGCTTAGAAATTCAGATGGAGAATCATCACTAAGTAATAATAATGTTTGTCTTAATTGCTCCCGTCTAAATAAAGACTGTTTTTCTTTGTCACCTAACCAATTTTTTATCCTTCCTTTTCTTTGATGTATTTCCCTTAGTAATCGATCTGCGATTCTAAAATCAAGATAACTCTGATGACAGAAAGTAACTTGCTTATTGTCTATACGAATAAGACCAAGAGTTTGCAATTCAGTGCTAATTTTTTGTTTAGTGGAGATCAATATTTCTGGAGCAAATATTTTTCCATTTTCTTCCATGTAATTAATAAGAATATCTAAAACTTCTTCAACAATATCAATGCTAATATTACGTTGGTCCAATTCTTGAAAACGATTTTTCCAAAATTCTCGCATTAATTGTGTACCAGATTGAAAGTTAGATGTTGTTCCATCTTTAGTAATTGTAACCCATAACGCCAAATGTATTGCAGATGTAAGTATTTGTCGTTGTTTAATGGAAAATTCATCGTAGTTATGACCTGTCTGTTTTATAATATTTTTTAGTGCATCTTCTGATAAGTTATTAACTTTGATTTTTTTAGTCTGCATACCATATTGGTTTTCCAACCATTTTTTTATTTCCTGATCGTGTTCTAAATCAAAAGTCCGACAGCTAAGAACTACTGATATAGGTCTTCCTGTTCTTCTTAAATCCATGACTTCCCGTACAATATCTTTACATACTTCAAGTGAATTTGATGAATGTGAACTGGTCCAACGTAATGCATCTAACTGATCTAATATAAGAACACCTGTTTTTTCATTTATTAAAGAATCCAAACAAAGAACAGGTGATTCAGGTAGTCCCATATTTTGACCAAATTCTTTAGCGGTGTTTTTAAGTTCCTGACGATCCAAACGAATTGCTAAATATGGCCTTTTTTGTTGTTTAAAAATCTGTGTTAATTCGTATAAAACTCCACTCTTACCATAACCAGCAGTTCCATGTAATATTACTATACACTCTTCATCGACTGCTTTTAGTAGTTCTTGTGTTTCATCACGAGAAATAAGCTGATTCGCTATTAAACCAGGAGCAATAGATTCTTCAAAACGTTGCTGTAAACTATTTATTGTAGGAGCTATTCGTTTACCATATCCAAACTTTCTTGGCTCAAATCCCAAATCACATAAGTGATCCCAAATATCTTTTGAATAAAGACATTTTCTTATACTTTCAATAGCATAATCTGCAAGACATGATATAACGTTATGTGGTTCTCCATTTACCAACAAGCTTGTGAAACCGAGCAATTCTTCATAGCTATTTTGATCATCCGGCCAAACATATAAATAAGTCCTTTTTAAATAATCAAATGCTTTTTCTCTATCTGCTTTTTTATCTTGGACAAAGTTAAGATTTTCACAGTATTTTTGATAAAATCCTCTTCTATCTGCACCTATATTTTTTATTTGATACTCGAAATAATCTTCAGGATTTCCGTTTGAATTTCTGGCACTTTCACAAATATCATATATTAACGGAGATGATATACCTGAAACTAAAGCAAACTCATTATTGGGGTCTCGATCTAACTGGAATTGCATCTTTTGAAGAATCCCTTTACTTTTTAAATCTCCAATACTCCATGAATCTTTACTCCCATTACGAGCTTTACACTGTTGAAATTGTCTAATACCTGTATTAGATTCAA
>JAFGEF010000105.1 GCA_016931715.1 Sedimentisphaerales bacterium
GTCGCGGCTGGAGGAAGAAAAAGCAGCATCGAATCACGACAAATTTACGGAGGTGCGTGAACAACTGCAGGAGTATAGAAAAGAAACGTCACGCTTTTTTAACAGGTGCATGTATGGTCAGGATGAAGTTCCGGCGATAGATAACAAGGCTTCCAGCCAAAAAACCGAAGAAAATGAAACGAAGAACGAAAACGATTTTGCGAAACAAAGCCAAATTCAAGAAGAATACAGAACACAGGAATGAAAAATCATCGTGCAGCGTATAGCGGATAATGTTAAAAAGATTGCCGCGTCGGGCTGTTGCCCTCCTCGCAATGACGTAGAATTAGGCTGATTTGCAAAACAAAGCCAATTTCGTCAAGAATACAGGACACAGGATACAGAACACAGGAATGAAAAACAAAGCCAATTTATAGCTAACGACCAAATATTAACGACTAACGACAATAAAGCTGCAGAACAAAGCCTATTTGCTAAATATGCTTATTTTCAGTTAAAACGAAATGTTTGGGAAAATTCCTGATATGAATATTTCTGGCCGTTTGCCCTTTATGTTCAAGCTCTATGCGAATGTAATCTATCGTACCAAGAGCGGATATGATTTTGTCTGCCCATTCGATTATAACGATAGAATTCGGATAGCAATAGTCGTCAAAACCCAGCATTTCGAATTCTACTATCGTATTCAGCCTGTAAGCATCTATATGGAAAATATCAAATCGGCCTGTATATTCGTTCACAATAACGAATGTCGGGCTGTTGACAGAGCCGCTGTTTTCGGCGCCTGCTCCGGATGCAATTCCTTTTATAAGATGCGTCTTGCCTGAGCCTAACTGACCGATAAGCGCGATGATTTCGCCGCCTTTGAGCTGTGAGCCAAGTTTGCGGCCGAATTCTATCGTCTCTTCAGGAGAAAGTGTCACTATATCAAGCTGTTCACTCATATTTAATGTGTCAAATGGTCATAGCCCTTTACTTCAACATCTATAATCCGGCCATCAGGCATTTTTATCTGAAAAACAGTCTGTTCGATTATTTGTCCGATTTTTGTAATCGGCACAGGTCCGTCCCATTGTTCGAGCAATTTATCGCATTCCTTCTTTGAAAGCGTAAAGAGCAGTTCGAAATCTTCGCCGTCATTCAATGCTGACTTCAGGGGATTTGCAGTTTTTTCAGCATCTTCAGAAATTGGTATTTTTTCAGCTTCCAATAAGGCTCCTACTTTGCTCTGCGTGCATATTCTGTTTAAGTCGCTGCTCAGGCCGTCACTGAGATCCATCATGGAATGCAGCCTGACCATTTGGGCGATTTTCATCGCTTCGTTTACCCGCGGCTCGAACTCAAGGTGCCTTCCAAACAATGAACCTCCCAGCGTTCCTGTTACACAAATACAGTCGCCTGCTTTTGCGCCGGACCGCCTGACAGGTTTATTTTTTGCCGGTTTGCTCAGCATAGCAACATTAACCGCAAAAAGGCTGTCCGACCTCCATTTTGTAATGTCACCACCTACCAGCGGGCAATTATATTTATTTGCAGCCCTTATAATCCCGGCATGAAGCTGTTTTAATTCTTTTTCTCCGAATCCCTTTACCAGAGCAACCGAAACAACAGCGGCAAGCGGGATTGTCGCCATCGCCGCACAGTCACTCAGGCTGGCCGCCATAGCTTTGTATCCGACCTGCTCGATGCTTGCGGTTTTCAAATCGAAATGCACGCCGTCCAGCAGAATATCCGTAGTAATCAGTACAGATTCCCGGCCTATGCGTATCTGCGCCATATCGTCGCCGATACCTATCGGGAAATCTTCAGCAGATAAATTGCTTTGTCTTGCAAACCAGCCGGTTATATCATCTTCGCCCATTGTCATCGTTTTTCCAACTGCTTCGTCCAATATTCTATCTGCCTTTTAGCCTGCTTCGGTCCGGCCGCACCTTCCGTTATATAGCCGTTCGCAACATTAGACGCCCCGAGATTATCATATACATCCTGTTCGATAGCGAGACAGGTCTGTTTTAATTCGTCCAGGCCAAGCTCAGAAAGTTTTCTTTTTTCCTTTTCACATTTGGCAACGAGCGTCCCGACAATACCGTGTGCTTCACGAAACGGAACGCTTTTTTTCACCAGGTATTCCGCAAAAGCAGTCGCATCAAGAAAGCCTTCGTTAAGCCCTGCTTCGATGTCAGTGACATTAAACTTCATATTCGATATGATTCCGCGAGATATATCGAGACACGCCTCTATTGTATCTGCCGCGTTGAAAATATGAATCTTGTCCTCCTGCATATCGCGATTATAACCTGACGGCTGCCCTTTGAGTATTGCAAGCATTGCCGTTAAAGAACCATAAACACGGCCGGTTTTGCCCCTTATCAATTCCGCTACATCGAGATTCCGCTTTTGCGGCATCATACTCGATGACGTGCAATATACGTCGTCAACGGAAACGAATCCGAATTCGCTCGATGAATATAAAATTAAATCCTCAGCCAAACCTGATAAATGTGACGCTATAAGCGAGCAATCGAAAATAAATTCCGCACAAAAATCCCTGTCACTGAC
Source organism: Sedimentisphaerales bacterium (assembly GCA_016931715.1). Taxonomy (GTDB): domain Bacteria; phylum Planctomycetota; class Phycisphaerae; order Sedimentisphaerales; family Anaerobacaceae; genus JAFGPS01. The sequence goes on from JAFGEF010000105.1 coordinate 2,560, forward strand.
TGCATCAATGCTGTTGTAAGTAATATCGGAAAAGCCCAGCAGTTCCGCTGTCTTTTTCCTGTCCAAAGGAAGAGTCGAGCCTGCCAGCGCACCGCTGCCGAGCGGAGAAACATTCAGAAGTATTTTGCAATTTTTAAGTCTGAAAAAATCCCGCTCGAGGCGTTCGACAAAACTGAGCAGATACGAACCGATAGAAACCGGCTGTGCCCTTTGCAAATGCGTATAACCCGGCATAATATTATCAGCATAATTTTCCGCCAGTTTAACAAGCTCCTTCTGGAGCAGCGTAATTTTCGACTGCACACATTCAATTTCATCCCTCATCCATAGTCTGACATCAGTCGCAACCTGGTCGTTGCGGCTTCTGCCGGTATGCAGTTTCTTGCCGGCAGAACCTGTCTTTTCAATCAGTGCGGCTTCTACAGCCATATGAATATCTTCATACTTTTTCTCGAACCTGAAATGCCCCGCTGCTATTTCCTCGCTTATTTCAATAAGCCCATCCTTTATCTGCCTGAACTCTTCTTTCGTAATGAGCTTCTGCTCGGAGAGCATTTGCGCATGGGCAATCGAGCCGACAATATCATACTTGTACAGCCTCTGGTCGAACGAAAGCGACTCAACAAAATCTACCATCAGCTTATCAGGCTCGCCTGACAATCTTTTTTCCCAACTTTTTTCTGCCATTTTTTTTCTCCAGAAAAAATTTGTAAGCGTTCAAAGAAATAAATTGTTTTACTATTTTTACTGTAAAAAAGACGCACGATTGTCATTCCGCACTTGTTGCGGAATCCAGGAAATAACCGAATATGGATTCCCGCCTTCGCGGGAATGACAAAGTCATATTCTTCGTGAACGATTACAAAAATTTAATATTTGATGAAATGATACGCTCATTTTGGAAAACTGTCAATATTTCTCATATTGCCGGCGATTAGATCTGATATGCTTTTGAGTTTGATGGGAAAAAAATGGGAGAGCCGCTATAGGCTCTCCCGTTATTTATGTGACTCTTTCCATATGATATTAATCCTTACTTATTTTATCCGGTTTACGATCAGACTTGTGTGCATTAACTAAAAGATAGATAAAACAAGCTTAAACTAATATGGCCGTTTTTGGTCATTTTTTAGAGTCACCAATTTGTCAAAGATATTTATATTAATCGGTCGAAACTTAATAAATCTTGAGCCTTTTTTAAAATGTTTTATTAGCTGCTGCTATATCTGCACTTACGGCAAAAAAGAGTTTGAAGCATATCAAAGAATGCGTTATTATGTCATGCAAATCGTTGTTTTTGAAAAAATATATTGTTTTGTTAAGTGAAAAAATGGGAAAAACTATTCTTGGAATTTCAACAAGCCCGAGGCGAAACGGCAACAGCGATTTACTTCTTAAAAAAGCACTTGCCGGCGCCGAATCTGACGGAGCCAGTATTGAATATCTCAGCTTGAACGACTATGAAATCAATCCCTGTATCGAGTGCAATTCCTGTTACAAAACCGGCAAATGTGTGCTTAAAGATGATTACCCGCAGGTTTTGGAAAAACTCCTTAATGCAGACGGGCTGATTTTCGCAACACCTGTATTTTTCATGAGTGTATGTTCTCAGGCAAAAATGTTAATAGACCGGGGCCAATGCCTCTGGGCGGAAAAATATATCTTAAAAAAAGAAAATAAAAGTTCCACAAGTAATCGACGTGCAATGGTAATTGCAACAGGCGGCTCAAGGAGCATTAAGCAATATGAATGTATCCGCTGGATTTTCAAAACTTACTTTGACTGCCTTGGCGTAAAATATGTTTCAGGTCTGTTTGTCGGTAAAGTCGATGAATTCGGAGCTATCGAAAAACACCCGACGGCTTTCAAGGAAGCCTACAGGCTCGGCGTTATGCTTTCCACTCCCGGAACCCCCCTGCCTGAAAAACCAATTGAAGTAGAAATAATTAATACCTAATTAAGGTTTCCAATTTCAGATTTTGTTTTCACCGGATTCATGTTGTTATACATGTTCTTATAGATTCGCTGTGACTTGGTTTCGCTTCCGAAAGTTCCCACTCGAATAGAGAGTTTCGTAGTTTGCTCTGAAACAGCGGCCATTTTTATTTGTATTTTTTTATCGTCCGCATCGCGGGCAATCACCGTTGCGGAAAGAGCGTCTTTGGAACTGCTGATTACTCTCAACTCGAGCTGTTCAGCCGCCTGAAGAGCAGCAGAATAAACAATTTCGATATTTTTCGGTTCGGTAGATTCCAGGTCCCCGCTTACATAAGCTACAGTACCTGCCGCTCCAAGCCCGACCGCCGCTACTACACATCCATGGCAAAATACAGCAATTGATAAAAGCATAATATTCAGAAAAAATTGTTTCATTCGCATTTTTAGTATTCCTTTACACAATCATGACAATTTAATAATAACTCAATAAACGAAATACAATAAAATATAATTTCTGTCAAGCAGATTTCCTGAGAAATAAAATCAGCTTCCGGCTTCATTATAGATTTGAAGTATCTGGGCTATCATATTGCTTACAGAATGATTTCTCTTTACATACTGCTGCGCATTTTTCGCAATCTGGCGTGCGAACTCCGGCCTGACAATCAGTTTTCGGAGCGTTTGCATAATACCTGGTTCATCAAAATTATCAAATATCACGGCAGTCTCATCTGCAATTATCAAGTCATCTACGCCTCCTGGCGCAGCAGCTATGGCAGTGCCTACACTCATGGCTTCAAGTAATATGGAATTGAAAACATAACACGGACATGGATAAATAAAAATATCGCCTGAAGCGAGAACCTTGCGCCATGTTATCTTGCTCGGAACCATTGTTACAAACCGGGCAAGGTCCAAAGCATTTAGCAATTTCCATAGCTGGTTTTCAGTTTTCGATACTGCCGCAGGGAAAACAGACCTCTTTGTGAAAAAAGAAAGCCTTGGATGCAGAGAATCGCTGCTGATTAAAAAAATCATAAACTCATAACCATCAATCTTAAGGTGTCTTATCGAGTTGAAGATGTTTTCGATATTTTCACAATAGCTCGCCGGATAAGCCATGACGATAGTTATATAATTTGCAGTCTGTGAAAAGCAGCTTGTCTTGACTGTTGTAAAAGTGCCGTGATTAACCTGCTGAACAATATCTGCATAATGCGGATAAGTCTTTGTATAATTGCTGGTGATGCTTGCCATCGGCGTGATGATTTTTTTACAGTGAACATGGGAAATCGGCAGATTCTTGCCCGCGGAAGAAGATATGGAGAAATGTTTATGAAGTGAATTGACCATCAATACATACGGAAGATTCAGACTCTCGGCCAGATATTTCGTTTCTTCCGCCTGGCTCTCACACAAACAATGGAGGATTGTGGGTTTAAACTTCATCAACTGTTCAAGAAGCAATTTATTATTAAAATACCCTGCAAAAGGCAGTTCGAGAACAGGATACCGGATAATTTCGACAGCGCCGATTACCAGCGATTCGACATTGCATCTCTGCGGGCAAACGAGAGCTGCAGGAATGGATTCGTCAGCCAGACCGATTAAAAGATGCTTCAAAAAAACCGGATATTGAGAAAAAGTATGCTCTGACGCTATCAGAGCTATACGATTCGATTTTTTCTGTACATTTTCTGAATCCAATATGATTCTCCTGATTAGTAGTTTTAAGTTTACAGTATCATAATTTGGAAAGTCCAAAATTCAAACAAAAAAACAGGCAACAGCGATTAAACTTGAAAGAAACAAAAATTATCGTTGTATTTTATTTTATATTTTTCCATTTTTTTACCTTGCGATTATTTCTGAGTTTGTTATAAACAGAGTATGAAACGTTTACTTATAATTGCAAACAGATTACCGTTTAGTATAAATAAACGTGGCGGAGAGTTTGTCTTTCGTCCGAGTCCGGGAGGTCTTGCTGTAGGTTTATCTTCACTGCCTGAAACAATCGAGCGCTTATGGATTGGCTGGCCCGGATTGGAAAATGAGCGTTTATCCAACGAAGATAAAAAACATATAACAGAAGAACTGAACACAGAAAGATGCATGCCGGTATTCCTGTCGAAAAGGCAAATTGAACACTACTATCTGGGATTTTGCAACAATACAATTTGGCCGCTGTTTCATTATTTTCCTACACGCACAATATGGGAAGATTGTTACTGGCAAGCGTATAAACAGGTTAATAGTGTTTTCTGCAGGGAAATCCTAAAAATTATCAAACCTGGAGATTATATTTGGATTCATGACTATCAATTAATGTTATTACCTCAGCTTTTAAGAAAAGAACTGCCGTCTATGGAAATTGGTTTTTTTCTGCATATCCCATGGCCTTCTTTCGAACTATTCAGACTCCTGCCATGGCGTGAAGAAATTCTCAGCGGTCTGCTTGGTGCCGATTTAATCGGTTTTCATACATACGACTATGTGAGGCATTTTTTAAGCAGTGTTTGCAGAATCATGGGACTCGAACACATGCTTGGTAAAATTCATATTGACCGCAGGATAATAAAAGTAGATGCTTTTCCATTGGGGATTAATTATAAAAAATACTCTGAAGCAGTAAAAACTCCCGAAATAAAAAAAGAAAAAGATAAAATTCTTCAACATGTCAGAAAAAGAAAAATTATCATTTCTATCGACCGTCTCGATTATACCAAAGGAATTATTCAAAGATTAGAGGCATTCGATTTATTCTTATCTGAATATCCTCAATACAAAGAAAAAGTCACTTTAATTATGGTAGCGGTTCCTTCTCGAACCTCGATTGAGGATTATAAAACGATAAGATACAGACTCGAACAACTCGTAGGCAGAGTCAACGGCGAGCATGGCTCTATTGGTTATGTTCCTGTTTGGTATTTATACCGATTCATGCCTTTCAATCAAATATCAGCTCTTTACAGTGCTGCAGATGTAGCTTTAGTCACTCCATTGAGAGATGGAATGAATCTGATAGCCAAGGAATTTATAGCAAGTAAAATCGATGGCACAGGCGTTTTAATCCTCAGCGAAATGACAGGTGCTGCCAGTGAGCTTGGAGAAGCCTTGATAGTCAACTCAAATAATAAAGCAGATATCGTGCAGGCAATAAAACAAGCACTTGAGATGCCAAAAGACGAACAAATCGAAAGGAACAGGTTAATGCAGGCAAGGCTTGTAAGATACAACGTCTCGCGATGGAGCAACGACTTCCTGCACGTATTGTCAGAAATCAAGAAAACACAGAATGAATTGGCAGTACATAAACTTTCAGATACAGAAAAGCAAAATATTATAGATGTCTATAAAGAAAGAAAAACAAGATTGCTCCTGCTTGATTATGACGGTACACTTGTTGGCTTTAAAAGCAAACCTGCGCAAGCAGGCCCGGATGAGGAACTGCTCAGCCTGATATATAATTTATCAAATGATACTAAAAATAAAATAGTAATAATAAGCGGCAGAGACAGAGAAACTCTCGACAAATGGTTCGGACAATTAGAAATATCATTTGTTGCAGAACATGGCGCATGGATAAAAAACAAGACAAAGGAATGGCTGTGTACACATCATTTAGGAACAGAATGGAAAAGTACCATAAAACCCATTCTTGAGGTTTATTGTGATCGTACGCCTGGTTCTTCGATCGAGGAAAAAAGTTTCTCACTGGTCTGGCATTATCGCAGAGCTGCACCGGAACTGGCTTATATAAGAGAGCAGGAATTAAGAAATACTTTGCTTAACCTTACCGAAAATCTTGGCATCGGTGTTTTTGAAGGAAATAAGATTCTTGAGATAAAGCCTGTAGATATAAATAAAGGACGTGCGGCAGATTATTTCATTAGTGATAAGTTTTATCAGTTCATATTGGCCGCAGGTGATGATTACACTGATGAAGAAATGTTTGATACTCTGCCGGACGAAGCATATTCTATTAAAATCGGACAAGGAATTTCAAGAGCAAAGTTTCGAGTCGATACTATAAGTGAAATGAGAATGTTATTAAAAGAATTAGCGAGGAATTGATATGCTGAACCTTGAAGATTTTCGCGGGATTGTACAGGATGAAACATTAGCAGAAATATATGAAAGAGCAAGAGGTCTTTATGGAAAACACGTCGTACATGTCAACAGCACTTACATGGGCGGAGGAGTAGCTGAAATACTCTATTCGCTCGTTATGCTTATGAACGATGTAGGCATAGATACCGGCTGGCGCATTCTACATGGAACTCCCGATTTTTTCGAGATAACGAAAAGTTTCCACAATGCCCTTCAGGGTTCCGACATAGAGCTGACAGATGATAAAAAAAATTTATATCTACAAATAAACAGCAGCTATTCGAGATTTGCTCATTTAGATCATGATTGCGTTATTGTTCACGATCCCCAGCCTCTTGCTCTGATCAGGTCGTACAGGAAGCAGCAGCCATGGATATGGCGATGTCATATCGACTTGACAGAACCAAATCAGAAGTTATGGAATTTTCTGAAAGGATTCCTCCTTAAATACGACCAGATTGTTGTATCAAGTGAAAAATATTACAAGAAGGACCTTCCTGTTGCCCAGAGGATTATCTGTCCTGCCATTAATCCCCTGAACCATAAAAATATGGACCTTCCTGAAAGCACGGTTATGGAATATATCAAAAAAGCGGGAATACTAACCGATAAGCCTTTAATAACTCAGGTTTCTCGACTTGATCCATGGAAAGATCCGGAAGGAGTTGTCGATATTTTCGAGTATGTTAAAGAGAAAGTTGATTGCAGACTGCTCTTTTGTTATAACCTCGCAAGCGATGATCCCGAAGGAGTCCAGATGTACCATAAAACTTTTTCTAAAGCCAGAAAACATGTCGAGAACGGAGACATTTTATTCATCGTAGGAAATAATGATTTACTTGTTAATTCCATTCAAAGATATTCAAAGGTGATAATACAAAAATCCATAAAAGAAGGTTTCTGTCTTTCAGTTACTGAAGCTCTCTGGAAAAAAACACCCGTAGTTGCTTCAAACGTAGGAGGAATACCACTTCAAATCGATGATGGTCAGAGCGGCTTCCTGCTCGAACCGCAGGATAATCAGGGATTTGCTGATAGAATTATACATATACTTAAAAATCCAAAGGATGCACAGGAAATAGGCAAAAAGGCAAAAGAAAAAGTCAGACAACATTTCCTAATTACCAGGCTGCTTTCAGATTACCTTAATATGCTCAATGCAATGATAAATCACAGTTCGTAATTGCAGCACGGCGACGGGTGGCAGCCTCAAGCGCAGCTTGGGGATGGCTTGGTATTGATTTAATGAAGTCTTTACGTTTTATTTTTACTTTCTAATTTCTCTGAAAGTTCTGCAAGACGAAGTTCTATCTCAAGCAGCTTTTCACGAGTGTTTAACTCCGAACGCTGGAGAAATGCTTTAAGAAGCATAGATGCTGAAGCAACCTCGAAGAAAATGAGACTGACAAGCATATGTACACCAACTACTCTGTCAGGCAATTTTCCTGAATAAACAAGAACTATTGTTCCTGCAATAACAATCAGACCCCACCCAAGTCCTGCAGCGGCGACTTCGTCCTTCTTTAAATCCACTTTTCCTTTTTTGAATATAAATATCTCGAAAGCTATGATTGCTAATCCGAATAAAGCTCCAATAGCAAACATGCTCCTGCCCCATAAAGGAAATTCACTTGGTATAATAATCGCTATGGTACCAAAAAGTAAAGTAAATCCTATACCCATAAGTAAACCAATAACATGAGACATTTTTGTCCATCCAGTTAATTTTCTTTCTAACATATTTTTCTTCTCCTTTTCATATCTCTCTTTTAAGGATGGATTTATTTTCTCTAATCCGAGTAATTTTTCATCAAATGTTGTATCATATTTATTCATATTATTTGGCCTCCTTTTCGAGAACCTCTTTTAAGGCCTGCTTTGCGTAATATAACCTCGATTTAACTGTTCCTTTCGGAATATGTAATGTTTCAGCTATTTCTTCCAAGGACAAATCCTTTAAAAAAAACAATGTTAATATATCCCTATACGGCAAAGAAATTCTCCCAAGTCCATAATGAACCTGTTCGACATTATCAAAAGTATATTGCGATTCCCAGTTTTCTTTATTTGAACTAGCTTTCTCTCTTTTCAAGAGTTCTTTTTCTGAATACTTTTTCCTCAGATGGCTTATGACTGTTTTCCTCGTGACACTATAAAGCCAGACTGGCAGTTTACGCGGTTCACGAATTCTTTTTATATTTTGCAATACTTTTACCCAAACCTCCTGTAAAATAGACCATGCTTCCTGCTCATCTTCAATAAGCCTGTGAATGTAATAAAAAAGTCTCTTTTCCCAGTTCGATACAAGCTCTTCAAGAGCTTCTTTTTGACCCCTTTTGCATCGTAAAATCAAAAGCTCATAATATATCGCTTTTTTGTCTGACAACTGGTTATTCTCCAAATTAATACAAAACTATCGGCTTTGTTATAATATTATCAAAACACTATTATAGTCGCATAACTATAGCACAAGGTTCATTTTTTTTCGGCATGAAATATTTGCAGAGAAATTAATTATGAGCTTCGATGCACTTCATCAAGCAAAACGCTTCCATCGATTTCAATTTCTGGAAACCATCGCAGTTTGTCGGCTTCCTGACCGAGTTTGGTTTTTCTGTTTCTGTTTTCGAGTCATATTTTGGGATGTAATACTCATAAATATTACTTCGGAATTTAAATATAATATTCATGAGTTTTATGTGTCCAAAAACGGATGATTTTTAATATAATTGCATGTTTTATCGCAGAAATTAAATACTGATAGGATTTGTGATTTTTTTTGTTAAATCTTCCAGGAGAGCTTTCATCTCCGGGTTATCTTCCTGTGCCTGTGCTATTTTATTGCATGCGTGCATTACAGTCGTGTGATCTCTGCCTCCGAGATGACCGCCTATTTCTTCGAGGCTGTGCTTAGTGAGGTTTCTCGCAAGAAACATGCAGATTTGCCTCGGCTCGGTAATGCTCTGGCTTCGTTTCTTGCTTTGCAAATCAGCTAAACGCACATCGAAATGGCTTGTTACCACTTCGATAATATCGGTTATGCTTATATGTTTTTCCTGTATGCTTATCTGGCCTTCGATGGCAATCTGTGCAAGTTCGAGGTCTATTTTACGCTGGGATGTCATGGATATAGCGTAAATAGCAGTCAAAGCACCTTCAAGTTCCCTTATATTGGCATGTACTTTCCGTGCGATATATTCAGCGATTGCGTCCGAAATTTCGATGCCGCGAAGATGGGCTTTCTTTTTAACGATAGCAACACGGGTCTCATAGCTCGGCGAGTCGATTCTTGTAACTAATCCCCAGTTGAACCTGCTTGTCAGCCGTGCTTCGAGCGATGGAATCTGGCCCGGGGCACAATCTGCGCTGAGAATAATCTGCTTGCCGCTGTTGTAAAGGGCATTAAATGTATGAAAGAACTCTTCCTGGCTTTGCTCGCGTTCGCGTAAAAACTGAACGTCATCTATTATCAGGGTATCGACAGTTCTGAACTGATTTTGGAAACTTGGAAGATTTCCCTCTTCGATAGCCCTGATAAACCTGTTGACGAACTCTTCGCAGCTTAAAAACTGTATTACGAGGTTTTCAAACTTCCTCTGCGCCTCGAAACATACTGCGTGAAGAAGATGGGTTTTGCCCAATCCGGAGCCGCCATAAACAAAAAGAGGATTGTAAGTATTTCCCGGAGACTGACTTACAGCAATACAGCTTGCATGAGCCAGACGATTGCACGGACCGACAACAAAATTATCGAAAGTATAATCCGGATGCAGCCGCAAGCCATTGGAGAAAAAACGCGAGCCTTTATCTGTTTTTCGGTCGCCGTCAAGATTGAAATCGACAGTTACCAGATGCCCCGTTACCTGCTGTGCGGCGTGAGTAAAGCTTGTTTTGCAATTATCCTGAAGAAACCGGACGGTTACCTCATCAGGGCAGCCGATTTTCAGCGAGCCGCCGTCCAGTCGGTATATCGTCAGCTTATCGAACCATTTCCGTGCATTAGCAGGGTCGAGAACTTTTACACGTTCAAGTATATCATTAAAAATATTTTCAATTTCCTGAGAAGCCACACCGCCATCCTTGTTAACTTCACTAATCATTAAAACAATTAAGAATCGAAAGTTAAAATCCGAAATAAAAATTTGTTTCTAAAGTATTAGCGATTGTCTTTTGTTTGTCAAAGAATTTTTCTTATAGTCTTGAAATTTTATCAAATCCGGTTAAGATACGCAATTCAAGATAAAAACTGAAAGGTAATATATAATGGGAATTTTTTCCAGGACTACTGGTTATATACGAGACAAATTAGGCAAAACACGCGATAAAATTGCAACTTCGCTCTCGTCAATATTGAGTATCGGCAGGAAAATCGATGATGACCTGCTCGACGAGCTGGAAGAAACATTAATCAGCGATGATATCGGCGTAGAAACAACGACTAAGCTTGTTTCAGAGCTGCGAGAGGCATTTCACAACAGGCAGATTGCTGCAACAGACGATATTATCCCATTCCTCAAAGAGCATATAAAAAATTACTGGCCGGATAGCGACAGGCAATTACATCAGGCTCAGAGCGGCCCGACCGTCATTTTAGTCGCGGGAGTGAACGGCACAGGCAAAACCACAAGCATCGCGAAGCTTGCATACATTCTGAACCAGAGCGGCAAAAAAGTACTGCTGGCCGCGTGTGATACATTCCGTGCCGCCGCTGTAGAGCAATTGTCTATCTGGGCTGACCGAATAGGCGTACAAATCGTAAAACACAAAACCGGAGCTGACCCTGCGGCTGTCGCTTTCGACGCCTGTGACGCCGCTATCGCAAGAAATGTTGACATACTCATTCTTGATACCGCAGGACGTCTGCACACTCAGAAAGACCTGATGATGCAGCTTACGAAAATACGTGATGTGGTCACCCGCAAGATTCCAGGCTCACCGCACGAAGTGCTTCTCGTGCTCGATGCAACTACAGGCCAAAATGCAATCTCTCAGGCAAAACTGTTTAGAGAAGCTATAAATGTTTCAGGAATAATCCTTGCAAAGCTTGACGGCACGGCAAGAGGCGGTATTGTCATCGCTATTAAAGACCAGCTTGACATCCCGGTCAAATTTGTGGGACTTGGCGAAAAACCGGAAGACATCGCCGAATTCAACCCGGAAACCTTCGTCGAAGCATTATTTACATAACACGATTTTAAATAATATATATCACTCCTGCTATGCTGAGCAATATTGTGAATTCGGCTCATAGGTAAACTCCGTCTATTAATAGGAGTTTGCAAAAATGTAAAATGTCTAATTTATTTTATCTCTAACAAAAATATTTTACAAAATTTTTATACGATCATATCTTATTGTCATATCAAGACTTACGAGAGAGAGAGAGAGAGAAGAAAATAAACAAAAATAAACAAAAAAAGACTTGACAGATAGAGTAACTATGTATATTTTCAAGTTCGATAATTGATAAAGCAACTTTTGATGAACACCAGCGAAAAACAGGGAAC
>JAFGEF010000106.1 GCA_016931715.1 Sedimentisphaerales bacterium
AGGGCGAGACGCCCTCCGTGTCGCGGGCATCTTGCCCATGAATCTAATGAAAAGTATCATGGGCATCTTGCCCATGAATCTAATGAAAAGTATCGCGGGCATCTTGCCCGCGATTAGAAATGGTTAAACAAGGGCGAGACGCCCTCGATACATTGGTTTAAACGAGGGCGAGACGCCCTCGATACATTGGTTTTAAACGAGGGCGAGACGCCATCTCGACACGAAATTATGAAAATTATCAACTTTATTAAATGGAGAAACAAAAATATGGTAAATAAAACAGTTCTATTCGGCGGCGAAAATCTTAGAAATGAATTCGAGAAACTCGAAAAAAAATTGCCCCCTTCCCTCGAAAGCGAAATATACAAACAGCGAAGGCTCGATATGTGCGATCGAATCTTCGAGAGCATCGTATATGACCTCAAACTGCTCATAAAACAGTTCGACAGAGAATCCCTGAATGCTGAAACTTTCCTGAAAGAGCTCGAAAGAATCATATCTCATCTGAAACTTTTTTCGTCAAAAGGCGAAGTCCGGACCCTGATCGCAAGAGCTTCAACCGTAATTCTCGACCAGGTAACAAACGAAATCAATGAAGAAAATGAAAAGTGTAATGGGCATCCTGCCCATGAAGATATAGGTCCTTTTGAAAAAGTGTCAACTTCTGAAAATAACGATGATGACGAAATCACATGCCACTGTTAATAAAAGTGTCTAAAGTGTCTAAAGTGAACTAAAGTGAGCTAAAGTCAAAAAGAATACGCCAAAGGCGTTCAAAAAACTTTAGACACTTTAGGCACTTATAACTTTAGACAATTCCTTTACTATGAAAACAATGAAAATAAAATATGTTCCACTCGAATCCGCCGCTTTTATGACAGACCCGGACTTCATTGCAATGGACCTGTCAGAACGCGGCGTATATATCTCTCTCATACTTTCTCTGTACATGAATAACGGCTGTCTTAACATGTCAGAAAATTTACATTTTTTGTGCGGCTGCTCGAGCGAAGAATTTAAAAATATTTTTTCTAAAATCGCATACAAGTTCAGAATAAAAAATTCAAAAATTTTTCACAAAAAAGTTTCAAAAGTTTTAGCAGCCCAAAAAAAATTCATGCAAGTCGCTTATATATCAGGACTTAAGGGGGGCAGACCAAAAAAGGGTACCCTTAACCCACCCTTAACCAATAGTAAACGTAAACGTAAACGAAACGAAATCGTAAAGGAAAATAATATTAATTCGAATTCGAAAGATAAGATAACTGATGTCTCTATGCAGAAAGAAAATTATCAGAAAAATGAAATCCCCGAATCTTCGATTTCGCACTCAATGCGCGGGCAAGATGCCCGCGATACGTCTATTCGCGGGCAAGATGCCCGCGATACAAATTCGATTTCGACAAATTCTCTTTCTCGTTCTTCGAATTCGCTTCGTGTCGAGGGCGTCCCGCCCTCGTGTAATTCAATGCGCGGGCAAGATGCCCGCGATACGTCAGCAATATTATACATGGAGCAAAATTCGCCTGAACATATCGAAGCATCGAAACCCAGAATCGCGTTATTGAAAGCAGCATTTATTTTTCATGATAAATTAAATAAAATACTTTTTGCCAAAACCCGCTCCGACAGGACCTGTTTCAAAAACATCGGACAATTTCTTGTCGATGGCTGTTGTTCCGGAAAATTCAATCTTGAAATTTTTGACCGGGCTATCGAACTTGCGAAAGAAGCAAAGTCCGGCGAAAATCCTAACGCCCTTTTTATGTCGCTTATGAGAAGCCAGCTTGGTTATTCAAGGAAATAATTGTTATATGAATAACAAACTTGTATTACGTGAAATGCCTGACTATACCGAATTCCTCGATACTTCTTTCGAGATTCTAAAAAAAGAAGAAAAAGAGGAATTGCTCTTCGGCGGTCAATCCGAAGCTGTCGATGCTTATATCGAAGAATACCCAAACTGCGTACAAGACCAAAATATAGAAATCGAAAACCCTTTTGATGAATTTGATAATTACTAAAAGGAGATAATTATGGAAACAAATGATTATGCCCTGAAACGCTCTGGTACAGGGTATGTCGAGCTTCCCGTCACAGGCGGCTACGTCACTAAAGTCGATCCCGATATCGCTGATATTCTCGGAAAAAAGAAACTTACAATTACAGGCCAATTGAAAAACAACAGGTATCCTCCGCATGTAAGAATGCATATTAAAAAAAAGGGGTTTCTTTTGTCACGATTTATAATGAAACCTAAACCAGGTTTAGTAGTTGATCATATCAGCGGCGACCATTTCGACAACAGAAGATGCAATCTTAGAGTGTGCTCGCAATCCGTTAATCAAATGAATCATATTAAAAATCCGAGGTCTAAATCCGGATTCTGGGGAGTGTCATTTGATAAAAAAGCAGGATTATATTATTCGAGGGTATGCTGCGATAGAAAAATATATCGCGTCGGTTATTTTAGAAATTTGCTTGTGGCGTCTCTTTTCAGAGATGACAGTGTAAAAAAATTTTTCAGGTTGGAAATCGGTTTGAATTTCCCATTTTCAATAAACCAGAACAACCTTTCTGATTTTTTAAATGAAACAAAAGGCAGAATATTTAAAGTCAGTTTTATAAAGCGCTCTGACGGCCTGACAAGAACGATGCTGTGCAGAAACGGAGTATCTAAATTCATTAATAGAAAAGGAATGTCTTTTAAACCTTCAGATAAAAATCTTTATGTTGTTTACGATATGATTCAGAAATCCTACAAGTGTATTCCTTTGGAGAATATATTATGCATACGATTCAAAAAGAAAAACTATCGCGTAATAAGAGAGGCAAAAAAGGCTGCTTCTTAGAAAAAGGTCTTTTCGGACAGGAAATAGTAAATGATACTGAAGGCGATACAAGTTTTATAAATTCAATGAAATTCTTCGAGGGATGTTTAAAAACCGAAGGAGCTTTCTATATCCGTTTTCAGCAATTGCCGCTCTCTTTCAAAAAGTCACTTCAAAGATATTATAACACTGACAAAAACTGGCAAATCTTCAAAGAAATAAAAAAATTTTATAAAGTCTCTAAATGATTTTTAAAAAGGGGGCATTGTTTTTTTTAAAATACTTTATTCTTTTTCTATTATTCAAGCTCGTATAAAATAATCGCCGGGGCGACAACAGCGGCGGTCTCTGTTCGCAGGATTCTCTTTCCGAGACTGAAAGGTTTTACTCCCCCGCCGCTAAGATTAGCAAGCTCCTTCCCGCTGAAACCACCTTCAGGCCCGATAAACAAAGCTATTTTTTCGGGACGCGGCTTACAGTCACATAGAATCTTTTTTAACGGAAGACAATCCTGAGTCGAGCCGACCAGGCAAATATCATAATCTTTAAATTCTGACATAGCCTGATCCATGGTTATTGGGCTTCTAAGCGATGGTATTATTCCCCGACCCGACTGCTCGGCGGCCTCGGCAATTATGGTTTCAAAACGAGACAGCTTTTCTTTCGTGATTTTCTCCGGCTTCCTGACAATGCTTCGCTCTGTAATAACAGGTACAAAAGAAGCAACTCCGACTTCGGTGCATTTCTGAAAAACAAATTCAAGCTTCTCGCGGGTTAAAAGGCTCTGATATAGAGTAATTTTAGTGCGAGGTTCCGATTCGCACTGCTTTTGCTGTATAATTTCTGCCATAACTTCTTTTTGTGATATATTCGTCAGGCTTGCAAGATATTCGATTCCTGTATTATCCAGCACGATAATCTCATCGCCGGTTTTCATTCGCAGAACATCACGAATCTGATGAACACGGGAATCCGTGATAATTACCTGCCCTGCCGAAATATTTTTATTACTTATGAAAAATCTTTGCATATCTGCAGTTCACTTTATGATTATTATTTATTACAATACACGAGTATATTTTATCCTTTTTGATTCAGGAGACAACGGATGTATTCAAGAAAAATGATTTATTCTTTATTATTTTTGACTATTGTCATTTTAAACAATTCCGCTTACTCTCAAAGCCATCCATTTTCCGTCCACGATATGCTTGCTATGGACCGGATTTCCGAGCCGCAGGTTTCGCCGGACAATAAATGGATTGTTTTTACTCTTCGCAGAACCGATCTTGAAGCCAATAAAGGACGAACCGACCTCTGGCTTATTGGAGTTAGCGGCGAAAATCTCAGGCAGCTTACTTCACATCCGGAAGCGGATTACAATCCGGTCTGGTCGCAGGATAGCAAGAACATATTCTTTATATCTACGCGTTCAGGCTCGGCACAAGTCTGGAAAATCAGAACTGACGGCGGCGAAGCACAGCAGGTAACTGATGAGCCGCTCGATGTCGCAAACCTTATTGCAGGCAAAGACGGCAAGTACCTTGCTTTTACAATGGAAGTGTTTCCGGACAGCAACTCCCCTGCCCAAACAAAGGAAAGGCTCGATAAAATCGCTCAGCAGAAAGCAACAGGCAGAATTTATGAAAGCGTCTTTGTACGTCACTGGGATACGTGGAAGGACGGGCGGAGGTCTCATCTATTCGTCATTCAGGCTGAGGGAGGCAAAGCAGTCGATGTAATGGCTGGAATGGACGCGGACACGCCTTCCAAACCATTCGGAGGAACGGAAGAAATAACATTCACGCCTGATGGCAAATCAATCATATTCACCGCCCGCGAAGCAGGAAAGCAGGAGGCATGGTCAACAAATTTCGACCTCTTCCTTGCCCCTGTCGATGGGTCCGCCAAACCGCAATGCCTGACAGAATCCAATAAGGCGTGGGATACGAATCCTGTTTTTTCACCTGATGGGAAAACTCTTGCATATCTGGCGATGGAAAGACCCGGCTATGAAGCCGACCGATATAGAATTATTCTGCGCTCATGGCCTGCACTGTACCAGAGCGGTTTAGTGCCTGAAGGAAATCAAAAAATCCTTGCCGAAAGCTGGGACAGAAGCGCATCTTCGATTTGCTTTTCAGATGATGGGCAAACAATCTATACAGCCGCAATGAATCTTGGCCAGGTTTCGCTGTTTGCCATCAGTACTTCTTCCGGTCAGGTGAAAACTCTTGTCAAAGACGGCACAATAAGCTCAGCTTCAATCGCAGGCGGAAAAATTATTTACGCGATGAACAACATGTCATCACCGACTGAACTTTATTCGGTCGGGCCTGATGGCAGTAATATTCGACAAATAACGCATATCAATTCAGAAAAAATCTCCGCTGCAATGCTGGGCGATTATGAACAGTTCACCTTCTCCGGCTGGAACGATGAAACAGTGTACTGCTATATCGTCAAACCGGCAGATTTCGACGCGGGTAAAAAATATCCCGTTGCATTCCTGATTCACGGCGGCCCTCAAGGCTCGTTCGGAAATACTTTCCACTATCGCTGGAACCCGCAGGCATATGCGGGAGCAGGCTACGCCGTGGTAATGGTCGATTTCCACGGCTCAACCGGCTATGGCCAGGAATTTTGCGATTCCATCCGAGGCGACTGGGGCGGAAAACCGCTGGTTGATTTACAGAAAGGCCTTGAAGCAGCGATTAAACGTTATCCATGGATGGATGGCGAAAAGGTCGGCGCACTCGGCGCTTCGTTCGGGGGATACATGATTAACTGGATTGCAGGAAACTGGCCTGACAGATTCCGCTGTTTAATCAATCATGACGGCAATCTTGACGAGCGAATGGCGTATTTCGACACCGAAGAGCTATGGTTTCCAGAGTGGGATCATATAGGAACGCCGTGGGAGAATCCCGAAGGCTACGAAAAACACAATCCGGTAAATTTCGTCAGGAACTGGAAAACGCCGATGCTGGTTATTCACAGCGGCCAGGATTTTCGCGTCGCAGATACTCAGGGGCTTGGAACATTTAACACGCTCCAGCGCAAGGGAATACCCGGCAGACTGTTATACTTCCCGGACGAAAGTCACTGGGTGCAAAAACCCGCTAATTCTATTCTCTGGCACGAAACTGTGATAAACTGGCTCGACCAGTGGCTGAAATAAAAAAAATGATGACGCACTTCAATAGATATTTATATTATCAAGAAAAGCTGCGTCCTGTCCCTGAGAAACAGAGTCATCTTTTTTGTAAATCCATTTGTAGCTGTGAGCGCCGATAGATGTCCGGAAATTCACTTCTTTCCAGTCATACCATCCCGACCATCTGGCGATTTCTATGCCATCAATATAAAATATTAAATTATCGAATTCCGATTCACACGACACTTTCATCCAGAAACTTATATTTCCAGTCAAAGAAAATACAGTAACTTGCAAAGCTGAACTTTGACCATCTTCGATATCCCCTGATTTTATGCAGTAATTATGGGTATAAGAATTCTCATCTATTACCCATGGAGTGTTTTTTGAGGTTATCATAGGTTCCTGTATTTGGCAGCTTTCAAATCCTTCGAAATAATCATCCGGATTGTCAATTGGATTGTCGGGATATTTTTTGTTATATTCGATAATAAAAGCTATTTTATCATATATATTAACCACTCCATCTGGAATTCCTGAAACGAGTTTCAGATTTTTCAGGCTTGCGATATCGCTTCTTAATATCCCTGTTCTTCCCAAATCCGCCAATAGAAGCGAATAGTCAGTCATATCAATAATACCACTGTCATCAATATCCGCGATTTCCCTGCTTGTGGACAAAATGAGCCATTCATAGGGAATATTTTTATCTATTGTTTTAACAGGCGAATCTGTATTTATAATGTTTGGATCTATTCCTTCAGTTATTGCATAATACAAAGGCATTTCAGAGTCATTTTCCTTAATAATATTTTTGATATCCCAGACAGGATATTCAATTTTATCATCGGAAGATTTTCTCTGTATCGTCAGCGGTTTTCCATTAAAACCATCCGCTAATACATCAGAGGTCGAGTTGTCTGGATTTTTATTAATCCATAATTTTAGAGCGGATTCAATAATTAACGGAGTATCAGGGTCTCCAGTCAGAGCTAATTCGATAAGTGCATCTGATTTAAAAGGAACTGATATTTCCGGCCTGAAATCAGTCGAAAGCTCATAAATATCAAAAGGATTTTGAGTGTCCCCTGTCGGAATAGAAATTAAAGAAACTATCTTTGCATTCTCTCCTGAAGATGGTTCGTAATAGATATCATTGGAATCAAGCGATACTGAGTTTCCACGGTGCTCTATATAAGTTAATACCTGCTGATTAATACTATTAGAAACATATTTATTAATATGCTGAATCTGGATTGCATCGGGATATTTGGAATCAAATGAAACCGGCGGCATGAAGTTTGGATCGGGTAAAGTAATAAAAGTAATCGCATTCCCATGATTTGTCCCGGTAGAATTACAAACTTCGGCCACTACATAATAAATTGTATCAGGCTTTAAATCCGCTACAGTTAAACTGAATGTTTGGCCTTCATGGGTACCGTTTCCCCAATCTGTTGTTATGATATTTCCCTGGTCCGTATATTTCCAATATATAAATCTCCAGTTATATTCCTCATCTGCTCCTGTTAAACCATCATCTTCCAACAGCCCGACAAATTTCGCTGTTGTCTGTCCAATATCTTCAACATCAAGAGTGCAGACAATCGGAGAATATATTTCCGACGTGTTTATTTCAGTTGACGATTCATTGTTTTCTATTTGACTATTGCTTATATCAATGCCATACAAGCCATAGAACCTCTGAAAAACCGACATGGTTTGAGGAGACAGCGGCATCTCGTAAAACGGACTTGTAGCCTGCAGACAGAAATCACCACTATCGGCATTAACAAACAGCGGATCTTCTTCTTTGCAGTTATCGCCATGTTCCGTACCGGCAATGAACGCAGCCAGGTCAGCGTATGTCGAATCCCATTCAATATTTCCGCTGCCGTCCAGGAGGTTATAATCCATATCGGAATTTGCAGCAGTAGTGTAGGTGTTTGAGAAATAAATTGC
>JAFGEF010000107.1 GCA_016931715.1 Sedimentisphaerales bacterium
CGCTTTCGCTCGCCGCTACTTACGGAGTCTCTGTTGATTTCCTTTCCTACAGGTACTGAGATGTATCAGTTCCCTGCGTTCGCTTCATATGGCCTATACATTCAGCCATTGATGATACCATCTGGTTGCCCAGTGATAACGGGTTTCCCCATTCGGACATCCCGGGATTAGCGGATGCTCGGCTCCTGCCCCGGGCTTATCGCAGCCTGCCACGTCCTTCTTCGCCTCTCAACGCCTAGACATCCCCCATACACCCTTAGTAACTTGACCATATCAATCTTTGATTGAACTGATTGATAAGTCGCCTTATTATGAGCGCTCATATCTATAATACTTTTTGTAAGGAAACAAAAAGTATTCTCGGAATTATAATTGTATATATAATCCCACGCATCTGCATATTTACTTTTCAAAGAACTACAAAAAAAGCGTATATCTTTTAGC
Organism: Sedimentisphaerales bacterium; assembly: GCA_016931715.1. Taxonomy (GTDB): domain Bacteria; phylum Planctomycetota; class Phycisphaerae; order Sedimentisphaerales; family Anaerobacaceae; genus JAFGPS01. The sequence continues at coordinate 445 of JAFGEF010000107.1, forward strand.
GTACAACTTATAGCTTATTACTATTCGCTATCATATAAACGCTTCTGAACTCAAATTATTCAAAAAAATTTAACCAACGGCCTGTAAAGACAAAAAATTATTTCTTTGCAAATTACAGACTATACTCAGTTATTTAATAACACACTCAACTGCCCTTTTTCGCCAGGCTTCAAAGAGCAATCTCCATAGCTCCATCGGAGCGTTAAAGAATGGAGACGATGGGACTCGAACCCACGACTTCTAGCTTGCAAAGCTAGCGCTCTCCCAGCTGAGCTACGTCCCCGAGCAACCGCTAACGCGGTGATCTAAAATTTCAAATTTGAAATCTCAAATTATTTAAATGGGCCCGGGAAGAGTCGAACTTCCGACCTTACGCTTATCAGGCGTACGCTCTAACCAACTGAGCTACGAGCCCAAACAAACTGCGATTTCCGACTTTTTGATTTTCGTAACTGTCGAATCGAAAATCACCCATCGTAAACCGACAATCCTGACGGGCTCGCCGGTTATAACTATAAACTTAAAAAAGAGCAACAAAAAAACCGCTGATTAAAACTGCCAGCGGTTATACTATTACGGACATTATTTATTGCCCGTAGGCAGTTCAAAGTAAAAAACACATCGTTCTTAAGATTTTTTCCAAAATCCTAACCAGATCCTTTCTATACGGTCTGTTACTTTTCAACCCACACCGAAAAGTATAATTTATACTGCTATCGGCTGACCGTCAAGTATATTTTTAAAAATAATTTAAATTTTTCTTTTTAATAGTGTTATTACGGCAATTTTTATCAGATTGTTCATTTGTAAAACCTAAAAGAATCAAGCCAAATACCCTATTCCGCTAACTTTCCTGCAAAAATACTGTTCTTTATTTCCAGGCATAAATATTTTTTAATATTTTTCTCTAATTCTTTGCCTTACAAGCAGATAACATCATTGAAATAGAAAAATATTATAGTTCTCTCCATCGCAATATATATCCAAATTTACAAAATAATCAGCCTGCTAACAATAAATAATACCCCTAAAACACAAAATCAGCACTGAATTTGCAAAATTTGATAATAAAATTCGTAAAAATACTTAAAAAAGAACTTTTCAGGTACTCTTCATCTAACATTTTCAAAATCTTTGCTCCATAAACTTATACATTCGAGGATAAATTCTTAATATTTCCTTGCAACTAAATCTATTATCAGATATATGTATTTTCGACATGCTAATACAGCAGATTTTTATTGCTTCCATGGCAAGCTCGTTAAGCAGATAAATAAATCTGAACATATAGGGAGAATTTGATGCATACGCACAGGAGAAACCTGATAATGTTTACAAGTGCATTATTTTTTGCCATCATGCTTTTTCTCCTTCCTGCAGACAATAAAAATAAAGATCCGGCGAATGATAAAGTCATAGCTCTCGTTAACGGCGAAAAAATACTTTCAAGTGACAGAGTGAAAATAACAAAAATAATAGAGGTAATGAATTTATATCAACTAAAAGGCGAAGCCTTGAATAAAGCTGTCCGTCAATATGAAGTCAATGCTCTTATCGCCAATATAAGACAAACGATAACCAGGCAGAAAATCGCTGAACTCGGATTATCTGTCAGTGACAAAGAAGTGCAATCCAAAGTAGAGGAGATTTTCAAAACTATAGACAACAACTCGGCAAATGAGATAATCAGGACCAGCAATGCCACCTATGAGGCATTACAGGCATGGCAAAAAGATCCTTCCATGTCGGACAATATTTATAAAGAGTTACTTGCACCTTTGAATACCAGAGAAGAAGACTGGGAACTATTAAAACTTGTCTATGATACTCCCGAAGAACTTACAAAAATGCAGGTACCCAAAACTATCGAAGACATGAAGAAATTCAGCTTCGAGTCTGCCAGAAATGATTTGCTTTATCAGAAATTAATTGATAATGTTACTAAGGTTACAGTCACAGAAGATGAAATAAAAGAGGCTTACAATTTAAAATATGGTGACTGGAATCATGAATCTGCATTTGACGAGGTAAAAGATAAAATCAGGGAACAATTGATAAAGGAAGAACAATCCGCCGCTTTCACTGAATGGCTGAATGAACAATACAATAAAGCCAAAATCGAAATTAAAGACCAGAGGTATAAAGAAGTCTTAAACATTCTACGAACAGGGATCAAGTAATGAAAACACTAATAATTTATGATTCGTTTTTTGGGAATACAGAACAAGTGGCGAAGGCGATTAGTGAGGCTATAGGTTCGGCTTCGGAAGTTAAGGTTTGTAAGGTTGGCGAGGTAAAGCGGGAGCAATTGAATGGAATTAACCTTTTGATTGTGGGATCGCCTACAAGAGCGTTCAGGCCGTCACCTGCGACAAACAAATTCCTAAAAAATATACCCGCAAATAGTTTGAATGGCGTAAAAGCCGCGTCATTTGATACTCGCATGTCAATAGAAGATATAAAAGTCCGCATTCTTCGATTTTTAGTGAACATGTTCGGCTATGCGGCCAAGCCTATCTCGGAGAAGCTAAGAAAAAAAGGGGCAGAGATAGCAGTATCTCCCGAAGGATTCCTTGTAAACGATACCAAAGGACCACTCAAAGAAGGTGAACTCGAACGAGCCAAAGAATGGGCGAAAAAATTAAAATAAAATAATAGACAATGCAAATAGTGTGATATAGAATCATTTTTATGAATAATGTCATTTTATTTGAAGATTCGAAATAAAAGATATTCTATAAAGCGAAAATGGGAAGTTAAAAAACAAAAGAGATAACATAAATTGACAAAAAGGGAGAATTATCATGCTTACAACACTAAGTCTGGTTTTGACGGGAATAATTTCTCTACAAACTGCCGCCCTATCGAAAGAGCTTGAACAGCCAATCAGACTCGAAGCCGCAGGCAAACCAATCGACACCGAAACCGGCCATGCGGCACCGTTTGTTTGTGATTTCGATGGAGATGGAGTTCAGGATTTGCTGGTCGGCCAGTTTAAAGACGGCCAGCTATGGATTTATCACAACGAGGGAACGAATTCGCAGCCTAAGCTTGCCGCAGGTGTAAAATTCAAGCAAGGCAGCAAGGACGGCTGTGTACCATGCGGCTGATGCATTGGATTCGGACCACATGTTGTGGACCTTAATAATGATGGAAATATTGATATTATTTCCGGTTCGTGGCCCGGTGAAATTTTCTTCTTTAAGGGAGAACCGAACCATACATTCGCCGCTCCTGAAATGCTCAAATACAAAGATGGCGAAATCATAAATGTTGGCGGAGGCTTTAGAAATGAAAATATTACCATGAACGGTCGGAAATACAATCTCATAGCCGGAACAACTACGGAAGAAAATACAAGCGAAGGGAGATTTATCATCTATCATGGCAAAAAATACAAAAACACGGACGATAATCCTATCGCAACAACCGGAACTGCATCAACTGCACATTTCGCAGACTGGGATGGTGATGGTGACTATGACCTGATTATTGGTGATATAAACGGCAAAGTGTACCTTCTTCGTAATGAAGGAACACCGGAATCTTCTGCATTCGAAAAAGAGCAAGAAATAGCCAAAGTATCGAGCAGGGCCGGACCATTTCCTGCAGATTGGGACAATGATGGTGATATGGACCTTCTCGTCGGTGCTGATAACGGCAGTGTGTCACTATTCGAAAATAAAGGCGACAGAAAATCACCCAAATTAGTTTCTGCTGTCGAGATTGTCCCGCCAGTCAGGGAACTGCCTGGAGAAGAAATCCCTAAAGATGCGCGCAGAGGGAATCGCTCGAAAATATGTGCCGCCGATTGGAATAGCGATGGAAAGCTTGATTTGCTTGTTGGTGACTTTGCAAGTCAAAAACCCGATTTACCCGAACCAACGCCTGAACAAAAAGCCGAATATGAAAAAATCCGAAAAGAACTGGAACCAATTCAAAAACAATACAGCCAATTAATGGAAAAAAGCATTAATCAAACAAAGAAGCTGAGTAAAAATGAGCTGGATGAACTCCAAAAAGAACAGGCGAAAATCAGTGTTCGCATGGTAGAGCTTCAATCGAAACTGCCTCCTGAACGTGAATATCATGGCTGGATATGGTTATTCCTGCGAAAGTAAAGCAAAAACAAATTCGATAATAGAGCATTAAATGCTGTCCGATGATGAGATCGCGAAGTATAAAATATTACTGCAAATAGATTATTCAGATAAAAATTATGAAATGGGAATACAAAACGATAAAGTTGAAAACCAGAGGTTTTAGCGGCGGTTTTTTTGATGAGGCAGAGCTTGATGCCATGATGAATGAATATGGCTCCCAGGGCTGGGAGCTTGTTGCAGGTTTCGATACAAGCAAAGGCACTGGTGAAACCAGAGACGTCGTTATCATATTCAAACGTCAAATAGATTAACGATCTATGCTTTTTTACAGGCTCAAAAAATAATCCTAATTGGACTCCCAGCACAACTTGGGATAATCCTGATTTTCAGTAATTTTCCAGATACCCGGAAAGTCCCAACCGGCGGCAGTAAAGGTTGCTTTCTTTTTCATATTTGCGGTTGTTTTGCCAGTTCCTGCACCACTGGTAGTTTGGCCGCTGGTTTCGATATCCCAAAATGAAGCAGAAACCGTACCAAAATTAAGTGCGGTTAATCCACCGGCAGTTAATCTGGTTCCAATTACGCTGCCGGAAGAATAGCACTTGCTAATCGAACCATCGTTAACACCAGTTAATCCGCCAGCCCACAGGCCTGCTAAAACGCTGCATCTTGAATAACAGTTGCTTATAGACGCCTGGCTTAAATTCCATCCTGCTAATCCCCCTACTTCAACTGTCCCGGAAATGACGCCCGAAGAGAAGCATTTGGCAATTGAGCTTTCATTTCTTCCAACAAGTCCGCCAACCAATTCATAACCATCGACATTATTGATTGAACGGCTGGTATTAATAGAACCGGAATTATTTCCAACCAGTCCGCCGACCCGGGAATCACCGGTAACAATTGTGTTTGAATAGCAATTTTCAATTGCACCCTCATAATTATTACCAACCAGTCCGCCAACATCAATGTACCCAGTTACGTTTCCTGTCGAATGGCAGTCTGAAATTGTTACTTGATTATATCCTACTAATCCGGCAACCGCTGTATGTCCATTAACTGTGACATTTTCGGCATAACAACCGGTAAATGTTCCCTGCTTGAGATGACCTGCCAGGGAACCGACATTTTCTCTGGCATTGATATTCGGATTGACCAATCCGACATTGCTAATCTGAGCTGTTAAAGAACCAACACAACCAAAAAGACCGACATAATTTTGTTCACTGAAACTGAATGTTAAATTCGATATTTTATGATTATTCCCGTTACAAACACCTGTAAACGGAATTCGATACCCGCCGATTATATTGAATTGTGCTCCGGTATAACCAGACATATTGATATCAGTCGATATTATAAAATGCTTATCCCATTCATAAGGGAATAAACCAATCGAATTCAATTTCCCCGGAGTATCAATTACAAATGGGTCGTCTTCTGTGCCGCTGCCAGACAGTAAATCGGTAATAAAGACCGGTTCGATTATGTCACCTTCCATATTCTCCCACGATAATCGCGGATAGTCTTTTCCATCATTCTGATATATTGTCCAATATATTACCTCGTCGTTATTTATATCTTCGCTGCATTTACCCCAGTCATCGAAAGTAATTTTATTCTTCATTTCAGCAGTTGTTTTGCCTGTTCCTCCTGCACTATTTGTCTGACTGCTTGTCAGGACATCCCAGAAAGACTTAAATGCAAATGCTTCATCAGTACTGCGGCCAATAAGACCGCCAAAACCAACACTAACTCCATCGATACTATAATTATCTATTACAGAACCGGTTGAATAACATTTCATTACGACTCCGTCATTAAATCCCAGCAAACCACCAATATCAATCCTTCCTGATACACTTCCGGTCGAATAACAGTTTTCAATAATACCATTTGATTCGTTTGAACCCGCTAATCCCCCGGCATAATCATATATCACCTCAACATCTGCCGTTGACAAACAATTAAGTATATAAAAATAGTTTTTACCAGCACATCCGCCAACGTATGAATCACCGGCAATTTCACCTGCTGAAGATGAATTAATTATATTTCCACTATTAATGCCAGCTAATCCCCCAACTAATACCTTTCCATTGATTGTATTTATCGAAGAACAATTTTTAATATAACCGCCATTATTTATTCCTGTTATTCCTCCCACGTTTTCCTGCCCTACAACACTTCCTTCCGTGCTGCTGTCACTAATATTTCCACTATTGTTCCCTGCCAAAGCACCGACATTCTTATTACCGGAAACTGCACCTGCCGAATTACAATTCCTGATAATACTGCAATTGAAACCAACAAAACCTCCAATTTGACTGTCTCCTGTAACCGCAGCGTTTGAGTTACAATCTGTAATAAGGCCATTATTTAATCCTGCCATGCCCCCGATTTTAGTTGTTCCGGCAACACCATTTGCAATTGAGTCGCAATCTGAAATAATCCCGGTGTTCAAGCCTGCCAGACCGCCGATTTCAGTTGTTCCGGCAACACCGTCTGCGGTTGAGTTGCAATCTGTTATGATGCCTGTGTTCGAGCCTGCCATGCCTCCGACTTTAGTTATTCCGTTAACGTTAGCGCCTGCAGTTGAGTTACAATCTGCAATAAGGCCGTTGTTCAAGCCTGCCAGGCCGCCAATTTCAATTGTTCCGGTAACATTGGGATCGGCAGTTGAATTACAATCCATAATAATTCCATCATTTGTACCTGCTAAACCTCCGATTTGACTTATTCCAGTAATATTAGCATGTGCCGCTGAAATACAATCTATAATAATTCCTTTATTTAAGCCAACTAAACCCCCAATTTCAGTCGCTCCAGTAACATTAGCATCTGAAGTTGACGTACAATCCGTAATAACTCCTTCATTGAATCCGACTAAACCGCCAATTTTAGTTGTTCCAGAAACATTAGCTGTTGAGGAGCAATGTGTTATTTTGCTTTTTTCGAATGTTTGTTTTTCGATATCTATTATAGGTTGATTTGGTTCGTTCCAGCCAACTAATGCACCAACTATTTCAGCGCCTGCTATGTGACCTCCGGCTACATAACAGTTCGTTATAATTCCATTTGCAAAATGAGCCGTGAGCGATCCAATGTATTCTCCGCCGTCAGCAGAAATATTTGGATCAACAATGCCCAAATCTTTTATTTGCGCTTTTTCTCCATTTATGTATCCAAAAAGGCCTATTCTATTAATTGCTGAAGATTTATATGTAAAACCTGTTATTTTTTTATTATTACCGTTAAATGTGCCGCTGAAAGGTTTATTGTCAGTTTTATTTTTATAATAACCAATTATATTGAAATCTTTATTTTTATATGCTGAAAGATTGATATTATCCATCATCTTGAAATTGCTGTTCCAGTCTTCGGGATGCAAACCAATAATATTCATGTGCAGAGCTGTATTAATAAGGTATGGATTATTAATTGATCCTACACCACCGCCATATTTTCTGACAGCAACAGCACTTAATTGAGTTGTGAAGCCCAAAGGATCCGTCGGAGTAATCTTGCCATCAAGAAAAACTGTATCTTGATCAAAACTTAATGTCAGTGATATGTCACTGTCAGTTCCGTCTTTTGTTTTTCCAATAAATATTATTGACGAACCGCCGTTGAACACACCGACCAAATCAGTTAAATTAAAGATATCATTAAGATTTGCAGATAAAAAATCACCACTTGCTGTTTTTAAGTTTGTATTAACCTCCCGGAAATATGCATTTTTTGCAGATGTATTCACATAAAATTCAAAAAAACCCTCTATTGAATATAAGGTAGAAACACCTGTACTGCCATCGACTGCAATTAAACCGCTATTTTCAGGTGTAAAAACGTAAATACTCGAAACATCTGGAAATTTATAACTGCCGGAACCAGCATTAACAGGTTGAGATATTATAAAGATAGTTAGTAAAATCAGAAAATAAATCCTGCCTCTAAGCTGCTGATTATTAATTATAAACGATTTGTAAGAATTGCTTATAATAGACATGTTTTCATACTCCTCCTGCGGATAAAACTATTTTACCGCTATGATTATTATGTTTTAAAACAATCAAAAACCAAACATATTGCACTTAAAACATAAATAATAATATATAGTTCAACTTAAATGAACGAATATAAAATCTTTATTTAACATTACTTACAATAAGATATTTTATTATAAATATCAAGAGATTTCTGTTTTTTTATTGTAAAGTAAATAAACTGGAATTAGATATAAATCGCAATTATTTCTATTTTCCCGTGATTTTAAGACAGAAAATTTATGTTTTGAAAATTAAATGAATTCGATTTACTTTTTATACTGAAGCTTTTATATTTGAACTTAATGGCAGTTTTTATACTTAGAATAAGATTTTTTATAATTTAGTAAAAAATATGGCTGAAAAAGGACAATATACTTACGAATGGCCCAGACCTATGGTTACAGTTGACGCTGTGGTCTTTAAGCGTTGCCGGGAAAATACTGCCCTGCTGCTGATTAAAAGAAAAAATGACCCCTACAAGGGAAAGTGGGCTTTTCCAGGCGGATTTGTAGATATGGATGAAGAGCTTGAGGATGCTGCAATCAGGGAATTGGCTGAGGAAACCAGCCTAAAAGGCGTACATTTGGAACAGATGCACACATTCGGCAAAGTTGGCAGGGATCCGAGGGGCAGACAGATTACAATTGCCTTTATGGGTTTTACTGATGAGAAGAATGCAAATATTAAAGCCGGCGACGATGCCGCACAGGCAAGATGGTTTGATATAGAAAATTTGCCGCAGGAGATGGCTTTTGACCACGATGAAGTAGCCAAATTCGCTATTGGAAAGCTAAAGGAAAAAAATGACAAATGAAATAGATTTAACAGTTGAATTTGCGGGAATTAAGTTGAACAATCCTGTATTTACGGTTTCAGGCACATGCGGCTATGTGAATGAATTGGATGATTTTATCGACATCAATCAGCTTGGCGGATTCATCACGAAAAGCATATCAGCTCAGCCGCGAAATGGAAATCAATCGCCAAGGATTGTCGAGACCGATTCGGGAATGCTTAATGCTATCGGCTGGGCAAATGTCGGGCTCGATAAATTCATAGAGGAAAAAATCCCCTTACTCCAGCAAAAAAAGACGGCAATTTTTGTCAACATAGCAGGTGAAAATGTCAGTGAATACGCGTCGGTAGTTGAGCGACTGGCTCATGAAAGTTCAATAGCAGGCTTCGAACTGAATATAAGCTGCCCCAATGTAAAACACGGCGGTATAAGTTTCGGCACCGATCCGGCACTTGTAAAAGAAGTAACTTCGGCGGTTAAAAATGTTTGCGGCGACAAGATTTTGATGGTCAAGCTTGCGCCGATGGTTACGGATATAAGCGCAATCGCGCGAGCGGCAATTGAAGCAGGAGCAAATGCGCTCAGCATGATAAATACCTTCACAGCAATGGTAATCGACATTGCAACACGAACACCAATCCTGGCAAATAAAACAGGCGGTCTTTCCGGGCCGGCGATAAAACCCATAGCAGTTTATTTAGTCAATAAAGTTTATAACGAAGTTGCGAAAGAAACAGGCATACCCATACTTGGCATGGGCGGCATAAGAACTGCATCAGATGCTATTGAATTCATGCTCGCTGGTGCAACCGCGGTCGGTATAGGTACAGCAAATTTCCTGAATCCGGACAGTGCCGTAAAAATCATCGATGGCATAAAAAAATATTGCGCCGGGCATAATATAACAAATATCAAAGACCTTACCGGGTCAATTGTGAATTAAAAAATGGAAACGCTTCAATTATTACGTGATTATTTTCCGATGGCGGTTTATACCGGCAATTGCCTCGTCTTTATAAGCGAAAGCTGGCGAATCGAGCTTACCGAGCATAAAGACAGCGACTATAGTAACGAAACCGGCAGGCCCGTTATTATAAGAGTCAGGTTCTATAAAATAGCCCTGAACGGCGACCTGATCCCGGGTCATTACGAAGATTTCCAAATGCCCGTGCTGGGTGAGCTTGCTGAGCAAATCGAAAAATATATACAGATGGCTGTCGGCGTAAATCTTAAAGAAATTATTTGATAACTTTACACCGGAAAAATCCGGCACTTTAATAAAATGGCTGAATTAAATATTAAAGAAATTAATGGGGGAGTAATTTTTACTGCCAAAGTCATACCCGGAAGCAGTTCACCTGAAAAGATTTGCGGCGTACTTGATGGAATGCTTAAAATAAAAGTATCCGCCGCCCCGGAAAAAGGAAAAGCAAATCAGTGTTTAATTAAATTTCTTGCCGGAATACTTGATGTCAAAAAAAACTCCATCCAGATAATCTCAGGACAAACTTCACCTATTAAAAAAATACAAATATCAGGCATCTCAATCGATACCCTGATGAAAAAGCTGGTTATTAAAGAACAGCCTATAACAAAATAAATTTTTAAGATGCAGCATTGCCATCCTGGTAATATTTCGCGGGCAAGATGCCCGCGACACGATTCATTTTGTTAGATGTTCTAAATAAAAAAAAGCTTTGGTTCATTTAAATACCTCCCCGCTGACATATCTGTTCTGCCGGAATAGGAAGTTGAGTAATTTCAGTATTCTTCAAAATATGAATCCATAATCGGCTGTTCTTCAAGCTTTGTTATCTTAATATTTCGAATTGCACTTGTAGTTTGATATGTCGCGATACCAAGCGGCAAAGACGGCTCACACTCAAATCGGATATCAATAAATTTATCTGTAGTATCGACATCGACCAAAGGCTCTTCATCGAGCCATGCCTCGATTCTATCAGGCGTAACTCTCAAACAAACACGATACCAGCGATTGTGCTCAAAATCCATAAACGTTGTAGTTTCATTTTCAGAAGCATCCATATAATCGAGGCAGGAAAGCCCGCAAAGCTTTCCTCCCCAGCCGCCAAGAATCAGCGAGCATGATCTCTCACCAACAGGAAAGGTTAGCCCACAGAAAAAATCTGAACCTTCTACAGACATGGCCTCAAGGGTAATTTCATAATTCATGCTCACAAGCGGCCCTGTCCAGCGAATGCCCTGCATATAGCCGCGATTTTTGCTTTTTTCAATGTAAATAGAACCGTCCTTTACACAGATATTGCCGCCTTCAAAAAAATCAGATTCCTCCCATTTTCCCAATGACTTTCCATCAAACAGATCGATTACGCTCTCATCAACCTGACGCTCAGAGGCACAGCCGAAGAAAAAAACAAGAATCAAAACATATGCCATAAATTTTTTCAAACGTAAAAAGTTACGAAAAGAATCAAAATCTGTAAGAGCTGATTTAATATTCATTGTTTTCTCCTGAATTTTAAAAAAATTAATGAGTTCTGCAAAAATACATTGAAAACAACATTCTAAAGACCTAAAATACAATATGTAATCAATATTTATTCTGTTGATTGTTTTTTATATAAAATTATACAAAAGTACAAGAAAGAAATATAAAATATCATAAGATGAAGAAGAAGAATTTTTCAATCTTAATCTTAATATTGATATTTTCTTCGGCAGCTTTGGCCCGCCAGGAGAAGCCGCTTGCCAATGACGGCAAGTCGGGTCTTTATGCAAGATCTCTTGACCATGTTCTCCGTCTTCGCGAAGATGAAGTTGATCTGGCAACCGCCGCTTTAATTATTTCGGAGAACTGGAGCGATATGGTATATGGCAGAAAATACCTGTCAAAGCTGGATGATATGGCAAGGGAGATTCGCGAAAGACTCAATAAAGAAAAAATTCCCGCAAATTACAAGGCAATCCCGGAAATAAACAAATATCTTTTTGATGAACTTAAATTTGAATCGCTTTCTGAAGCAACTGATCCGAACAGTCTGTTTCTGCATACAGTATTGGATACCAAAAAAGGATATTGCCTTAGCTTGTCTATTTTATATTTATCCATAGGAGAACGTCTCGGTATCGATTTATATGGAGTTGTTGTGCCGGGGCATTTTTTTGTCAGGTACGACGATGGACAAGTAAAATTTAATATTGAAACAACCAGTAAAGGCGGCAGCGCAACAGACGAACAATATATCGAAAAATTTAAGGTACCACGGAATAACAGAGATAATATTTATATGAAAAGTTTGAATAAAATTCAAACTTTGGGATGTTTCTTCAATAATCTTGGGAACAGCTACAGTGATATCGGTAATATGGAATCTGCTCTTGGGGCGCTGAAAAAAGCAATAGAGATTAATCCCACTCTATCAGAAGCGAGGGCGAATTTGGGTAATATTTATCTCAAAAAAGGGCAAACCAATAATGCCATCAGCGAATACATGGCAGCCCTGAAAATTAATCCGGGTGACGCCAAAACACATAATAACCTTGGAAATGCATATTCTGATAACGGCAGAACAACCATAGCGGTTTCAGAATATCTGGAAGCAATTAAACTTGACCCGAATTTCGTGGATGCTTACCGAAATCTGGCTATTGCGTACTGCATACAGGAAAGATACTCGCTTGCCGTATCAAGATTAAAAGAGGCTGTTGCCATCGAGCCTGAAAACACAAATGTATATAACCAGTTGGGTGAAGTATATTTCAAAATGGGAGAATATAACAATGCGATATTACGATATCAAAAGTCGTTAAAAATCAATCCCAATTTGGCGGAAGCATATTATGGTATAGCTGTTTGTCATAATAAACTCGGACAAGTTACTGAAGAAATAGAATCATATAAAAAAGTTTTATCAATTCAGCCGGACAATTATGCGGCTATGGTTAACCTGGGAAATGTATATTTTCAGCAGAAGAAATATACCAACGCTATTGAATTATATAAAAAAGCAGTCAAAATAAAGGAAAACGAATCGACTATTTACTATAATCTTGGCGCTGCATATTCGAATATCAAAGATTATAAACAGGCGACTGAAGCGTATCTAAAAACAATTGAAATTGACCCTAAAATGGGAGACGCTCATTATGGCATTGCCTTCAGCTTTTATTATTTGAAAAAATACGACATGGCATGGAAGCATATCAAAATTGCACAGGAATTAGGCATAGAAGTTAGCAAAGAACAGGTTGACGCTATCAGAAGAAAATTATGAGGAAATGAACACGGAAAACAATATTTTAGATTTATTAATGGCTGAAAGTATTAAAGCGGAGCTGAAAACAAAGCGCGCACTGATAATACAGCCTGGAGCTATTGGTGATTGCATACTAACTCTGCCTTTAGCTTCTTTCATGAAAAATGCTCTTAATTTGGGAAATGTGGATTTTCTCGGGCATACTGAGTATATAGGTATTTTCCCGGGCAGGACATGTATTGATGGCGTCTGTTCGATAGATTCAATTGATATACATCGATTGTTTATAGACCCGAATGAATTTGTTCTCGCAGACAGGGACCCGCTCATAAAGGCTTTCTCGGAATATTCCTGGATTATCTCGTTTTTAGGTGAGCCGGAAAGCAATTTCGAGAAAAACCTTATATTTACAACAAACTGCAGCCATAATTCCGAAGTAATAACATTATCTTCCCAACCTTCAGATAAACATGCGGAACATATGACTGATTTTTTAATCAGGCAATTTATTGATCAGTGCGGCTTATCGTTACAATCAATATCTGTTACTAATCAGGATTGCCATATTAAAGCAACAAAAACTGATATGACCAAAGGCAAAGACCTGCTGTGGGAGTTCGGCCTTGAACCTCAGAAAAAACTCGTAGTTATTCAGCCCGGCAGCGGCGCACTAAACAAATGCTGGCATATTGATAATTATTTATCTATTGTCAACGAGCTTAAATCCAAAAACACACAGGTAGTCTTTTTACTGGGACCGGCTGAGCTTGAGAGGTTCGGTAATGAAACTATTCAAAGCATGACAAATGCGACAAAATGCCTGGCTGATTTGCCTTTGACTGAGGTTTTAAAAATCCTGACTTGCACAAATGCTTTTATAGGCAATGACAGCGGAATTGCGCATTTAGCCGCTGCGATGGGAATAAACACTTGTGTTGTCTTCGGGCCTACCAATCCGAACATTTATAAACCTGTAGGGCCAAATGTAAGAGTTTTCACTGAAAATGACGAAGATTTCTCGAAAAAATCCTCGACAAAATTACGAGAAGAAATCACAAAGACTTTATTCACTGATATACTGCAGCTCTAATTCTTTCCTCCTCCTTCTATTGTTAGTTGCATTTGGTCCAATTTCTTTTTTAAGAACAATTGGATTTGATCCAATTTTTTTGAAAATTTTCAAAAAAATATAGTTTATATACATTCACGATTAAAATGTTAAGATAGAGAATATACTGATACTGCAATACATAAATTGCTGTCTGCATAAGCATTTATGGCATTACGAGCTGTTAAGTTTCAGTATTTTAATTGAATAGTTGACCGGCATTCGTATTTCCTGATATAATGCCATTCTCTTGGTATATGCAGCTTAAATGAAAAGCTGTTGAAGTTGATATGAAGTTTTTAAAAGGTATTTTGATGCAGGAAAAAAGCCTCGGTGAATTAGCAGAATATGTTGGCGGCAGAGTAAATGGCGACCCGAATGCAATAATCAGGTCTGCCTCAACGCTTGGTAGAGCCGGAACCGGCGATATAAGTTTTTTAGCCAACCGCAAATATGAAAAACAGCTATGGACAACTAAAGCAAGCGCAGTAATTGTCGGTAAAGATACACCCGCCGCTTCGGTACCCCTTTTAATCGCTGACGACCCTTATTATGCTTTCATGCAGATAATGGTGCTCATGCACGGCCACAGAAAACACAAAAAAACCGGCATAAGTTCTCATGCTTCTATTGCCGACAGCGCGAAAATCGGAGCCGATTGTCATATTGGTGATTTTGTGACAATAGCGGACGGGGCAAGAATAAAGGACGGCTGCATAATTTACCCCGGCACATTTATTGGTGAGAATGTTCAAATCGGCAATGACAGCATAATATATTCGAACGTTACTATTTACGAAGGCTGCAAAATCGGCAATCGTGTCATTATCAACTCGAATACGACTATCGGTGAAGACGGATTCAGTTATGCAACTCATAAAGGCATGCATTATAAAATCCCGCAAAAAGGTATTGTGATTATTGAAGATGATGTTGAAATCGGTGTAAGCTGCGGAATCGAACGCGGGACATTGAACGATACTGTCATTGGTCAGGGCAGTAAATTAGGCGACTTGATTACGATAGGTCACGGTGCAAAAATCGGACAGCATTGCCTTCTTGTCGCCCAGGTGGGAGTTGCCGGTTCAACTACTATCGGGAATTATTGCGTTATCGGCGGGCAGGTCGGTATTGTTGGTCATATAAATATCGGCAATAATGTCACAATTGGAGCTCAGGCAGGCGTTATTAATGATGTTGCAGATAATAAAGTTGTAATAGGCGCTCCGGCAATTGAAGCCGATGTAGCTCGACGTGCATACAGTATGATTCAATTTCTTCCTGATATGCGTCAGAATATTCGTGAACTCCAGCGTCGAATCGAACGAATCTCTTTAATGCTGGAATCTGATTATGATCAGGATGCCGAACAAAACAATGAGCCGTAGTTCGGAGTTTAAAACGAGGCATTTCTTTGAATAATAAAAAGAATAGCAGCGCCGAAGAGGGAGAAATTCTCGGTTTAATAGCCGGTTCCGGCAGATTGCCCTTCCTTGTCGCGGAAGGAGCTAAAAATGCCGGTTTGAAAGTAATTTGTGTTGGTCTGGCCGGCGCTGTCGAAAACAGCCTCGCCGGGAAAGTTGATGTATTTCGCACGGCGGCTATTGCACGACCAGGCTCATGGATAAGAAAGCTTAAAAAACATGGCGTCAGAAAAACTATCATGGTTGGAAGAGTTCAAAAGGGAAGACTTTTTACTCCATGGCGAATCTTTCACTATTTACCAGACTGGCGAGCATTTCGGATATATTACTGGCGTCTGCGGGATAAATCCAAACTTAACGATTCACTTTTGTCCGCTTTAGCTGATGAACTGGAAACAGGAGGAATAATACTGGAGGATTCAACTATGTATTGCAGGGAGCATTTGGCGACTTTGGGTGTTATGACGGATGTATCACAAAATCCTTTGTCACAAAGTGAGATTGAATTCGGCTGGAATATGGCAAAAAAGCTTGGTGAGCTGGACATCGGTCAGGCAATCGCGGTAAAAGAAAAAGAAGTCATCGCGGTCGAAGCAATAGAGGGAACAGCCGCAATGATAGAAAGAGCCGGTATATACTGCAAATCAGGAGGCTGGACGCTATTTAAAGTTTCCAAGCCTCAGCAGGATATGAGATTTGATGTTCCTTGTGTAGGACCGGATACGATTACAAGTTTAGCGCAAAACAAAGCTAAATGTCTCGTTATAGAAGCTGAAAAAACAATTATCATCGACAAACCAGAAACAATAAAACTTGCCAACAAGCTGGGTATTTCGATTATTGGGCATTGTTTATAAAATGACTGTAACAGAACAATACAGAAATATGAGCGAGTTCCCATTTCAGCTTTCAATTAGATGCAGCCATCCTGAAAAACGAACCGAATCAATCACCTGTACCGCACTTTTACGTTCTGTTCCCGGGAGACGAAATGTTTTCGATGCTCTCTGGAACAATAGAAATTTAATTGTTAAAGTTTTTACACATAAATTAAGCGCAAAACGTCACCTGAAAAGAGAATGGAAAGGACTGACTGCTCTATCTAACAAAAAAATAAATGCACCACAACCTTTATTTTTCGGGCAAACACAGGCAGGTGACTGGGTAATTACAGAAGAAAAAATTACATGTTCGTCAACTGCATTGGAAAGCTTTCATAATTATCAGGAAAACACAAAGAAACTCGAATTGCTGGATATGATTTGCAGAGAACTGGCATTCCAGCACAAATCAGGTGTTTTGCAAAAAGACCTTCATTTGGATAATTTTATTCTGGCAGAAGAGAAAATATACACTCTCGATCCTGCGCAAATGCAGTTTTACAAATACCAGGTGCCCAAAAAGAAAAGCATTTCAAATTTGGCTATGCTGCTTCTTTATCTACCTGATGATGATATACAATCGAAGAACATACTATGCAAAGAATATTTTCAGTCAAGGGGATGGCAATACGGAACTCAGCAAGAGCAATATGTTCAGAAACAAATCACTTTGCAGCGAAACAGAGGAATAAATCGCGGCATGAAAAAATGCCTGCGCACAAGCAAACGCGTTATTCGCATTAGAAATAATGGCATTACAGCCGTATTTGACAGATCTTTTTGCAGTGAAGATGATTTCCCTGCTTTTATTCATCAAATTGACAATATAATGACAAAGGGAGATATTCTTAAAAACGGCAACACATGTTTTGTATCTCATTTAACATGGAACAAAAATGAAATAGTGATTAAACGCTATAATTACAAAGGATTTATTTACTCGTTACGTCATAGTTTAATAAGCTCTCGCGCACGAAAAGGATGGCTTCATGCCCACAGGCTTACAATGCTCGGAATACCTACGCCAAAACCTCTGGCATATATCGAGCTGCATAATGGATTAGTCGTTTTGCACTCCTATTTTATTACAGAATTTGTTGAGGGAACAAATCTTCATTACTTTCTTAAAGACCAGAGCATTTCAGAAAATCAGCACAATTCGGCACAAAAACAGTTAGAAATAATACTTGATAAAATGAGAGAATTTCATATCACACATGGTGACTTAAAACACTCGAATATTTTGATTGCTAAAAATGGTCCTGTCCTGACAGACCTTGATGCAATGAAAGTTCATAAGTCCCGCTTTTTTTACAAGCTCAGACGAGCGAAAGATATTGAACGCTTTAATAATTCAGACTAACCGATTGTTTTTTTTATGCCGAGCAGATTTAAGACAAAACTTCGTGTAATATATCAACAGAACAACAATCAGAATCTGTATTGAAAAATGAAGATAACTTTCTTTAAGAAGCGTCCGGATGGGAATAAAATGTTTATTCCTGCTCAGAAAGGGAAAATAACTGTAAACAGGTTTGTAATACTCGATATCCAGGTCTTCTTTCGGAGATATTTCAATCGCCCACTGCATAAAGTTTTCCCAGTCGTTTTCATCCATATTCTTCTGCCTGCAATAATTTTCATACAGTTTTAATGTATCACTGATATGAGCGTAGTCATGGATATAATCAGCTCTGACTTTACTGAAGTCCTTTCTTTTCCATGGTCCCGGAGGCACATATGCCTGATTTTTAGCCGTATCAAAATTAATATCACCAATAGCAAAAGCGGCTAAAGCGCTGACAAAACCCGCGCGGTCTATACCTGATTTACAATGTATAAGTATCGGTCTTTCGGCTGTTTCCAACGCTTTCATTAATTCCAATAACTCCGCGGAAGAAACAAGCCTGTTGCCGCTCAAATAAATCGGAATCAGCTCTATCCTCAACTGTTCTGTGACCATTTTCTCTCGATCTATCTCTTTCACCTTTTTGGAACGCAGGTTTACGATAGTTCTTATCCCATACTTATTCGCCCATTTTTTCAACTGAAACGGTGACGGCTGAGCAGAACGATATACTTTGCCGGGAACGACAACCTGTAAATTTGCATTTGCGTCAAAACGATAATAATAATATCCCGCACCTAAAAGTACCAAAAATATTACGACGGCACTTTGAACAAAAACAGAGAATTTTCTTTGATATATTTTTTCCGACATAACAAAATGACTAACTAATTATATTAAATTCAATATAGAAAGGTTTCCTGAAAACAAACCACAGGCTTAGTAATACGATATTAAAACCAATAGCGAATAAAACTTTCCTGCTTCGGCCTGATGTCAGCATCGTTACAAAAGAAATAACAATACCGGTTATATAAATAAACGGGGAACAAATAAATGTCAGGAGAATGAGATTTTCCGCAGATATAAAAAAACTGATTGTTCTGCTGATAAAAGATATGATAATCAGACATGCAAACACAAATGTCCAGATATAAGGCAAAATAATTCCTATCGTGACCTGTTTTTGTTTCAGCAATCCATTTCCTCTTAATTCTTTGTAATACTCCTGGTAACTTTTGCCTTCGTCAAATAAATCAGCGATTTCAGATTTGGTTTCTTATGAAAAGATTCCACGAGAAGCTCACACGCCCTCTCGTACATGCCTTCCTTCATCGCATACCTTCCGGCCCTGCATTGTTTCCTGCTTAATACAGCTTTCGCAGATGCCGGCGGAATAAACTCTCTGCCTCCATTTTCATAGAAGCGATTTATAACCTGATATTCAATCATGCAGTTTTCCAGCGAAGCTTTCGACAGATTGGTTTCATGTCTGCGTCTTTTAAATGTAGGCTCAGGAAGCGCTATGAATTTGTGCCTGGTTGAAAGACGAAGCCACAGGTCATAGTCGGAACAAATGCGAAGCGAAGTATCGAATGCAGGCGATTGTCTCAGTATTTTCGCGGGAAATATTGAACCGCATGCGTGAACAAATATCGTTTTGAACAGATGTGGTGTAATATTTCCGCTGTAAAGCTTTCGTTTACATCTGCCGTATATTTTACCATCCTGGTCTATTCTATAATATGAGCCGTAAACAACAGCTTCACCTTTCTCAGATTCTGCAGCTATAACAAGTTTCTCTATCGCATCAGGCATCAGCAAATCATCCGAATCAATGAATGAAATATACCTGCCTTTTGCCAGCTCGATAAGCTTATTCCGTGCGGCAGCATCGCCGCTGTTTTCCTGCCAGTAATACGTGACTGAAATGCCAAGCTCTTTGACCATCTGCCCGGTGCCGTCGGTGGAACCATCATCAACAATAACTATTTCGTAGTCTTTATAAGTCTGATCGAGAATACTTTGAATTGTTTCTCTCAGATAATTTTTCCTGTTGTAAGTTGGAATGCAAATACTTACAGTTTTCTGCGAGGGTGCTGTATTTTCGTTATGTCTATAATTTACAGTTTCTTTTTTTTTATTCGGGTCATACGTCAAAAGAAAATCGGCCAATTTTCTACCGATAACTTCTATATCATATTGTTCAACATCTTCTTTGCCGGCTTTTCCCATGCGTTTTCGTAACTCTGGGTTTTGAATCAGCACAGAGATTTTCTCTACCCATTCCGAAATACTCACGGCATGAAAACCGGTAACATTGTCCCTTACATACTCCGAATTTACTCCGACAGGCGATGTAACCACAGGCAGACCTGCGGCGGCGTACTGCAAAATCTTAAAGCCGCACTTGCCGCGGGTAAACCGGTTGTCTGTAAGAGGAGCAAGACCAATATCGCTGGAAAGCAAGTCCGGCACCTGAGTTTCAAGCGACCATTCCTTTTTTTCCACAGGCATATTTTCAAGGTCGATAAACGTATCACAAATTATCCTTAATACAGCGTTATGAAAACGCGAGCCGATTTCTTCCAGCGCAGGTCTGATTTCTTCAAGATACCTTACCGTGCTTTTGCTGCCAATCCATACAAGACGAATTTTATCATCCTTCTTCGGAAATTGAACATCGTCCGTTCGTGTGTCCAGTGCAGTCGGAAGTATATGAACATTCGTGTTAAATTTCCTCGCGTGTTCGGCTAAATATGTATTGCCCGCTATAATCATATCTGAAAGACTCGCTACTCTCTGAAAAGCTTTCTGCCTCTTAAGGTCGTTTCTTTCAGGATGTTCCGTGTTGTACATTATCGCATCGTCAAAGTCATAAATAATTTTCCTGCTGTATTTCCGAAGCCAGATTGCATCCAAATAATTTAACGCCTTTTTATGCAGGAGAACACAATCGTAATTTACTGCCTGCCTGAACAGCTTTTTTCGCTGCAATGGATTATGAGGCAATTTTTCAACTTTCGCAAAAACACCCTGCGAACGCAAAATATCAAGATGCACCTTCACCCTTTGCCTGTAGCTGGCACGAGTAGGATTACTAATTATTACAAGAACATTCATTACATTCATCTATCAGCATTTTCATTTTCTCTCTCTTATTATTATTTTATTTTTCTATGATCGATTCAAGTCTGTACAACTCTTTAATTGCTTGATCGAAATGGTCAATGTTTTCTATTCCCAGCCAATATTCTTTAATATGGTAAGCGCCAATATTACGTTCTGTTTCCAATAACTTATTCACAAGTTCAGGTATTGTAAAAAAAGAATTGTCCGGCACAAGATTAATAACAGATTCGTTTAAGACATATATTCCGGCACTTACATTATATTTCGTACTTGGTTTTTCAATAATACCACCAAGTTTATTATCTTCAAGCTGCAAAATGCCAAAAGACAATTTATGCTCATAATGCCTGTATCCAACAGTCATAGAATATTTGCCTTTATTGTGGTAATTAATCATAGACGCGAAATCAAGCTGCGTAAAAATATCACCATTCATCAAAATAAACGGCTCATCTTTACTAAATCTATCGCGCATCAACGACAAGGGACCTGCTGTACCGAGAGGTTTTTCCTCATCAATATATGTAACGGAAAGCCCGAACTTAGACCCATCTCCGCAAAAGGCTTTTATTAATTCACCCTGGTAACCAATTGATATTATAATTTCAGTTATGTTATACTTTTTGAAATTTTTTAATATAATTTCGAGAATAGGTTTTTCTCCAATCGGCAGCAAAGGCTTTGGAACTGAAAATGTCATGGGTCTCAGGCGGGTACCCTGACCACCGGCTAATACCACTGCTTTCATTTATATCCCTCATACTCTGTATTTTTCCGGATTGTAAAAATCCGGATTATTTTTTATAAAATCAATCGTCTTGTTAAGCCCTTCCGTTAATGAAACTTTAGGTGACCATCCCACTATATTCAGGGCTTTTGCATTATCTGCACACAGTCTTTCGACTTCACTTTGCGCCGGACGAATTCTTTTCTTGTCACGCTCAACAGTAACGTCACGTCCGACAAGAAATATAATTTTCTTTATCAAATCTTCAATCGATATTTCTTTACCAGTTCCTATATTTATCTCCTTTCCTGTCGTTTCAGAGGATTCAGCAATTTTAATAAAACCTTCTACAGTATCAGTTACATAAGTAAAATCTCTTGTTGGGGTAGTATTACCCAAAATTAGCTTGTCTTTAGTTAAAACCTGCGAAATAATGGAAGGAATAACAGCCCGGTCGGATTGACGTGGACCATATGTATTAAAGGGTCTTATTACAGCAACAGGTAAATCGAATGAATTGTAAAAGCTCAGAGCTATTGCATCAGCGGCTATTTTGCTCGCAGAATATGGAGATTGAGGTTGTTTGGGATGTTCTTCATTTATAGGAACGTACCTTGCTGTGCCGTAAACTTCACTCGTGGAAGTTTGAACAAGTTTCTCTATCCCCGCGTCGCGTGCGGCCATTACAATATTCATCGTACCAATGGTATTTGTCTCAATTACTTCCTGCGGATGTATATAGGAGTAAGGTATACCCACCAAAGCAGCCAAGTTGAAAATAATATCGACACCTTCCATAGCTTTAACTACAGTTTCAAGTTCCCTTATATCACCATAAACAATATCGATATTATTTCTGAGATCCTCGGAAAAATATTTGATAAAACCATCATCAGACCTTGAAGTATAACGAACAAAAACCCTTACATTCGCTCCAAGCTGAAAAAGGCGTTCTCCAAGATGAGAGCCGATAAATCCCCCGGCGCCTGTAATCAGAGTTTTTTTGCCGCTCCATGAAAACATTTTATATTCCTTTATATTCTTATTTTCGTATAAAACTGGTTTAAATATCCTCAAAAGATAAACAATATCACCCTCTTGTGTCAAATTAAATATAACAAAATTTGATATTTTGGTATTTCGAACCGGATTTAATCATTTATCCAGTCAGAACAATATATTCTTTGTATTATATGTTCCCTGTAATTTTTATCATCAGAATATTGATCATTATCATCGTACCCGATGCTTATGTAGTTAACAAAATGAGTCGAAATTACTTCGCCAGTGAAAATCACATTTGCAGAATTATCAAAAATGATTCTTGGTCCTCCCCAATATTCATAAATACCTACAAGAACAAGAGAAACATGATCGGACAGAAAATTAACCAAGTTTAATCTAATGGCCCTTTTTAGGGGCCTTCCTCACACCACCTGCTCTGCGGGTGGTGAGTGATTATGTTTTAAGATTTTTTGCAAAGACTATAATATTGTCACTCTTTCTAATTAAAGCAAATAGATGAGTAAATGGTGATATTAAATGCTTTATAATAGGAATATTCTTTATTTTGTCACGATATTTATCATCATAGTTATTCCCATAAAAATAATATTGCAGAGAGCGAATAAAATTCTTGGATGATGGATCATGCTTAATTTTTATTACCTCTAATCCAGCCTTATCCATAAGTTTACTGATAGTCTCTGGTGTATAAATATAAAGATGTCTTGGACAATCAAGACAATACCATTTTTCCTTAAAAATTTTAGCGGTCATACTATTATAATTTGGAATGCTTAATATACATATTCCATTTGGTTTAAGCAGTTGTTGAAACTTCTCAAGTACCTCAAGAGGATTTGGTACATGCTCTAAGTATTGCCATGCAGTAATCAAATCAAAAGTGCTCCTCTCGAAAGGTGCTTTTGTTATAACACCCGGAACAATATCTAAACCGTACATAGATTTTGCAGTTTCAATCGCTGTTTGAGAAAAGTCAAGTCCATATACCTGTGCATTAGTCATTTTTTTTACTTCATCCAGGAATTTCCCGTTTCCGCACCCAACATCTAATATCTTAGTCTTTTCGTTTAGACTACTCAGAATATTTTCCGGCAGAAGATTTTTTTTTCGCATCTTTTTATTTGATTGAGAGGATTTGCCTTTTTTAGAATGATGTGGAGCATAATCATTTGGGTAATAATCGGAGAGTTTATCTGCGTTGATTTGTGGATTCATATAAATAAGACCACATCTATTACAAATAACATATTCAAAAAGACCGCTTTTCCCATGTAAACGATCCTGACCTTTAAAAAGAAGTTTATATTCATTATTTCCACATAAACAACAAGAAACATTCTTACTATTACACATTTTTATTCCTCACAACTGTTCCCTATAAAATTCCATGATAGAACGATGGCGGCTTACAATAAAAACGAAAAGTATTTAAAATTGTCTTGAAAACCAGAATGAGGTACGTAAATAAGTATTGGAAAATTCTTATATCCGTAGAGAAACAAGTCTCTTTTATTTTCATATCCTTAACTTATTCCTACTTCATTCCTTATAATATTTTCCAATCATTAAAAAACCTGTTGGAGAAAATAAATGCCTATAGCCCAAAATCCAACGAAATATTCCTATTTTTGATAATATCTTCAGGAACTTGGCTGATATACCCCGAATGATATGGCCGCTATTTTTGTGTTTGCTGAAGCTAAAAGATATTTTTCCCAGATCATCGTTTATTATTAAAAATTCACCTTCTTTTGATGTAGCCGCCACACTTTTACTCTCATCAAATTTAATGTTGGGGAAAAGTTTTTTTATCCCTTCAGGAGTAAAACGCCAATAATCATTAGGATAGCCATGAATTTGCCAACTGAAAGGAACACCAATACACACCGTTCCACCTGGTTTTAATAATAAAGTTATATTCTCTGCCATTTTGAAAGGATTTTCACAGTGCTCCATGACACTAAGGCAAAATATAGTATCGAATCTTTTATGACCAAGCCTTTTATCAATTTGCTCAAAATCATCAGTCAAATCTACAACCACATCTACGCCGGGACCATCTTGCATATCCACTCCAGTATATTCATTCTCCGAAGCAAATAATGAACGTAAATTTTGTGTTGTGCCGTAATCTTTAGAGCCTACTTCAAGAAAAGCCCCATGAAAATTATCCATGCGTTCCTTTATAAAGACAAATTGGTTAATATCTCCCAATTGTTGTTCTCCTTCATATACATCACAAAAACTAAACCATTAAAACCATGGAGCATTATATGAACCATTCTCTATAAGCTCCAGATAATATTGTGCTATTTTCTCGCAATTGTACTCTTTATGCGCTCTATTCATTCCAGCATCTGCAATTTGTTTTCTTTCTTCTTCATGTTTAAGATAATAATCCGCTAAATCAAAAAATTCATCTATGCTATCAAAATATCTGATATGTACTTTATCTTCAAAAAGTAAATCTGTATCCGGAACTCTTTTTGACAAAACAAAAGTACCACATGCTAAATAATGCGATAATCTGTCAGAGTGATAAAGCTTTACCGAATTAATCGCATTTACATGTACTCCTATCTTTGCTCCGCATATTGAATATATGTAATCAAGAGTACCAATTTTAGGATAATTTTCACATCCATAGATCGCACAATTTTTCATCGTGGAGAGCTTTTGGACAAGTTCTTCTCTTAATGTATCACTCGAATCAGCACTATGTTTAGTTTTTCCTACCCAAAGGATATCACTTTGCCATTTTTCTGACACAACATATCTATGTTCGAGGTCCGGATCAACCGCATTTGGCATAAAAGCACATAGCGGCACACCTGCCTGTCGATAATCATCCAGATATATTCCATTATTTGTAGCTGTAAGAATATCTAAACCTTTTGCCGTTTCTATTCTTGGAGATTTTTGCAGTTTCGGCCAGGCATCCCCATCATGCCCTATAAAAACGGCATCGGGCCAGTTTTCTCTCATCAATGAAATGCTTTCATAGTTCAGATCCCTTGGAAAAAACATGATCACTATATCTGGTTGATAAGACTTCATATTTTTTATTAAAAGCTGGTCTACTTTCTTTTTATATAATTTCGCGCCTATGGTTTTACTCTTAAAGGGATTAAAAGATTTCAGTACCATGCTGTAATTGAACACAAGAATATGATGTCCTAATTTTGCATATCCCTTGCTATATCTATACTCCGGATAATTTAAGATTTTATTAGGATTATAATCATCATCAGTTATTATAAGTATTCTTTTATTTGTTTTCATATATAATTACCTTATATTTCTAAATTCGTTATTTTTATCATAATATGCTATGATTTAAGATTTATTGCCCTTAATTTTTTAACCCGTTTTGCGACAGACTTCGTTTTTCTTATTACTCTGCTTATGATATAAGATACTATAGAAGCCGGCAGCATTAAAATAAGTGTGAGCAATACCGTTCCTTCATAGCCGGTTCCCTTAGATGCCTGATACTGTCTTTTTATATATGTAGGAGCTCTCTTCAGAGAATAAACTCCCTCATAAAGATTCCTGCTTCTATGCGAATATTTTGTAAGAGCCTTGCCTTCATCAATCATCTTCTTAAGCGATTTACTCGATATACGCTTATGAAAGAGAATCTTGTCTGAAATAAGAATATTGTATCTTGCCAGAAATGCCATACGAAACTGGTCACAAAATCCTTTGGGATCATTATATAAATAATGAGCCACATTGATTAATGCCTCTCTTTCGAATATTGAATACGTAATACAGTCAATCATCATGATTTTAGGTGTATGTAAATACTTTATAATATCAGCCTTTTTATTCTTTGTAGATGAATAACCTGAGATAGATGGCGGCCTAAGAATAGAATTGCCTTGTTCGTCTATTTGTTCAACGGAGCAGAACCATGCCTGATAGAAATTATCAGCTAAAAGTGCTTCAATGCCCGTTTGTATAAACTTCTGGTCCCAATAATCATCATCAGCAGCCCACATAAAATACTTACCCGTCGCCTGTTCCAATACAAATTTGAAATTCTGGCTTGCACCCATATTTTTATCTTGGACATGGTACTTGATTCTGGGATCGTTTGATGCGAACTCCCTGGCGATTTTTTCGACCTGTTTATCCGGTGAACAATTATCAGAGACAATAATTTCAAGTTGTCTGTAAGTCTGACTCGTTATACATTCAAGTGTATGCTTTAATCCCAAAGGACGATTGTAAGTTGGGATGCCAATTGATACTAAAGGATTTTCATTCACAATACTTGTCATTATTTTATTCTCCTAAGATAGCCGCCGGGAGCAACGGTTATCAGGAGTTTATTATCCATTTGGGTATCTACCACAAAATTTTTATTTGTTTTTAGAAATTCTGCAACTGCTGTTTTTGGATTGTTACCTTTATCCCACGGTCTATCCGGAAACATGCCATTGGGTAAATCTTCTATAATGGTATCAAAGACAACCAAATAGCTGCCTTTAGTTACAAGCGGAGAATAAAGTTCCATCTCTCTTAATACATGTTCATGTGTATGATTAGAATCAAGACAAACAAGCACATTCTCTTTATTTTCTGCAAACGTACGTACCTGTTCTGCAACATCATCAGATATACTCGAACCTTCTATCATTTCAATGCGTTTGAACATCGGATGTTCTTCAATAACTTTGCGATTATGCTCTCTGATGTCAATATCTATCCCTAAAACCATACCCTTGCCTATAAGTTCCATCATCGAAGCATAAAATATGATTGAGCCTCCATGTGCTATTCCTGTTTCGATAATCAGATCGGGTTTTATTTCCCAAATAATTTCCTGTATTGCGATTATGTCTTGAGGGTATTGTATAATCGGTCTGCCAAGCCATGTAAAGTTATATGAGTATTTCGGTAGAGTAGATTCTACCATAAAATTAGCTGCCGCATCTTTCAATCGAGAGTTTTTTTCATAACTGCTAATTCTATTATTACATTCTGATCTAAACTTCCTGATTTCATCCATATTTAACTTTTACTCCATTAAACAGATATCATTATCTTTAAGGATTTTATTTAATTTTGAAGAATCACCCCAGAATTCCATAGGTTCATAATCCGGATATGAATAATAACCTAAATTCAGTTTTATGCTTTTATTTCTGCCTTCAAGGTATTTGTTTACCAGATCCAGAACAGTTACCGGTTTTCCACTGCAACAGTTCACAATTCCTGTAATTTTATTCTGTAAAGCAATTGTGAAAATATATCGAGCTACCGTTTCAACTGGCAGGTAATCACGGATTTGGTCTCCCCGTGACATATTAAACTGTTCCTGGTCCTGAGACAAAGCTTGTTCTAGTTGAGACAATAGAGATTTAGGATTCTGTCCTGGTCCATACATATAGAACAAGCGTACCCATTTCAATTTAAAATCAACTGCTGACTGCAACTGTTCTAAAAATCTTCGAAGACTATCTTTTGCTAAACCATACGGCGTAGTTGGTTTTGGCTCTTCATCTTCATTCAACATTCCGTTTTTCATTCCATATTCAAGACAAGTACCAATTACAGTTACATCATTCAGACCATGTTCGACTATGTTCCTTAAAAATTGCCAGTTCCAGAACAGGTTGCTTTCGATATGTGAAAAACTCTTATAGTTCGGTAAACCTTCCCATGCCAAATGTATTAATCGATCAGGTTTTCCAAAAAATGTATAATAATCATCATTTATGTTTGCAAGGTTTTGAGAAATATAAGTTACCCTATCATACCAGTCGTATTCTTTAGCTTTCTCCGGACAATTGCATGTCGCAATAACTTCGTGACCTCTTTTTACTATGTCACTCACAACATGATTGCCCAAAAAACCACTGGCTCCAGTTACTAATATTTTCATCATTGTCCTTTTTATCCTTATTTTAACACTCAAGAATTATGAATTTGAAGATCAGGTATTGCTACAACAAATTTGCCGTTCCATTTTCGGATATACTCCAGCTGCTTACTAATTTCCGATTTAAGATTCCACGGAAGAATTAATACGAAATCAGGCTGGAACTTTCTGATCTGTTCCTCGCTGCATACGGGAATATGATTCCCCGGAAGGTACTTCCCCTGCTTATAAACAGAAGCGTCAGCTACGAAGGGAAGTAAATCTTTCTTTATGCCGCAGTAATTGAGCAGTGTATTTCCCTTTGCTGCTGCTCCATACCCTGCCACTTCTTTCTTCTGTTTCTTCTGATCTATGAGAAAAGATATGAGATTATTCTTAATAAGATCGATTTTATTTTGAAATGGCTCATAGTATTCAGGCTTAAGCATTCCGGCATGTATTTCTTTTGTTAAAAGTTTATCAACTCTTTTGGAAACAGGCTTTGACGAGTCATCATAATGTCTGGCATAAATTCGCAGCGAACCGCCATGAGTAGGTATTTCTTCTACATCAAACAATTCAAGTCTATGAGCTGCAAATATACTTCTTACAGTATGAAATGATAAATATGAAAAATGCTCATGGTAAATAGTATCGAATTGATTCTGTTCCACTAAACGCATAAGGTGAGGAAATTCCATCGTGACTACGCCGGTTGATTTTAGTAATATTCTGAGACCTCCGACAAAGTCATTAATATTGGGAACATGAGCGATAACATTATTGCCAATAATCAAATCCGCCTTTCTATTTTGGTCAGCCAGCCGAGTGGCAAGTTTTTCCCCAAAAAACTCACTTATAACTTCAATACCCTTTTCTCTTGCCGCATTAGCTGTATTCTCTGCTGGTTCTATTCCCATGCAGGGTATTTTCTTCTGCTGAAAATATTGCAAAAGGTATCCATCATTGGAGGCGACTTCTATAACATTGGAAAATTCATCCAATCCGAGCTTACCTATAATCATTTCAACATAGGCCCTGCAATGCTTAAGCCAACTGACAGAATATGAAGAATAATAGATATAATCTTTATTGAATATTTCATTGCTCTTTTTAAATTCATCTATCTGAACAAGCCAACACTTCCGGCAAACAAATAGTTTTAAAGGAAAAAATATTTCAGGTTCATTCAATTGTTGTATATCAAGAAATGAATTTGAAGGCGGAGAATTTCCCAAATTAACAAATTCCTGACTTAATTCATTATTACAAAAGCGGCATTTCATATTTTAATTCCATCAAAATCAGCACTCAACAAAGGGTGCTGTCTGTCTCTTTCTGAAACCTCTGTTACACTAATGGGCCATTCAATTTCAACTCTGTTATCATTATATCTTATACCGCCTTCATGGGTAGAACTGTAAAACTCGGTATGAAGATAAAGCATTTCAGAGTTTTCTTCAAGTGTTTGAAATCCATGTGCAAAACCTTCAGGTATAAAAAGCATCTTTCTATTATTCACTGAAAGTTCACAACCATACCACTGAAGAAAAGTTTCTGAACCTTGCCGCAAATCTATCGCTGCATCAAATACCCTGCCCTTTAAACAACGTACAAATTTTGCTTCAGCTTTGGGTTGATATTGAAAATGCATTCCTCTTATGCTTCCCGCTTGTTTAGTACAAGAATGATTAACTTGTTTAATAATCCTGTCCCCAAGCAATTCTCCAAGTTCATTTCTACAAAACAACCTCATGAAATATCCGCGTTCATCATTGATTAAGTTTGTTTCTATCAGGTATAATCCCTTTAATGACGTAGCTGAAACTTTCATCATATTGCCCACTTCACCTTCCGTGTTATTGCATCATCAAAATATTTATCAAGCTGCTTTTCTGTGAGAATTAGTCCATCTTCATAATAAGCTTTGTACCATTGAGCAGTTGCTTTTATACCTTCTGGGTCATTCCAAACTGGTACCCATCCCAGGTTATTGTGAGCTTTTGAACAATCCAAACGAAGTATGTGAGTCTCATGGATTTCATTATTATCACGTTTAAATTCGAAATCTGCTTTAGGCCAGGATTCACTAAAAACAGCAGCGAGTTGTTCAACAGAATAAACTCCACCATTTAAAGGCCCAAAATTCCAGGCCTGAGCAAATTCTTTTTCGCCTTCAAGTAATTTCTGACCAAGCATTAGATAACCACTCAAAGGTTCGAGTACATGTTGCCAAGCTCGTATCGAGGCCGGATTCCTTATAAGTGTCTTTTTCCCCTGGCTTGCGGCACGAACAATATCAGGAATAATCCTGTCTTTTGACCAATCTCCACCACCGATAACGTTTCCGGCTCGAGCACTTGCCATAAGAACCATATGATTTTTACCATATTCACTTGGATTGAAAAATGATTGTCTATAACAGTCAATAACCAACTCTGCACAGGCCTTTGAAGAACTATAGGGATCAAATCCACCAAGTTGGTCAGATTCTTTATATCCTTTTTGCCACTTTTGATCCTTATAACATTTATCCGTAGTTATTATCACTATCGCCTTAAGTGAATCTAACTTTCGACACGCTTCGAGAAGATTCACAAGACCTAAAACATTTGTTTGAAATGTTTCAACTGGTTCTAAATATGAATATCGCACAAGCGGTTGTGCAGCAAGATGGAATACTATTTCAGGTTGATGTTTTTGTAGTGTTAGGCATAATTTTTCCGCATCAAGAATATTTCCAATAACTGACGAATATTTTTCATTTATAAGCTCGAAATGATTTGGAAACTCTTCTGGTGCTAAGGAATATCCGCAAACTTTAGCCCCCATAGAATTCAACCATATCCCCAACCATGAACCTTTAAAGCCTGTATGGCCTGTAAGCAGGACTTTCAATCCTTTGTATATCCCATGAAAAAAGTCTTCAGTTACCATCTTTTCCATAATGCCTGGTTTTCTTCCCAAAGTCGATTCAGTTCGATCCTGTCACGCATTGTATCCATACATTTCCAAAAACCTTTATGCTGAAATGCAAACAATTGTTTATCTTTTGCTAATTTTTCCAAAGGTGCCTTTTCAAAAATAGTCGCATCTGAATCTTTGATATAATCAAACACAAGCGGCTCACAAACAAAATAACCGCCATTGATCCATGTTCCATCACCAAGAGGTTTTTCTGTAAACGATTCAATAAGACCATTTCCTTTCGAATTAACTGAACCAAATCTCCCCTCTGGTTGAACAGAGGTCATTGTTACCGCCCCATCATGAGATTTGTGATAGGCCAGCAAATCTCTAAGATCAACATCACATAGCCCGTCACCATAAGTGAGCATAAACGTTTCATCTTGTGCAAAGTCTTTCGCTCGAAGGATTCGTCCTCCCGTCATAGTCTCAATGCCTGTATCCAATAAAGTTACTTTCCATGATTCACTTGTGGTACTGTGCACATTCATTTTATTATTAGAAAGATCAATTGTCACACTACTCTGATGAAGAAAATAGTTTGCAAAATATTCTTTTATTAAAAAACCTTTATACCCTAAAAGTATGACAAATTCATTAAAACCATAACAAGAATAAATCTTCATTATATGCCAAAGGATAGGTTTACCACCGATCTCAACCATTGGCTTTGGACGCATATCCGTTTCTTCTCCAAGTCGAGTACCCCGGCCACCAGCTAATATAAATACTTTCATAGCAATTTTTCTCCGGATATCACGAATATAATACTCCTACCATAGATATAAGAATAAAAACCGCTGCTCATAAATAAATCACAAATAGAACAACCAAGAAGCTTTTAACTATATCAATGCAAGTTCTAATTGAACAACTTTATAATTCATACTCAACTATGTTATTTCACAGAAATTTAATCAATAATCTTAGAATAAATAAATTTACTGTTTTTACATTTTATAAATCCGAAAATCAAAATAAAAGATTAATTATTTGATTAACGGTTTTTGTACATTGATTCGTAATATTTTTGATAGTCGCCGGATACAACATTTTTCAGCCATTTCTGGTTTTGGATGTACCAGTCAATCGTTTTAATAATGCCTTCCTCGAATTTCACCGATGGTTTCCAGCCAAGCTCGTTCATAATTTTTGCCGCGTCAATCGCGTATCTCCTGTCGTGCCCGGGCCTGTCGGTAACAAACTTAATCAGCGATCTTGGCTTATTCAGACGATTGAGTATAAGACCGACCACTTCCAGGTTCGTCTTCTCATTGCAGCCGCCAATATTATAAATCTCTCCCGGCGGTGCATTTTCCAAAACTTTCCAAATAGCCGCACAATGGTCATAGACATACAGCCAGTCGCGCACATTCAGGCCGTCGCCGTAAACAGGCAGTTCCTTATCATTAAGAGCGTTGTTAATCATCAGCGGAATCATCTTTTCAGGAAACTGATATTCGCCATAGTTATTCGAGCATCGTGTAATGTTGTATTTTACGCCCCATGTATGCCCGAACGCTCCGACCAGATGATCCGCCGCCGCTTTGCTTGCTGAATAAGGTGAATTCGGACTGAGCGGCGTTTGCTCGGTAAATTTTCCCTGCGGACCAAGCTCACCATAAACCTCATCAGTCGATATTTGAATAAAACGTTTAATCTTTTTATCGCGTGCGGCTTCAAGAAGTGTCAAAGTTCCTGCTATATTTGTTTCGATAAATATCTTCGGCTCGGTTATTGAACGGTCAACATGACTTTCCGCTGCGAAATTGATTATCGCATCGATTTTATACTCATCGATTATTTTCCCTGTCAACTTGCCATCACAAATATCACCTTTTATGAATTTATGGTTCTTATGCTCCAAATAACCAGCGAGATTTTCAAGGTTTCCCGCATAGGTAAGCTTATCGAGATTAACGACAAAACAATCTTCATTCTCGGAAAGAACCATTCTTACGAAATTGCTTCCGATAAATCCGGCACCGCCTGTAACAAGAATCTTTTTCATAATTTTTTCAAATATCTTTCCAACATAACCTGCCATGACTCAATTTGCCCGCCGAGCAGGGCTGCTATTTTACTGCAATCGAAGCGGCTGTTCAGCGGCCTGGCCGCCGGTGTTACATAGTCGCTCGTTTTACATGGCAACAGATTAACATTCATCGAGAGCTTGTCAAATACAAACTTAGCCATCTCATACCGGCTTACATAACCGGAACTGGCGAAATGAAACAAACCGAGCGGCTTTTTCTCCAGCATCCTGCATATTGCTTTTGAAACTTCCGTTGTAGCAGTCGGTGAGCCTACCTGGTCATCGACGACTTTTACCGTGTTATTTGTTTTTGCCCGCTGGATTAATTTAGATACGAAATTATTTCCTGCTGAACCGTAGGTCCACTGCACTCGCACAATACAATATTTGCAGCCGCTTTGAGCGAGAAGCTGTTCTCCGGCAAGTTTTGTTCTGCCATACTCGCTGATTGGATTCGGCAAGTCGGTTTCGATGTAAGGTTTTTCCTGCCTGCCGTCAAAAACAAAGTCCGTGCCGATATGCAGCACCCATGTATTATTATCCCCTGCAATTGCACCGAGCCGCCCCGCCGCTTCCGCATTTACTTTATATGCCAATTCTTTCTGGCTTTCAGATCCATCGACATTCGTATAAGCGGCGCAGTTTATTACAACATCCGCGTGTTTTATCACTTTTTCGAGCTGCTTTAAATTTGTAATATCAAATTCAGGCAGGTCAAAAACCTGAACATTAATATTACGCTCATTGCATGTTTTAACAAGGTCTGTCCCAAGCATTCCTTTGCCGCCGAGAATTACTATACGAGGTTTGTTTAATGTCATTAAAAACTCCAGTTTATTTTGGCGGATTTTCCAATACCAGCTCATTTGCCTTGCTCAGCGACTCGAAAGTCCCCGCGTCAGTCCACCAGCCGTCGAGAATGTCAAAAGCAAGCTCTCCCTTTTTAATATAAGCTTCATTAACATGAGTAATCTCGAACTCGCCGCGGTCCGAAGGTTTTAAAGTCCGTATTATATCGAAAACAGAACTATCGTAGAAATATATCCCTGTTACGGCATAATTCGTTTTCGGATTTTTCGGTTTTTCTTCTATGCCGACCACCTTATCGCCAACTATCTCGGCAACTCCGAAACGCTGAGGACTTGGCACCTGTTTAAGAAGTATTCTCGCACCCTTTTTATGAGCGAGGAATTTATTGGAATAATTTTTCAGGCTGTCTTCAAAGATATTGTCCCCAAGGATAACCACAATAGGCTGGTTTTGTGCAAAATTCTCCGCTAAAGCAAGCGCCTGTGCGATGCCACCCGCCTGGTCCTGAACCTTATATGTGAACCGGCAGCCGAAATTTGTGCCGGAGCCTAAAAGGTTCACAACGTCTCCCATGTGTTCGAGACCGGTAACAATCAAAATCTCTTCGATACCTATCCCTCTAAGTTTCTCGATAGGATAATAAATCATGGGCTTTTGCCCTACAGGCAGAAGATGTTTATTCGTTACCTTAGTCAGCGGCATAAGACGCGAGCCTGTGCCGCCTGCAAGAACCACACCTCTTAAAAGCATCATTTTCCCTTTCATTTTCACTATTGTTAATGTGATTTCCGAAGATTCTATATTATCAGGGCTTCGGTGTCAAATATCACATAGTAAATTTAATCATTATAGAAAATAACATTCTTACCGGTTTGGTCAGGCTCAAAAATATGAATTTTATTGATATCGATATGAATTTTTACTGTTTGATTTACTCTTAAATCAGTATATGGAATCGTACACAGAATGAGTCTTTCCCCACTCGAATTACGAAGGTACACGTCAGTTTTGTTCCCCACAGGTTCGACTATCTCCACTATTGCAGTGAGTGTATTATCTTCCTGGTTCGCATAAGGAATCTGTGAGACATTTTCAGGGCGTATGCCCAAAATCATTTCTTTACCCTGATAGCCATTAAGGCAGGTCATCAACGATTGCGGCAGTATTATAGTATTATCGTGCGTTACAAAATGTATTTTACTATTGTCAATCTTTACTTTGCCATCGATAAAATTCATCGGAGGAGTCCCGAAAAAACCTGCAACAAACCTGTTGACAGGTTTTTCATATATCTCCATCGGCTTGCCTGTCTGCATGATTTTGCCGTTATACATTACACAAACCCGCTCCCCTAATGTCATAGCTTCAACCTGGTCATGAGTGACATAAACAGTCGTGGTTTTTAACTTTTGATGCAGAGTTTTCAGTTCGGTACGCATAGCCAATCTCATTTTAGCATCAAGATTGCTAAGAGGCTCATCTAATAAAAATGCAGATGGCTTGCGAACGATAGCTTTGCCTAAAGCAACACGCTGTCTCTGGCCGCCCGATAAAGCATGAGGTTTGCGGCGTAATAAATCCTCAATTCCGAGTAGTTTAGCTGTTTCTCTGACACGTTCTTTTATATATTTTCCCGGAAACTTGCGCATCTTTAATGCGAAAGCCATGTTCTGAAACGCAGTCATATGAGGATATAAAACATAATTCTGGAAAACCATAGCAACATCGCGGTTTTTGGCAGCAGTTTCATTGGCTAAAGTATCCCCGATATAAATATTGCCGGAATCTGGCTGCTCCAAACCAGCAATAAGGCGAAGCGTAGTAGTTTTACCGCAGCCGCTCGGACCGACAATCACCATGAAGCAGCCTTCCGGAATTTCAAGAGTAAAATCAGAAACAGCGGCTGTTTCGCCATCAAATATTTTTGTTATATTTTCCAGTAGGATACGAGTCATAATTATCAGAAGATTTTACTCCTTAGACGCTTTTTGGCACGCCAGAGTAAAAACAGCGCAAGTATCATATATATACAGAACGAAATACAAAATGCAAACAATGAAACATCTGCACTTTCCCAGCCATTCGGCCAGGAATACTCCATATTTCCATTCCTCAAATGTATCCGGGTTATTATAGTACTAAATATTATAACAAGAATCTGGATAAAAGGATTTACAAAAAAACAAATATTGCTCACTTCACGATCACCTGAAAATTCACCCATTATGCCGAATACTAACGGTATAAATCCCCAAATAAACACGATAAAAACGAAATTCATAATAACCGCAGTTGTTGTATGCTTAAAAATGGAGCTGAAATACATTCCGCTGCTGCATATTAAAAATACAAACCAAACTACTAATAATATTGTTAATGGAACAGCAACAGGATGGATGAATCCAATAACAGTGAAAGATAAAACATGTCCAATCAATAAAAGCCAGACAGGCAAACAGCGGCTCAATATGCCATAAAGCTTGCCTATAACAATCTGGCTGTCAGTAAGAGTCGAAGTCAATAATAAAGGCCACGAACGAGATTCCTTCTCTGAAGTTATACTGACAGAAGAAATAACTATAGTGAAAAGTGCACCTAATCCCATAAATACTAAAGCATATATAGCATGAATATCATCATCATCGAGAGCTTCTTCCTTATAGAAAAACCAATATGAGTAGAATAAAACAGACAAAAATAAAATCGCAATTATAATACGATATATTTTCACGCTTCTGCGCAAAGGCAATATCAGCTCTTTCCAGAGGATTGGCGGCCCGAAAACACTTATCACAGAAGAGTTTGTTCCGGAAACTCTTAACTCTTCTTTGATTGCTTCTTTCTGGCGTGATGAAAACAACTGCCCTGTTGCCTGACGAAGCGCAACCTTTCGCACCATAATAATTGATAAGAAAATCAGTAATAACGATATAATTAGCATTAATATACAGTTCAATTTGTATAAGACGAAAAATGAACTCCCCATACTGCCCGGACTCATCATCGTCATTGTTTCAGCAAAAAAACAAAGATACGGATTCGGCTGGATGAGAATAAATAATAATGTTCCTTCCGGAACTGTATTATATAATTTGGTTAAAGTAATTATTGAAACATATATAAAAGGCACTAATCCGAAAAATACTAAAAGCGTCAGAATGGTCATAATAATTACAATGTAAGCTCGCCGGAAGAAAATCGAGTAGAAAAGACTGAGCGAACTTACCAAAAGAACTGTTGTAAGCGTCAGGCACATGCTGGATGTAATAAAACTCCATGGCACGCCGCCAAACATCCTGACGATGGCTAATAAAGGCATGCTGATAGCGAGCAGCAAAAGCAATTGAAGCAGTTTGCTTAACAGCTTGCCTATTACAATCTGCATGCTCGTTATGGGCGTAGTCATTAACATGCCGAGAGTCTTGTGGTATATTTCATCGCTGATGGAATTACTCAGCATTACAACAGCGATAATCTGGGCGGCACAAAACTGAAACCAAACAATATATGTGATGATATATTTTCCAGCCTGCGCCATTCGGGAAACCTGCAGTACATTCGAACCTCGATAGTCCACAGCCAGAATCCATATGAGCAATAAAATGGTCAGGAGCAGCGAAATATAGGCAAAACGAAGTATATAATTCCGCCGTCTGCGGCTCGATACTCGAAGCTCCTTATCAAATACAGGGCCAGTCAGCCATGAAAAATTAAGATAACACAATATATAATCTATTACTATTTCAGCCATAATTTTCCAAGAACCTCTAACAAAAAGAATCGTGTCGCGGGCATCTTGCCCGCGAAACATTACCATGATGGTAATGCTGTATCTTAAAAATTCATTTTGTTACAGGCTCCAAAATATTGTTTTCTTTTTTAAAATATATTTTTCCTGAACCTGCATTTGGCTCTCCATGCAAAAACAAGACCAAGAAATGTATATCCGGCAAAACATGCAAGTATCCATGCGGTTGAAAGAAAGGCGTTGGCGCTGAAGCCTATCCAGCCATAATTTCCAGACGATGTATTCGTATTGGCGCTCATTATCACTACCGCATGAAGAAACGGATTTGTATCCATATAGACTTCCGCAAAATCCCGTAAATCTGCAATATGCAGAAACTCTCCGAGCATAACAAGAAGTAACGGAATAAAAATCCATATTGCAGCGGCGAAAATAAAATTTACTATAACCGCGGTAGTTGTATGCTTAAAACATGAGCCGAAATAAGTACCCGTGCAGAAAAGAAATGTCACAATCCAGATTGCCAATATTGTTATTTGTATAACAGCCAGCGGGTTAATAATCATACAAAGACTGAAAATAACAATATGTGCGAATAAAAGAATCCAGACAGGAATCAATCGTCTCAATGTGCCTGCATATTTTCCGAACAGAATCTGCCTGTCATCCAGCGTAGTCATAAGCAGTATAGGCCATGAGCGAGCTTCTTTTTCAGTCGTTATTCCTGTGGCAGTAAGAATAATAGTGAATAAAGTTCCAAAAATCAGGAACGCCATTACAAAAAGCATGTGAACTTCTCTGTCATCCAATATCCTTTCTCTCGCGCAAAGCCAGTAAATAAAAATCAGCAGGCTCAATACGAGAAAAATACATATCGCAGAGAATATTTTATGCCGCCCGAACATAGGCATTCTCAGCTCTTTCCAAATAACAGGCGGATCCTTTACCGTCCTTATTTTTATATCAGGCTCCTGTTCGGCGGCTCCATATTTGGCGTACTTGTTTTTTTTACGTGCCGGCCTAAATAACAATTGCCCCGTTGCCTGACGCAGCGCGACCCTGCGAACAAGAATCGTGGAAATTGTCAGAATGACGATAGAAGCCGCGGCTAATATGCCGCAGTTCAACTGCCATGAGAAGAATGGAATACGACCAGGATTAGGCTCCAAAAGCTTAATCGTATTGAAAAACATTTGAACATAAGGATTCGGCTGACAGAAAACAGAAAAGAAAGTATCTTCATCAATTGCCCGATCCCAATTCATCAGATCAATTACAGCAAATGATACTAAAGGTATTACAGCAAAAATTACAATCAAAGCGATTATTGTTTCAATTATTACGATATAGGCTCTCTGGGAATAAATCGAAAAGAAAAGACTCAGTGACCCTATAAATATTATAGTCGCCAGCGTAAGACAAAGACTGGAAATAATAAAGTTCCATGGCACACCTCCGAATATACGAACGACAGCCAGCAGAGGCAAACTGATAACAAGAAGTAAAATCAGTTGAAGAAGCTTGCTGAGCAGCTTTCCCATCACAATCTGAAAACTGTTTATCGGCGTGCTCATTAATAAACCAAGTGTTTTATTATATATTTCATCGCTTATAGATGTACTGAGCATAATTACCGCTATCAACTGTGTGGCACAAAACTGGAACCAGACTATAAAGGATATTATTGCCTGTCCCGCCTGAGCCATCCTGGATACATAGTACAGATTGTATCCGCTTGTCTGAACAACATTTACCCAGAAAAAAAACAAAATAGTTGACAGCAGTGATATGTATGCGAAACGCAGGACATAATTTCTGCGTCTCCGGCTGGATACTCTCAGCTCCTTATCAAATATAGGTCCCAGCAGCCAAAAGGGATTCAATATTCGCCCGAAAAATTTTATCAAAGCCTCAGCCATTTTTTTATAAAATCCTCCAGCGTATATGGTTTGCCGAAAGCTGATATGCACCGTAAGTCACCAGCAAATATATGACAGTATATATAATAAACGAAAAATGAGATGCTGCTATTATTTTAATTATGTACAAAGGAGTATTCGGGGAAATATTAAATGAATCAAACATTTCAATAAAACCGCCCCAAACACCAAAAATAGAAGCTGCAGCAAACAGAGGGCTTACGAAATATAAAAATGGAATACAGCAAACAGGAATTATACACGTTAAAAAAGTTATTATATTCAAGATGGAGGATGTTGTACTGCGTTTGCACATGGAACTGAACATAACACCGATAGAAGATACAAGCAATGCGCTGCTTATCGCTATAAGCACTAAAGGTATAAAAACAGGAGCTTTTATAATACCGGCCAGAATAAACACAACCAGGTGAGCCGCAAGAAGAAGCCAGTATCCCCATGCACGCAGACATGAGCCGATTATTTTACACAAGGCTATTTCTTTTTCTGCTAAGGGACTTGTAAGCAAAATGGGCCATGACCTTGCCTCTTTTTCGTTCGTTATGCTCATTGAAGCAAATGTAGAAGTACGAATCAGGGCGATAAAGAAATATACGAGCACAAAGACTATATGGGTTACAATCCTGCCCAAAACTTCATAATAGATGCACAAGCCATAGGCAGTAACTAAAAATGCCAGCGATAACAAAATACCTAATGCACTTGTAATACGATTCGGCTTAATCATCGGATTCGCTATTTCCCTCCAAATCACCGGGTGCCATTTGATATCTCTTATTTTTCCCGACACAGGCGAGGAACTGTAACTTTGCCGGAGTTTTTTATCCGCTATTTTTCGCTCCTTCCTCGTTAAAAACAAGCCTGCCTGTCCCGTAATCTGTCTCAAGCCTGCCTTGCGAACACAGGATACAGACCAAATAAAAACAATGACAGACAAACCAAGCATAACAGCGCAATGCAATAACCATGTTTCGCCGGGAATAGACGCTGAAGGCAATTGCATGGCAGTTGTTATGGTACGCATAAGCATAAATGGATTAATAAAAAACAGCCCAAGTTTGGGAATAAGCAAATGAAGATTATCCTTGCAGAATTCTCTCATAATAACAAAAGCAATCAGGGGCCCGGCATAAATAAAGAAACAGACCAAAAGAGTCCTGCTGATGACAAGATGCGACTGGCGATTGTAAATGGAAAATATAAGGCTTATAGTGCCTGCAAAAATCGATGCTGTTAAAGTTATGCAAAGGCTTGAAATAACAAAATACCAGGGAATCCCGCCAAATACTCGTATGATAGCTAAAAGAGGCAAACTAATCGCAATAAGCAGCAGCAGTTGAAGCAGTTTGCTCAGAAGTTTTCCAAAGACAATCTGGAAACTGCTTATCGGAGTCGTCATTAAAACGCCTAATGTCTTGCTGTATATTTCATCGCTTATCGCCGTGCTTAACATAACAACGGCAAGAAACTGAACTATGATAAACTGAAACCAGACGATTGCAGTCGTAATACTGATTCCAACCTGTGCCAACTGAGACACCTGCATGACGGACGGGTATTGACCTCTGTAGCCAAAGACTCTCGTAAATGCAGAAGCAACAAAGAAAGCCAAAAAAAACGGATATGCGAAGCGGACAAAATAATTCCTCCTCCTCCGACTGGATACTATCAGCTCTTTTGCGAATATCGGCCCGAAAAGCCGGACAGGATTTATATATTCCAGAATATCGATTAAAGTACTGTTCATAAATAATATTAAAAAATGTGCCTTCGAAACTGACATTTGGCACGCCACGCAAAAAAAGCCCCTGAAAGTAAATAAGCAAATACAATATTTGTCATTAAAATAAAAGAACTCAAATAATCACGAGTTTGATCAGGCCATGTTATATATTGACGCACAGTATATAAATCAGTTGTCATTATTGTTTGTGTTAAAATAAACGGATTTATAATCATATAACTTCTATTGAACGGCCCGAATTGAAAATATTGTGCATAAAAGCGGGGAATATTAGAATCAATAACTACCGGAAATACTAACCATATTACCGACAAGAGAATAATTATCGCAATAATAGCATTGCTCGTATTTTTAAATCGAGAGCTGAAATAAAGACTCGCACCATAAAGAAAAGCTACAATTCCAATCATCATTATTGTCAGAAGGAAAAGTGATAAAGGACCACGGCCTGATATGTTTGTGAATGCACAAAAATAAATAAAGAGCATTATCCAAATCGGCAGGATTCTCCTTAATATACCCACAAACTTGCCGGACATTATCTGCCAATCGGACAGCGGCGTCATCAGTAAAGAACACCATGTTTGAGCTTCCTTCTCGGAAGTAATACATCTGACAGAAAAAAATACAGTGGAAAAGACTCCAAATCCCATAAATACATATAGATATAAGGTCAGTGCTTCGTCATATCCGTATTCACTGGCAATGTATGGGAATAAATACATAGCTATAATCATTATAAGCTCGATACTGATTATAATCGCAACGAACATTTTCTCCCTGCTTGAGAATTTCATTCTCATCTCTTTCCATGCAACCGCTGGACCCCACACATGCCGTATTTGCTCATCTGGTTTTATCTTTTTAGTCGCAAATAATTTGTCGCAGAAAATATCTATCCGTCGAATCATTCTTTTCCAAAAACTCTTTTGTCCAAAAGCGTTTGCAAGCGCAATCTTTCTCAACAGATGGGATGATCTCAATAATAAAATCAATGATATTAAAAGTAAAAGAGAACTATAAATTATCAATTCATTATTAAAAATATTCTGTCCGGGAGAACGTATATAATTTATAATCTTTTCAAATATAAAAAAAGGAGAAAAAGATGGACTCCTATAACCATACCTGTTGAAGGAAATGCCTCTTGAAAATCTAACGAAATCCAGATTTCTTAATCCATAAAGAAAACCAAGAATAGACATAGTCAAAATAATTACAAAATAAGCTTGTCGAAATACAACAGAAAAAAACAGGCTAAGCGAGCCGGCGAAAATCACCGCAACCAGCGTTACACAAAGACTCGTCAAAATATAGCTCCATGAAACACCGCCAAAGATTCGGACTATAGCCAAAAGCGGCAGGCTTATTGCTATAAGAAGTATTATCTGGAACAACTTACTTACAAGCTTACCCATCACAATTTGAAAGCTTGTCACAGGTGTAGTTAGAAGAACTCCCAACGTTCTGTGGTAAATTTCATTGCTGACGGAATTACAAAATAATATCACTGCTATTACTTGAGTCGCGATAAACTGAAACTGGACTATCGTTACAGTTATCATTCTTCCCATTTCCGCCAGACGAGATCTCTGAAATGTCATATTTCTGCTGTTTTCAATGATATTCACCCATGTTATTGCGACAAAAAACAGCAATGTCAAAACATATATCGCCCGAAGCAGATAATTCCTCCTGTGCCTGCTGGATACGCGCAGCTCTTTATCCAGGAAAGGTCCGGTCAGCCATTCCATGTTTAGAAAATCTTTGATAGCATTACTTATAACTGCAATCATTTTGAAAGTTTATTTAAATAATATTTTTCCTGATTCTTCTTTTAGCCAGCCATGCAAAAAACAAGCCAAATAAGCTGTAAGCCGTCATAATATACAGAAGCAGTTTAGTTGTAGAATACACATTACCGACATTTCTAAAATAATATGAAAGATAAGGCCAGTCATATTTCAGGCCGGTAAGGCTCGAATTTGCATTATAAGCGCCGCCGGCGGCATCCATAACAACTCCAATCTGGACGATTGGATTGATACAATAATATATTCCGGATAATTCTCTGTATAACTCTCTGTTGCGGATGATCTCTGTCACTATCCTCAGGCTGACCGGAACAAACACCCATATCACAAGCGCAAACGCAAAACATATTATAATCGCCCATGTAGTTCGCTTGAAACACGAGCTTGCATACAAGCCGAAACCGGTAAGAAAAATCATCAAGCCGGAAACAACTATTAATAACTGTAAAAAAGCTATCGGATTAATATATCCGACAATGGTAAATAAAAAGATATGCCCCGCCAACAAAAGCCATACGGGAAGACA
This sequence comes from Sedimentisphaerales bacterium, assembly GCA_016931715.1. Lineage (GTDB taxonomy): Bacteria > Planctomycetota > Phycisphaerae > Sedimentisphaerales > Anaerobacaceae > JAFGPS01. Next base: position 44,730 of record JAFGEF010000107.1, read on the forward strand.
CTTATAAAACACGCCCAGCGCTTTTCCCTGCACAATCTGCCAGTCATCGAGCGAAGTTGTCAGCAGGATAGGCCAGGCCATAGATTCCTTTTCAGAAGTAATGCACGATACAGACAGAACAAGATTAAAAATTATGCCGATTATTACAAACATAACAGCATATAGAAAGTGCACGTATCCTTCAGCGAGGCAATTGCTCGTATAGCATACATAATAAGTCAACAGCAAAGTTACAACAGTAGCCGCAAGACCGACTTTATTATTTGTTCTGTCTATGCCCTGAATTAGGGGCTTTCTTATTTCTTTCCACATGACCGGCTGCCCTGTTACTTCTCTTACCGAACCTTCGTATTCTTTCAGTGAATCTCTTTTCGTATTTGAAAAGGACAACCTTAGTCTCGAGAACAGGTCAAGCTCTCCCAAAATCTGACGAAGAGCCACCCTGCGAACAACTTTAACGGAAAAGGCAAGTACCAGGGCGGAAGCAATCAGCATTATGATGCAATTAATAGGCCAGAAAAAAAATGGTATAGTCGCCGCCGGCGACATCATGATAACAGTATTAAGCGACATTGTTCCCAAAGGATTGAGATGAAGAAACGCAATCAATAAAGGAAACATTGAAATCCGTCTGCTGTAATTTAACACATAGAGCCATTGCTCCCCGAAAACTGCCGCCAGTATTAAAGGCAGAACTATATAAACAACACCGATAGTAAATACTGCCTTGATAATAACAACGTAAGTATGAATATTTTTTATTGAAAAAGCCAGGCTGATCGAACCTGCGAATATCGATGCACTTAGTGTTATGAAAAAGCTGGAAATAATATAGCCCCACGGCACGCCGCCGAAAACACGAACTATAGCGAGTATCGGAAGGCTTATCGCCAGCAAAATAATAATTTGCAGCAATTTGCTGAATAATTTTCCAATTACAATCTGAAGGCTGTTTATGGGAGTAGTCATCAGCACACCTAAAGTGCGATGATATATTTCGTCACTGATGGAATTGCTTAAAAGAATAACAGCTAATATCTGCGCCGCGAAAAACTGAAAAACGACTATGGTAAGAACGATGCTCTTTCCTATCTCCGCCAGTCTGGATTTCTGATACGCCAGTGTTCCATGCAATTGTCCATAGCTGAGCCATGTTCCGACAACAAAGGAAGTCAGAAGAATTACATATGCAAAGCGCAGGTAATAATTGCGTCTTCGCCTGCTTGAAACGCGAAGCTCCTTATCGAACAAAGGCCCGGTCAGCCAGAAAAATCTTAAAAATTTTATACAAGGATTTATGGTTAAGCTCGCCATATTATTAATAACTTAAAAGATATTACACCTTAATTTTTGTATTGATAGCTTCAATAAATACAAACCTGCTGCTGTATAAACAGCAGTCATTACAAATATCGAAGCAATATTATAATAAGCAACAGAAAAAGGAGTCATAAGACGAACAAAAATTAACACAAATAAATAATTCAAGATAAATTCCACTAAAAAAATACCTATTGTAGCAATGACAGCCGCCATGGAGTTTTTCATACGTACACCGAAATATGCACCGCAACCAACAATAAATAATACCCTGCTAATAATACTTGCTGCTGAAATCGGAATCTGATAAATAATTTGAGAGAATCTAATAATTCCTTGTGAACTATAGGAAAAATATATAAAAAAACGCAGAACAAAATATAATGCGAGCAAACTGATATTTCTCATAAGAGCAGCTTTAACTTTACTGAGAATAATATCCTTATCTTCGAGAGGAGTCACCAGTAATATCGGTAAAGTCCTCGCCTCTTTCTCGCCAGCAATACTTCCTGCTATAGAAATAGCAAGACGGAGCATAAGTATAAGATACAGACCGGAAATCGTGAAACTAAGCATTACTATTGATAGACGATTTCGTAAAACAAGCAATAACATAATTCCAAATATGCAAAGCAGGTAAATTGTTATCGTTACTATCTTGTCAATTTTCCCCTTTCCGAAGAAATATCCATAATTTTCTTTCCAGACAATTGGATTTCCGATAACTCGTATGATACGTTCTGAATATTCATTACCGCAATATCTTTCTTTCCATATAATAGGTATGCCGTACACTTTTCTAATATAGTCCGAATATTCGTAATAGTGTTTTCTCTCTGAATCTTCTACATCTTTTATCAGAACTTTTGACTCGATATTTTTACGCCTGACAATCATATCTCTAAAAGCGGCAGAACGTACTTTCCAAATCGAAAAAACCAATAAAACAGCAGAAGCGCTCAACATAATCATACAGTGTATTAAAATGTTTATCGAATTGGCTGGTTTCTGTTCAGCAGCCGCAACCATAGCTAAAAATGGATTTACATTAACAAAAATTGCGAGAACTTCACTGTTGCTGAACGAAAGCTGGGTACATAAAAAAGGTAAAAGACCAAAGATAAAAAAATACCCGACAAAAATTAGTATAATAACACGATACGGGTAACGATTGAAAATAGAAAGAAACAGGCTCAAAGAACCAGCAAAAATTACAGAGGTTAATGTAATAAATAAACCGAATACTACATAATTCCAGGGTATGCCTCCGAAGACACGCATAATTGCCAGCAAAGGCAAACTCATCGCCAACAGTAATAACACCTGTAAAAGTTTGCTTAACAGTTTTCCCGTAACTATTTTGAAACTGCTGACTGGCGTCGTCATAAGCACATTTAATGTCCCCGTGCGGATTTCATCGCTTATCGAAGAGCTGAGCATAACAATCGCGAGAATCTGAGAGGCAATAAATTGAAACCAGACAATAGCAATTATTGCATTCTTTCCTATTTGCGATGACCTTGATGCCTGGAATATAGCAGAACTCTTACTCCCGGCGCCAATCACTGAGAGCCACATAAATAAAATAAAAACGGCTAATAAAATAATATAAGCTGAACGAAGCAGGTAATTTCTTTTTCTCCGGCTCGAAACGCGAAGCTCCTTATCGAAAATCGGTCCGAAAATCCGGGCCGGATTGAAGAAGTCCAAAAAAAGATTTATTGATTCCGCTTTCATTGATAACTATCATGTATAGTGACATGAATATTATCTCTCTTCCTGTCACTATTCCTATTTGCTAATGTACTATTCCTTTTGTCAACTGGAGGAACGCATCATCAAGTTTGAGCTGTTCGGGCTGTATCGCAACAACATCAATATTGGCGTTAACCAGTGTGCGGGCGATAATACCATCCATATTTTCACCTTCACGGAATGTCACGGATATATAATTTTTACATAGCTGCACCTGGCTTATCTGCGGCAGAGCTGCCAATATTTCTATCGCCTTTTCCTGGTTATCAAGCACCTGCACACGAACCTTTGTATGAATTCCCAGTCTTGGGCGAATCTCCTCTATCGTTCCGCTATAGACCAACTGGCCATGCTCGATGATTCCCACGTGGTCGCATATTTCTTCAAGCTCGCTGAGAATATGACTGGAAATCATAATGGTCTTTCCCATTCTCTTGAGTTCCTTGAGCAATTCCCTGATTTCAATTCTTGCTCTCGGGTCGAGCCCGCTGGCAGGCTCGTCAAGAATAAGCACCTTCGGATCATGAATCAGAACCCGCGCAAGACCGAGACGCTGCTGCATTCCGCGCGAAAGACTGTCAACTGTCGCACTTTTCTTGGATTGCAGGTCTGTCAATTCAAGAACGCCTTCGACAATCGATTTTCTTTTAGAGCGTTCAATGCCGAAAGCGGCGGCAAAGAACTCAAGGTACTCGAATACTTTCAGGTCATCATAAACACCCATAAAGTCGGGCATGTAACCGATAATCCTGCGAACCTTTTGGCCGTTTCTCGTAACATCAAGGCCGTCAATTAAAGCATGACCTCGAGTAGGCTCCATCAGCGTTACAAGAATGCGCATTGTCGTGGTTTTACCTGCGCCGTTCGGGCCGATAAAGCCGAATATATCACCCTGCTTTATAAATAAATTCAGGTCATCAACCGCGGTAAGATTACCGAATACTTTCGTTAAATGTTTCGTTTCAATCATTTTCTATTCCCTCTGAATTCGGAAAAACAACAAGACGTGCTAATTGCACATGTTCATAACTAAAGGTATGGTCTTTCACTCCAAATGATATCGGAGCTTTGTCATATGTCACACAGACAAGAGACGCTCCTTTGCTGAGATAATTATTAATAGCCTGTGTTCGCTGTAGAGTTCCCTGTGCAAAAAAAGCTGCTTCGTTTCTGAAATTATTAGCTGCCTGAGAATATTGGCGAATAAGATTATCCCAATATGGCAATGGCTGGTTTCGTTGACGGAATTCCTGTGTGCCATGCGCAGGTACACTGCTGAGATAAATACCGTGATTTTTATCCATAAGGACATAACCGCCCATAATCGCTGCGTCAGATTCATTCTTTATTGTAATGATTACATCATCTCCATTTTGACGCACTTCAGCGCTGAACGGCAGCTTTTCAAGCGGCGATTCGGTAAGCATGCACTGTATATCCCAGATATTAACAGGCAGCGATTCAGGCAAATTCCCCCCATCCTCCTGAACGCAGTAGATTCTTCTGCTCCCAATCTCATTGCTGAAAGCCGAAAGGGTATCCTGTGTAGGGGCAATGCCGGACCACCACTGATTCGGCTGAAGCCCGTCAAGCTCATAACTGTCGCTTCGAGAAGCGAATAAGCCGCTGTAATGCGTAGCCCATGCGGCATCTTCATCCTGAATGCCGTCCAGCACCGAAACTACCTTCAACTGCATTTTGCCGCCGCGAATGTACTGGACGCCGTAATACGCACCGACTGTGAATAAAATAATCCAGAAAGAGCAGGTCAACCACGTCAGCGGCAATCGGTCTATATGCTTGAGAAATTTATAATCGAAAGGGCCAAGCAGAATAGCAAGGGCGCCCAATAAAAGGATTACAAACCAGACACTCAAAGGTTTTATTTCCGAATACAGAAACTCCATAACTTTGTTGTTCAGAGAATATGCGCTTCCGATTTCATAATATCCGGGATAACCCGATCTTGATCTGACCAGCGGTCTGCTTCCACCCGTGACAGGTACGTTTGTTCCGACCGGGGCCGCACTTGAATCCTGAACAAATTCAATTCTGCGCTGTGCGATTATAGTATTTTCGACAGAAACTTCCGCTTTCAGCACAGCCTGAATTATATTTACCCAGAACCGGGACTGGTTTGCGCCCTGTAAGGCGCTGAAATCATAAGGGTCAAAACCTAACACTCCAATACGTCCGAAACCTGAATTCCCGACCGCAAATAAACATTGATTGTCCTGATAAACACCCTCATAAAATTTAGCTCCGGATTTCGGGACAAGAGGTTTGAGTGTAACCGTTTCCGAATCACTGCCCGTCAAATTCCATTTATAAAGCTGTTCCCTCGAAATATCAACCTGTTTTGCATCCATAAAATCGAAAGGTATCAAATTAATAACAGGATTATTTCCCATCGGAGGATTACTGCCCAAAACAAGCAGCAACCTGCCGCCATTGGATACCCATTCTGCAATAGCTTTTAACTGCGATTCCTGTAACTGAATCCAGTCGGGATCGTAAAGAACAAGCAAATCCAGAGAAACAAATCCTGTCCAGTCCCAGGGCACCATTGCCGCCTGTTTGGTCTCCACCTGCACACTGCCGCTTGCTGCCTTGAAATAACTGACGGATTGTTTTCCAAGACTTAACAAGCCGAACTTTCCTGCTCCAACTATTCCAATAAGTATATCATATTCGTTAAGAACAGGGAATTTTCCGGGAGTCAATTTGCTCTCATACGGCTGGCTCCAGACTGTTTTCCTTCGTTTTCCAATTACCTGATCGAGCTTAAGATTACAGCCCTGACTTGTATAAGCAATCTTTGTTACCAGCGGCTGATAAATTGTAAGCTCTGGTGTCAAGTCAAATTCCGGCACCATTATATTCAACGTGTTTAATCCATCCTGCTGAGAAGAAAGAGTTAACTCACCATTAAATGCGTTTTTTAACGAATTATATACTGTAATTTCAACAGGAGTCCATTCCATAGGTCGATAATAGCCCCCCCAGCCATAATACAAATCTATATTAAACGGTGATTCATCTTCCGCCAAAACCGCACTGGTAAAGGCAAGGCAAATAATTATACACACCAAAATCTTATACATATGTAAACCTCGCTTAATTTTAACTTTTTCTGCTAAATCCGAACTTTCAAATTATATACCAGCCATTCAATACAGGCAAGCAATAAAGCCAGACCTGCAAGGAACGGCCATAAAGGTATGTTTGCCCTGCTTATGGTTTCTTTCTGTGCCGCAATTGTCTGCGAATTCGATATTTCAAGTTCCTTTACAGGTTTTATGTCACTCTCATGTGCATCCAAAAGATTAACCACGTAAAAACGCTCTGCGCCGTCTGAAATACTCAGACGGTATTGTCCGACATGACTTGTATCAGCGAAACGGATAATACCGCTCGGGTTGGCCTGAATATCTTCTTTTTCTCCATCCGATCTGGTAACTTTTGCCTCTAATCCGGGCGATAGCCCTTCAACTGCAATAGGCTCTCCTACTTTAAGGTCATTTTTCTGCTGCTGCGAAACCTGCAATCCAAGATAGCCTGTCGCGTTATAACAGAATAATACAAAACTCGGCTCAAAAGGCCAGTTTGTTTCGAGAATATCGAATCCGGCCAGCAGGAAAATGCTCCCGTTTCGTTCCACAAGAGCCAAAGCAGGCGTTTCGCTGAATTCTGCAAGAGTTTCCGCGTCACGCGGCAAACTCATTTTACAACATTTCGCCGCGAAAAGATTTATCAAATTAACATAATTTAAAATCGGATGTTTTTGCCTCCAGTCTATAATAACCTGGTTTTCAAGCTGACCGGATACAGCTACATCTATATTATCCGGAGGCTGACCGAATATAATATATCTCCCCTTAGGCAAGTGCTCATTCGTATGATTATCAAGAACAATAACATCATACGGATTTTCAAATCCAAATGCAGTCTGATCCATCGAATCAAACTTTTCAGGCGGCTGAATTTCAAGTTTTGCCAGAGGACATGCTTTTAACGCCGACTCCAGAGCCGGATTGTTCGCGGAAACAAGTAAAACAGACAACTTCCTTGGCGGCGAAATTATGGACCAGGCTGTATTGTCGCAATCAAGACAATCCTCGTAAAGAAGCCTGACTTCAAGTACACCTGATTCAATACCGGAAAGAGAAAAATTCACTGCCGCTTTACCCGGCTCTTCTTTTTTAGTTTCACTGTTTAAGCCCGATGACGGCACGGATATATCTCTTACGGCTTTCACGTCACTATCGACACTAAGCTGTAAACTTGTTTCAAGCGGCTTGCCATCATAATTGAAAACTGATGCGAATATTTCTATCTCGTCCGGATTTTCATAAGACCTCATAGCCTGCATCGAAGTTATGCCTGCATTTTTGCTGGAATCAACTCCTATCGAGTGATATGTTATCTCATCAGCTGCAACTGACAGTTCGAGCAAATCGCTGATTCGACCATCACTGAAGAGTTCCAGCTTTGCAGGCTCCTCCTGATTTAAATAATCTGCTTCGTCGCCCGGTGATTGCGAAAAGGCACGAGCTACGACAATTGCTTCGGATAAAGATGACTTTCCATGCCCCGCTGAAATAGAATCTATCGCGTAAATAAGCTGTTGTTTATTGGAAGTAAAATTACACATTACTTTAGCATGGTCATCGAAAGCAATAACCATTGTCTGTTCGCTGTCATCTTTTAATGAAAATACCGCTTTTTGCCGCATTGATTCGACAAAAACCTTCGCCTGCTCCTTTGCTTTCTCAAGCCTGCTCTGCCTGCCTGAATAACCTGACGATGCTTCATCTATTGTATTCATGCTCGCGGAACGGTCTATTAATAAAACGTATCTTCGTCCCTGTCCGGTTTTCATGGATAAAACAGGCCATGCTATCGCAAACAATACCGCAAATAATATTAATAACTGAAGAAGCAGCAGTATGTTATGTCTTAATTTTTGAAACGGCGCGTTTACCTGCAAATCACGAATGGCGCGCTTCCAAAGCAGGGTGCTCGATACGATATGCTCATGCCGCTTTAATTTCAGAAAATACAAAAGCAGCAGAAGCGGCACCGTAATCAAGGCGGCATAAAGAGCGGTAAATGGTGTCAGCCATTCCATAACTTAATCTTCCTTTTAGTACAACTCTGCGGGCACGGTATCACGATTTATCAGTGCAGGAGGTTAATTCGCCGCAGATATTTTAATACGAGCGTCTCTATCGAATCAGACGAATTCGCAAGAACATAAACCGCGCCTCTGCGCGCACAAAAATCCTTTAATTCATTACAATAAGCATTCAAAGTTTTTTTATAATATTTTAATAACGCACCTGAGACCGTAATCTCAGCGATATCGGCATCTTCGATATCAATCAATTTCAGTTCTCCCGTTATATCAGGTGAAAGCTCCTGCGCGGAAAGCACATGGATAACATAAAGGTCATAATTCTGCCCTATAAGGCGGCGAAGACCCGAGTCGTAGCCTTCCTTAAATAAAAAGTCACTGATGACTATTGTTATTCCGGAGCCGATGCGCCCCGATACGAGCTGCCTGCATGACTTCTCGAAATGTGAAAATCCGTCACATTCGGCAGATATCAGGTAATCAGCCATTTTATGGAGATAGCTGCGCCCGCGCATATTGGCAAGCTGTCCTTCTATGCCGTCCGCGAAGAAGCTGATTGTCACCCTGTTATTATTCACAAGACTTACATAACCCAGCGCGGCAGTCAATTTCTTTATGAAAAGAGCTTTCGACGGCTCGCCAAAACTCATTGACGAACTAAGGTCGGCAACGATATGAACCGTAAGGTCCTGCTCTTCAAGAAAAAGTTTTAGGAACAACTGCTCCAGGCGGCCATAAATGTTCCAGTCCACGAATCTTAAATCATCACCAGAGACATATGGACGATGGTCGGCAAATTCCGCGCTGTGCCCCCTTCGCTTGGTTCGGCGTTCTCCGTGAAGTTTGCCCTGCAATATCTTGCGGCTCATCACATCGAGTGAATCCAGCCTTGCCATAAACTCAGGATCAAGCAGGTCCGTCAGACGTTTGCGTGTTGTGGTTGTTTTATGGTACATTTACTTTTTGTTCCAGTGCAGCAGGTGTATTTTCTTTTATTTGAGCAAGCAGTTCGTCAGTCGTAATTCCTTCTGCCTGTCCCTCGAAATTCAGCAGAATTCTATGCCGCAGCGTAGGCAATATCGATTCTGCAATATCGCCGAAGCTGACATGATAACGCTCATCGAGCAGCGCACGGACTTTTCCCGAAAGCACAAGAGCCTGAACGCCTCGCGGCGAGGAGCCGAAACGAACATACTTATTCGTTACTTCCGCCGCAAATTCTCCCTGGGGATGCGTTGCCAAAACCAGGCGTATCGCATAATCCTGTACATGCTCGGCGATTACGACTTTTCGAACAAGGTCCTGGGCTTTGATTATATCTTCTTTTCCCATGACATTTTGCGCTCTTGTATCATGGCCTGTTGTGGTTCTGTCAATAATCGCTCCAAGCTCTTTGCGGTTACTGTAAGGCACAAGTATCTTAAAGAAGAATCTGTCAAGCTGCGCTTCAGGCAATGGATAAGTTCCTTCCTGTTCGATGGGATTCTGAGTGGCAAGTACAATGAACGGCTCAAGCAATTTGCGAACCTGCCCGCCGCTTGTTACAGAATGTTCCTGCATCGCTTCGAGCATCGCAGACTGGGTCTTCGGCGTTGCGCGGTTTATTTCATCAGCTAAAATAATCTGTCCGAAAATCGGGCCCGGCTGAAACTCGAACCTGCGCCTTCCGGAGGATGCGTCTTCCATAACTATATTAGTGCCGATTATATCAGCAGGCATCAGGTCGGGAGTAAACTGGATGCGCCTGAACTCAAGTGAAAAAACATCGCTCAATGTCCTGACCAGCAGAGTTTTTCCAAGTCCCGGCACTCCTTCGAGCAGGACGTGGCCCCCGCAGAATATGCTGATGAGCACATTATCCACGATTGATTCGTGCCCTACTATGACTTTGCCGATTTCCTTGCGCAGCGAATCGAATATTTTCCTGAAATCTTTGCATTGTTCTTCGACTTTTTTATCTTCTTTCGTCATCTTATTTATCTCCTGAGATTCACTATTCATTTTCGTTTTCTTTTCGAGACTCGCCCGACTTTCTCTTGGCTTTGAGCAGCCTCTGAATATGAGTCACTTCCTCCTGCGGCGCCTTTTTAGGCTCTTCTTTCCTGGCCGCAGGTTCAGGCGGTTTTTTATCCTGTATCTGTGATACCGGCAGGTCTCCTTTGAATTTTTCATCCGCAGTGTATCTTCTGGAAGCAGCAGCCTCCTCCGAACGGCTCTTAAACTGGTCCTGAACCTGTTTTCTCTTTAGCTTCAATTTTTCAAGAGTCGGGTCGGCCTTGCGCTCCCGCTTGAGCATAATAAAATGTACTGCCCTGCGTGACATAGCCTTGAAATCAAGCGCGAGCCTGCGAACGGCGACATCAAGAAGAAATAAAGCCAGCCAGATAAGCATTAAAGGTCTTATCATGGGCAATTGAGTTTCCGGGAATTTCAGTCCCGAATAATCAAACAGATTTGCCTGGTTGGGATCAGTGCTTAAAATCCGTCCATCAGTTAATTCGCTTACCTGTGTCAGCAAAGGCATATTATCTGAAAGATCGCGGAATTCCGGTGCAAAAGGAATCGTAACCGCCGTATCAGTGACATACGTTTTATCAGGCTCACCGATTTTTTTATATCTCAAATTCACAATATAGCTTCCGGAACCTTTTGCCTCGAATTTGCCGCTGTATTGGCCCGGCCCAACCTGTACAAGCTCAAGGTGTTCGATATCAACATCAGGCGAAATTACCTGGCCATCGATATCCGAAAACTGAATGAATTTCCCCTCATCATCAACTGCTTCCACATTGACAGTGACCTGTTTGTCCTGAACATCGGCGGTAACTTCACAATCCGGTGATTGTGCCGGTTTTCCAGCCCATCGAACGACCTGCTCCCAAAAAGTTTCAAAATTGCTCCATCCGAGCCAGTTAGTCGCCCATCGGCTGTCAATCGAAGATGTGAACGCCGCACATCGGCCCAAACCGGACTGGCATATTGCAAGTACCGGATCAGACTCCTGACTATTTAGAATCACCTGGTTCAATCCTCCTTTGGGACCGGTAATTACATAACCATCGAGATCAGGAAATCCGGCAGAAAGCCCTTTTGTTATTTCACTCAGTGAATATACTAATTGTGGCGTAAAAGTCTGTTCATTAATCAAACTGCGCCTTACAACCTGCGCTTCCTTTATAAATATTTGCGGAAGCTGACTCGGGGTCGTGACATCATACATCCTTCCGCCGGTAAAATCAGCGATTCTTCTGAGTTTTTGCAAATCATATGGATTATTATTATGCGGAAAAATAGCGACAGTAGTACATGTTATACCGGATTCGACATATGCCTTTAATAAATCGTCAGAGGGAGGCTGAGGGTCTCCGTCAGTAATGATAATTACGTGTTTTTGAGAAGCATCACATTTTTTAAGCTCGTTATAAGCCTCCTGCATATGTGCATGAATACTCATCATGTCACCCATCTGCATTATGTTTATTGCCGATTTGACTTCCTGTTTGTCCCCGACTTCTGATAAAGGAAAGACCCAGTTATCAATCCCGGCGCCCTGCCAGTTATAGGCAAGAATGCCGACCAAATCCAGTCGGCTTAACGCATCAACCGCCGAAGATGCAACCATTTTACCCCAGTAATTACCCTGGGGCATCTCACAGGCATGCATAACCAGAACCAGGGCGCCTTTCGGCAGGTCTTTTCTCTGCGGCGGGTCCAAATCCACTGGTAAAATATCCGCTACAGGTGAACCAATCCAGCCGCCGGCGCCGAAAGAACTCGGACCGCCTGTCATTACAAGGCCGCCGCCAAGGTCATTGACATAACTGCATATCATATCCTGCTGAGCAAAAGAAAAATTGCTGCAATCCGTATTTACTAAAATTACAGCATCAGTATCCATCAGCCTTGCCAGATTATCAGGAAATTCCGCTGCCATTATATAACGCACGTCAATATTCGATTCGGCAAGAGCTTTTACCATAGTCTGTCCTGACAGGCCGTCTGAATCAACAATCAGGACATGACCCGGACCGGTAACATGAGTTATCGCACTGGCTACATTATTCTGGCTGACTTTATCCTGTGATTCGTCATCCGGAATAAAAATCGCTTCAAATTCATGAATACCGCCTGAACCGACAGGCACTGACACTGTCTGGACATTTGTGCCCGGAACCAATTCGACAGGTACAGTAACATCATCCGAATCAGGGGCAAGGTCTATCTGCTTGTCATTGAGGTTAAGCTGTAATTTGCCTTTGGCGGCGGACGTACTGCTTAGAATAAATCGCAGAGGAACAGTCTGGCTGCTTCTTGCTCTCGAAGGAGCGACCAGGCGTTTAAACACAACCTCGCTTTTATATTGATACTGTATCGGCAGAATATCAATCGGTATGTTATTCGCGGCTGCTGTTTGTGCCGCTTGCCTCAAATCTCCCGCTGTTTCGTTGCCTTCGCTGATAAGCAATATTCTCACTGCTGTATTTGGCGGAGCTATTGCCAAAGCCATTTCAATACCTGCATCCAGTTTTGTCTGCCCGCCTGTGAGTGTTGTATTTCTCTGCCGGACTCCGGAATTAGTTGACGGCAGCTTTGAAATACATGCTGTTTCAGCCACATCTATAACAGCTACCTGATCAGGCGCAATTTTATCCCCCAATGCCTGCGACAAATATTCAAGGCTTTGATCCTGAAGCTCCTGCGAAATAGACTGACTGCGGTCAAGCACGATAATTACAGTCAAATGTTTGCTTTTACGCGTTAGAGCAGGTCGGGCAAGCAGCAATACGAGGAACAATACAACAATACAGCGCAGAATAATCGCGCACCAGCGTCTAAGCGGGCTTAAACTGGTTAGATTTCGCCTGGCCAGCCAGATTATCGGCACTAATAAAATACATCCCAGCAACCACCATGGCTGACCAAAATAGAATCCGTAATTATACATTACAATCGCCAGACCTGAATTCTGTTATTTCCGGCATCTACCACGTACACATCTCCATCTTTATTAACTGCTGCGCCCCAGGGATAAGCCAGTTCGCCTGACTGACGCCCTGCTTTGCCATACACACCGACACTTTGTCCCGCCGGACTGAATAATTGTATCCTGTTATTGCCAAATTCGCAAACAACTAATGTCCCATCTTTTAAAAGAGCAAGACCATATGGATAACGAAGCTGACCGGCGTCAAGACCCGCAGTCCCGAAATATTCTATCAAAGTCCCGTTAAAATCATAAACTGCAATCCTGTGATTGCAGGCGTCAACTGCATAAAGCCGCTTGCGAGATTTATCGACGCACAGAGCCGAAGGTCGTGATAATTGTCCCTGCCCGCTGCCTGAACTGCCAAAAGCATATAAAAAGTCACCCTGCTCATTGAAAACACTGATTCTGTCATTTCCGCCATATTCACTTACGAAGATTCTGCCGTCACCGGAAAAAGCAACATCAGTAGGATAAATAAAACAGCCGTTATCCTTTCCGAATTTTCCCCACTGACGAATGATTTCGCCATTGGGAGAAAAAACTAACACCCGGTAGTAATGAGTATCTGCAACATATAGATTGCCGTCAGGCCCGAACGAAATTCCAGTGGGTTTACCAGACTCGATTTGGGGCATATCAAACGCGTCTATAAATTTGCCGTTTGGAGAAAACTTCTGGATTCTGCCTGTTTTATCAACAACATAAACTGAGCCGTCATCTGCTATATCTATCGCACGGGGGTATTCGAATTCCCCGGGACCTTGTCCGGATTTGCCAAATTCATTTATTACATCCGGCCTGCCGGACAATGATGAATCGTCATCACAGCCTGATACAGCGAATAAACAAACACAGAAAACCAACACAAATGCCAGCCATCGCAGACGCACTAATCTCAGCAGCAATACCAAAACAAGAGTCATCAACAGGAAAAAGCTGATTAAAATCAAACATGAAGCGATAACCTGCTGGTCACGTGCATAGTGCATCTGGTTGAGAAGACGCTGGGCAAAGTTTGGCAGACCGGGGGGAAGCAATATCATAGTCGCTGCCAATTCTGTCATACTGAACATAATAATCATAATAAAAGCCCCCGTTAGAAGAGGCCAAATATGCGGCAAATGGATATGCCTGAAAATTTGAAATTGAGAAGCGCCGTCAACAAGAGCCATTTCCGAAAGCGTTTGTCCCTGGGAATATCGTGCCAGTAAAAGTAAAATCAATGCAACTCCCGCAAATCGACTCGCAAGACCGATAGAAACAATGAACCATCCCTGCCTTATTGACATCGGAAAATTCAACACAGCCAAAAACTTCAATATAGAAACCGCAATAATAGAGGCTGGTAAAAACATAACAAGAAAAATCGAACTGCAAACTATTAATGGCAGAATATGAATTCTGATATAAGAACATATGGTCATAAATGCACAAGCTCCCTTTTTTTGTGGATTTTGTACATCAGTACTCCTGAGCATTTGTGCTGTATTTCCAAGTGAGAAAGCTCCATAAGCGATTATATAAGCCAATCCTGCCGCTAAAAATGAAATAGCAAAAGACCAGAGTAAATCATCGTAATGAAGTATTAAAAACTGCTTGAACGGCACAATATCAGAAACATTATAGATAAGAAGTAAAACGGGAATCAGTAACGAAACTCCGACCAGCAGAACTAATACAATCCATTTCCCCCTTTGCGATTTTTGTTCTATCGTCCCGATTGCTTCATTAGATGATATCCACGTTCTGAAGTTTTTACCCAAAATAACAGCCAGAATTAAAGCGGCTATCGCAACAGGCCGGGATGCTCGTGCAAGAGCTGCCTCTGAATGTGTTAATTGATAGAGAACTGATAATTCTGTACCGATTGTTTTAACGCCTGCAAGATGAAACGTCGCAAATTCTGAAAGTGACAAAATAAAACAAGTCCCGAACGCCAGCAATACTGGTCTTCCAAGCAAAGGCAATGTTATATTTCGGAAAATACCTAAATTACCTGCATCGAGAGACGCACTGTCCCATATCCGGCGGTCGATATTCCGCCATCCCTGACCCAGTAATAACGCAGCCAATGGCCAGTACCACATAATTAAAACCAGTGTCGTGCTGGATGTCCCTATGAATTTTGCGAGTTCAGTTTTGCCTGATAAATATGCTCCAAGCGAAGTAGTCGGGCTTAAAAGCAGCCACCATGCGTAGTAAAGCACATAACGCGGCAATACCAAAGGCATTAATAAAAGCAGCAGCAATAAATCTCTGCGAGCATGACAAGTTCCGAAAAGCCTGCCCGGAATCCATCCCAGCAAAATCGACACTCCGGCAATAATCGCTGATAAAACCAGCGAACGAAAAAGCGAGGAATAAATATCATCGCTTATTTTGACTTTTGCATCCGGATTTAATGAAGATATAAAAAGCACAAGCAGCGGCAGTAAAACAACAACAGCCCATATCAATAATGACGCCGCTCTGGAAACTTTTATAAATACACTTTCATTTTTCACTCGAGAATCTCTTTAGCACTTTCAATGGATGCCGGTAACAAATCAGCTATTTTTTCATATTCGATATTAAGACGCTCTTTTATCGCATACTTACTGTATTTTTCTGCAAGAGACGGATGAATCGGACTATTATGCGAATCGCTTTCAGCAAGCAAAATTTCCAGTTCCTCACTTAGAATAAAATCCAGCAGTTCTTTCGCCTGGTCAGGATGGGGAGCATTTTTTATTAAAGCCGCAGTGTTGGGTATTGCAAGCGGACCGTGACCATCCTGCCTGAGAAGATTCATCGCTACAGGATGACCATTTCTTTGAGCTGCATAGACATCATCTGTATCAGTAAAACAAATATCAGCCTGACCCGTAGATACCATCCTGACTGCCGTACTGTTGCCGGAAACAGTCCTGATTCCATTTTCTTTCAATGCCTTTAAAATTTCTGCCGCTTTTTCCGTGCCATAATGTGCAAACCAGCTCGCCACGTCACCGCCTGTCGTACCGAAAGACGGCGTTGCCATAACAATACGACCTCTCCACTTGCTGTCGAGGCAATCTTCCAGAGATTTCGGTGACTCTTCGGCAGAAACTTTGTTTGTATTATAAGCAATTACTCTCGCACGTAATCCGAAACCATGCCATCTGTTCATTTTATCTTTAAATAATTCAGGCCAGTCTTTTATAGTTTCGCTTTCATAAGGAGCCAGTAATCCTTCGTTTGCAAGTTGTATTGTATAAAAAATCTCACCAGACCAGAAAACATCAGCGACAGGATTTGAAGCTTCAGACCTTATTCTCTGAACAAGGCCGACTGTTTTGGTCGCTTCCTCATCAAATCGTTCGAGAACATCGATTCCGGACTGCTTTTCAAATCTCTCGATAATTGGTTCGGCAAATTGCATATCAACCGAGCAGTACAGCACTACTTTTTTCTTTGATGAATCCTGTTTTTTACATGAGGTTATGGTCAAAAAAAGGCATAAAAAAGCAAAGACACACAGGCACAAAGAAAAACCGGTACTTTGTCTCTTTGCTGCTTTGTTGCTTTGTTTTTTTGTCACTATTTTAATATTTTTCTCTGATTTTCCCTGCATTCCGTTATCTTTGAAAAATTGTGTCCTTACTCCTGCTGCCCTGCTTCCTTTGAAGTCGGGAACGTTTCTTCGATATTGCCAAAATATGCTTTTATTGCTTCCTCATATCTTCGCGGGATTTCATTGTCACTGATTGCTTCCGCCGCTGTGTCACGACCAGCCTGTATAACTTCCGACAAATCACGCTTTGATTCGCCTTCAACCTGTATATCCTTAACATACCAGCTTGCGATGACAGGGCCCTGCCGGGGCGGTCTTTTAATAATTTCCTTGTCCGTATCGTAGTCACCCTCACTGTCTGAATCGCGTTCTCCCGTTCCCATTCCGGGACCGCCTGTACCCTGGCCGAAATTATTTATGTCACCTTCACGCCATGGTCCCTGGTCGCCAAGCCCCTGTGCCATACCCTGACCAAGACCATTCATGGCACGTGCAATTTCCCTAAGACTTGCTTCGGTTAAATTCATCTGCTGCTGCAGAGCCTCCAGACCATCCAACTGCTCAATTGCATCAGCTAATTCATCTGCCGATAATCCGCCTGCGCCTCCTGCACCGCTTGCCGCCATTGCACCGGCCATTTGCGAGAGCCTGTCACGAGCCATATTTGAAGCGGCCGCCTTATTCATAAGGCCATCTATTTTATCAGCGCTCAGCCCCTGTTTCTGCAAAGCCTCTCGAAGCTGTTTTTCTCCCAATTTCGCAAGTTCCTTATCCAGTCCCATCGCCTCAAGCTCTTTCTCAAACTGGCCGCTCTGCTGTGCCAAATCTTCCAATGACTTCGCCAAAGCCTGCATTTGCTCGGACAATTTCTTTTGTTGTTCTTCAGAAAGTTGTCCCCCGGTCAATTCCTTTTGAATTTGTTTTAGAAGTGCGGCAGCCTGACCGAAATTGCCCTTTGCCAATTCCATTCGCAACTGCTGAGAAAAAGAATCAGGAGAGCCTTTAAGCTGCCTGAGCATCTGCTCCATCATTTTCATTGATGCAAGAACATCACTTTTCTGCATATTCTTGACCTGCTCAGAAAGGTTCCCTAATTGACGCATAGCCTCCCTTTTAACCTCCTGTGGTTTTGCACCGGGAGGCATGTTATCCAGCTTGCCAAGAGCTTCGGCAATATTGGGATCGTTTATGTTTTTCATTGCCAGTTTTATCGATGAAGCTGCTTCTTTGACCTGGGATTGTGCTTTTTCTTTTTGTTGAGTAATCTCGTTCTGTTTATCTCTTTTACGCTGAATACCAAGAAGGTCTTTTTGCGGCAGATATGCAAATAATAACAAAACTGTCAGCCATAATGCACCTGTGTAAGCCCAGCCTTTACAAAGCTTTATGGGAAAATGCCCCTGTAAATCCAGCGATTGCGCCTTTTCTATTGCTTCATTACGAGCGGCTTCGGAGAATTCATCGCGCGCATCAGATATTTTAAAAGTCGTGCTGAAACGCTCCTTGAGCTTCATCCTCTCATCCAAAAGCAGCGAAATCTGCATCTTGTTGGGCTGTTTATACAGCCAGATTCCAAAAATAGCGGCAGCAAAAATAATGAGATAAACAGCCAGAGTGTTTGTACTTATGACATTCAAAGCTAAAAGTTTTTGTAACAAAATCGCCAATATTGCTATAACTCCTGCTATAATAAGGACTTGCCCTGCATATCGCAATAGAAGGTTAATGCTGCACCGCACCCTGACTTTTTGAATATTCTTCTCAAAAATCTTATGCATATTGCGCTCCCTTTCTATCAGAAACAGCCTTTATAATATAAGATTCAGCTTTCGCGTTTAGCTTTTCCTGCCAGCTATACGCTGCTCCTATACGCTGATATTATTATAGACGTTTATTCCGCCAAAATGTTACTGAAATTTCCCTTTTTTTACTGAAAATTTATATTTTTATGTATTTAGTTGTTAGGTTTCGGTTTTTAGTTCACAAAGGTAAAAATCGCCAATATCGCAACTAAGTACTTCTCTATTTTTCCACAATAAAAGTAATATCCCAGGTCGAATTCATCTTTTGCTTTTTTTCTTTTGGCATTTCTCTGCCGTTATCGTCAGATAAATCCTCTCCGATACTGTAAATCACAAAACCTTTATCAAGTCTTTTATATCGTAATTCCTCTCCATCAAACGGGTCTAATGGTATTGATTCGATATATTCAGGAACAAGATTACCAAGCGAATCTGGCAATTTTTTATGTTTTAACCTGTAACGCTGAACAGCCAAAGCAGTTCGAGCTAAACTGAGTCGAGTAATGTTTTTTAAATCTAAAATTATGAAACGTCCGAATGAAGGCAAAATATTTCCTAATAATACATGTATATTCGGAATTTCTTTTATTTTTAAGTCGATAGCTTTAGCAGCCTCACGACGCTGATGTGGCGGAAAATTATAAGCTTTGATTATATCATCTGTTAGTTTAAGAAGAATGATTGCGTCACTTTCACTTAATCCTATCGTCTTATATAGAGTAAGAACAGGTGGAAATGAAAATAATACAGGATTGGAATTAGGATTAAAATATATCGATTGGGGTTGAGTAATCAAATCTAAGGCCATAATACGTTCTCCCACAACAGCATTTAACATGCCCTGAGCTTTCTCTGCTTTAGTACAAGCATTACCAAGCTCGATTAGCTGCTCATCTGAAAAAGCTGTTTTGTTCAGAGAATATTCCAAAACTGAGACCGCAATGTCCTGACAAGCTATTCTAACTGACTGTGAAACCATTACAGGTTCATTATCAAGAGAGAATGCAACACCAAAAATGGATTGTATAGATTGAAATGCAATATCCGAATTTTCATTTTCAGCAGCGTGAACAGCCTCAAGTTGGAGTAGTTGTGCACTGTCCTTAGATTGACTAATATGTGTTAATAGAACTCCTTGCCCAAGCCTGAAATCAGCAGGATAACGTCCATGCTCCAATCCGGCAGTTTTGTGCAGTAATTCGAGACTCTTCTGATTATCAATGAGAAATTGTAAAATAAGTTTCTTCATTTCATCTGACATAGTTTCAGTTCTGCCCGGAAGTTCAGCATTACCTGTAACAGGCAAAAGCTTTCCATCATTAGGCTCTTTATAGTAACCAATAGCATCCAAAACAATATAAGCTGAATTTTCCACACCCATTGGTATCGAATACCACTGGTTCAATTCCTCGAAAGTTACAGGGTACCCCGCCGCACGAATTGTTTCTATTCTTTCGTTCAGCTCATTTTTCAGGTATATACGATAAAAAGCAAAAGCCGCAAGAAGAAGAACAAAAAGCATAATCAAAACATGTGAAGTTTTGACTCTTCGCCGCTTTTCTGAAAGAGTTATCTTATCACGAGTCATAAAATCTCCCAAAATATTATTCAGGATGATTTTATACTTTTTCAATTATAATACAAGGAAAAAGAAGATAACTTCAGCACTAAATGGCGGGCTAAAGCCTGCCCTGCACACAGTGTTATACAAAGTGCTTTCTGTACCATTCAATTGCGGTTTTCAGTCCCTGCTCGAAAGACACAATAGGCTTGAAGCCGATAAGTTTTTTTGCGGCTGTTATATCAGCCAGAGAATGTTTGACGTCTCCGGGACGTTCGGTAACGTATATAGGTTTGACATTTTTGCCCAGAGACTTATTTATCATTTCAATAATCTGGTTGACTGTCACTGCCTCGCCGCAGGCGATATTTATGACCTGCCCGCAGGTTTTTTTAGCTCTTGCGGCTAATAAATTCGCCTCGACAACATTATCAATATATGTAAAGTCCCTGCTCTGCTCGCCATCGCCGTAAATAGTCGGAGACTGGTCTTTTAATATAGCTGTAACAAAAGCGGGAATAGCAGCGGCGTACTGGCTCTTCGGGTCCTGCTGCGGACCAAATACGTTGAAATATCTAAGCGCAATAGTTTCGAGGCCGTACACATGACTGAACACCGAACAGTAATGCTCGCCGACAAGCTTGCCTACCGCATAGGGTGACAATGGCGATGGGCACATTGTCTCAACTTTTGGCAATGTCGGCGTATCGCCATAAGCCGAGGAGCTTGCGGCGTAAACAAAACGTTTTATACCTGCATCACGGGCGGCAAGAAGAAGCGTAAAGGTCGCATCTATACAATGCCTGTGAGTAAGAGCAGGGTCATCGACACTTCGCGGCACTGACGGCAAAGCGCCCTCGTGAAAAACAACGTCAATATCCTTCATAGCCGCACGTGCCGCCTGCTCGTCGCCCATGTCGGCTTCGATGAATTCGATTTTATCGATAATTTCAGCGAGATTGCTTTTTTTGCCTGTAAGAAGATTATCAATAACACGCACAAAGCATTTTTGCGAGACAAGTTTTTTTGCAATGTTCGAGCCGATAAAACCGGCACCGCCTGTTACAAGAAATTTTTCCATAATTAAGTCCAAAATAAAAGCCAAAAACCATGAAATCAGCATATCCTGATATTATTATTGCTATTTTTATACAAAATTTACGAAAGATTGGGAAGCATATTTTTATACTGGATTCACATTTCCAAAATTAACAAGTGCAGATAAAGGGAAATTTCTTGGTTGTTTAAAGTAAATATAGTAAAATTATTCCTATAAATCGAAAATCATATTGTTTACGAAAAAACCTGTGAATGGTTGCATAAACTACGACAAGATTTTGGATACTACATCTACAAGAGCATTATTTATTTAATCGGCAACAGGGATTATTAAGCAATTCAGATTTTTTAGCTTAGAGGAGATAATATGAAAAATGTAAACATAATCCTAACAATAATTTTCATCATAATAATCTCCTTTACATATGCATCCCAGATAAGAGCAGATTATCCAGTTATGTCGCAGCATTATGCCGCTGATCCTACGGCAATTGAATGGGACGGTCGATTATATGTTTATTGTTCCAATGACCAGGAAAACACTGAAAATAGCGGCTATATCATGGATTCCATCGTTTGTTTCTCGACGGATGACCTTAAAAACTGGACTGACCACGGAATAGTTTTTGATGCGGATGATGTTTCATGGATAGGGACCGCATGGGCCCCGTGTATCGTTCAAAACCATAACAAGCTATACCTTTATTTTGGAGATCCTTATTGGGGTATTGGTGTCGTAACGAGTACCTCCCCGACGGGTCCGTTTACTGCTCCAAAGAATGGTCTGGTAGTGAAACGCTCAACCCTCTCGGGAGGTACTTCTGGTGCAGATAGCACATGGCTCTTCGATCCTGGTGTGTTAGTCGACGATAACGGCCAGCCATATCTCTTTTTCGGTGGAGGCGGATCCAATCAAGCCCGCTATGTATTGCTGGATACAAACATGTATGATGCTATAAGTTCAGCTTATCCAATTAATTTCCCGGATTTCTTTGAAGCATCGCATATGCACAAATACAACGGAATTTATTATTATTCCTATGCTGACAATTATGACAATAACTACAACAATCCAGCGCCGACACCTGGATCTCAAATCGCATACATGACAAGTTCCAATCCGACAGGCCCATTTGTGTATCAGGGCATAGCCCTTGGGCCGCCACCTGATAATTATGGAAATAACAATCACCATACATTTTTTACCTTTCTGGGGCAATGGTATTGTGTGTACCATAATCGCTATCAAGCGGGGATTGACGGAGTTTCGACCACAGAGCATCGAAATATTTGTCTTGACAGGATGGAATATAATCCCGATGGAACAATCCAGCCTGTCGTTCCAACTATCGATGGTCTAACACAATTAAAGTGTCTCGATCCCTGCATAAGAGTAGAAGCTGAAACAATCGCGCAGCAAAGCGGTATCAAAACCGAGACATGCTCGGAAGGTGGTATGAATGTAACCTCCATTGAAAATGGAGACTGGATACGACTGCGCGGTGTAGATTTTGGTACGGACGCGAATAGTTTTGGTGCTCGTGTTGCCAGTACTCATTTCAGCGGAAGCATAGAACTGCGGCTGGACAGCCTAAATGGAACCGTGATAGGAACTTGCTTTGTTCCAAATACCGGGGATGCTCAAACATGGACTACGGCGTATTGCTCTATATACGAAGCATCTGGTATTCATGATCTTTATCTGAAATTCAAGGGTGATCAGGACAAGAATCTGTTCAATATAAACTGGTGGCAGTTCGATATAAAATATGACGATGATGTGATTATAGAAACTCTTCCCGATCCAATCCATCTCTATAGCTTTAATGAACAAGGCGGAAATCGGATTTATGACTCATTCGGTTCGGCTGATGGATGGGTAATTAATGGAGGTGTGTTGAATAATGGAATCCTGAATCTTTCCAAGTCGTTGAGCCAATATGTGGATCTACCGGATGGACTCGTAAGTTCACTAACTGATTGTACAATTGCCGCCTGGATCAAACTTAACTCTGTCGATAATTGGGTACGCATTTTTGACTTCGGCTCCGGAACAGGAGTAAATATGTTCCTTACTCCGACTTACTGGGGAAATGCACTTCGTTTTGGGATAAAAAACGATGGCACAGAGCAGAACATCAATTCAACCCAGGGTCCATTGACGACAGGTTTGTGGACGCATGTCGCAGTCACCCTGCAGGGAAATACCGGTGCTCTCTATGTCAATGGCGTAAAGGCTGGACAGAGTAATTCTATAACATGGAATCCAGGTGATCTTGGTGATACGACGCAGAATTGGCTGGGACGTTCGCAATGGAACGATCCTTATCTCGATGGTCAGTTCGACGAGTTCCGAATTTACGATGTTGCCTTTTCTGCGAATGAGGCCGCATGGCTTTTTGAAGGCGGAGAACCACGTGAATTTGTTTCAGGAACAACGGTCGAGAAGGTTGAGATCAACGCATCCGAAACTCACCAGACTATCGAAGGTTTGGGCGGAGCGATATGTTTTTATAACGGGTGGTTTACAGCACATCCCTGCAAGCAGGAAATTTTTGACTATGCTTTTAGCGGTTTAAATCTTTCGATGCTGCGGATTGGTAACTGGTGGCGCGGTGTTAATGGTCAGGATACTGCAATCTATGAAATAGCTGAAGCTGCTAATCAAAGATTGGGGCATCCTGTGCCGATTCTGATAAGTTCGTGGTCACCGCCAGCATATTTGAAGAGTAATGGTGAAGTAGGTAATGGAGGAACCCTAATCAAAAAAGATGGAGTTTATGATTACACAGGATTTGCCGACTACTGGTACGATTCGATTCAGGACTATATTGCACATGGTATTACTCCTGCATGGATCGGCATACAGAATGAACCGGACTGGACCGCTCCTTATGATTCGTGCAGGTTTAATCCAAGTGAAGCCCAATGGGACGGACAAAATTACGCAAGCTTTGCTCTGGCACTTGATGCAGTTCACCAGAAACTGGAAGATGGTATGGCTTCGCCGCCAAAACTGCTTGGACCTGAAAATGTAGGCGTCGGCTATAATTGCCTTCAGGATTTTATGGCGGAAATGAACACTGACAGTTTTTACGGGATTGCGCACCACCTCTATAACGGCAGTATCGACAGCAGTCCAGACGGATACAACATGGCTTTTAATGATGTATTGAACACGACAAAAAATCTGTTTCCGGGCAAACCGAGATTCATGACCGAATACGGAGATATTGATGGATTGATACCGTGCGCGAATTTGATTCACAACTCCCTCGTTGTCGAGCAGGTCAGCGGATACAACCACTGGAGTTTGATTTGGCCCAAAAATAGAAATGATCCAAATGATAATCCCTCCAACGGAAATACGTCACTGGTTGAGATCGAGTTTCCATGGGATTCAAGTGATTGGATAAGTCCAAAGGGCTACTGGATCAACCCGTCTTATTGGTCGATGAAGCATTATTCTTATTTCATAGAGCCAGAATATAAACGAGTAACGACCCAATCCAGCAATTACGACCTCATGACATCAGCCTTCATTTCGCCTGACCATAACAGGCTGGTTACTGTGATAATCAATAGAAGCACAGAGTCCCCCGCCATAGTGACATTGGATGTCAATTCTTTTGACTATGATTACTCTCGCATCTATCAGAGCATGGGCGATAATCATTTCGAATCACTTGGCAATCTTCACAATTTACAGGTCACTGTACCGGTATCATCAATAACTACAATTGTTCTGGATAAAGAAGTGGAGGTCGGGCAGGCCGGCAATCCTACACCTGCTGACTGCGAAACAGGGCAACCCAAAAATGTGACATTGACATGGACACCCGGAACCAGCGCAACAAGTCATGCGATCTATTTAGGGACGGATTGTAACGCAGTAGCAACTGCAACACCGGAATCGCCGGAATATCAGGGTACAGTTCCAACATCGAGTTTTATGCCAGAGTCACTTTCTTCCAGTACGACTTATTACTGGTCAGTAGATGAGATAGCCTATTCGAGTATTTGTCCGGGCCAGGTTTGGTCGTTCAGTACCGCGCCAGCCGTGTTACATGCTCATCTTAAGTTTGATGAAAAACGCGGCACCGGAGTCTCCGATTCCACAGGCAACGGCTGGAATGGTACGCTTGTTAACGGTGGTCTATGGACATCCGGCAAGTCTGGCAATGCGGCAGATTTGGATGGCAGCAATGACTATGTAAGTCTGCCTGCCGGTGTGGTCGATGGCTTGACCAATTATACGATTTCCTCATGGGTGCACCTTGATACAGTCAGTACATGGTCCCGAGTGTTTGATTTCGGAAGCGGAACTACAAAAAGCATGTATTTAACCCCGCAGTGTGGTGGGTCGAATACAGTGCGCTTTGCCATCACTACAGGCGGCTCCAGCGGAGAACAGCAAATAAATGGCACTGCCGCGATTCCGTCTGGTGTCTGGACTCACGTGGCCGTGACATATCAAGCTGGTACTGGTATTCTTTATATTGATGGAATTGAAGTTGGCCGCAACAATAATATATCCCTTACTCCTTCTTCGCTCGGCCGCACAATGCAAAACTACATCGGCAAGTCCCAATGGCCTGATCCATATCTCAATGGGCGTGTGGATGATTTCCGCATATACTCCGATGTGCTGAGCGCTTCTGAAGTAGCTGCATTAGCCAAATAATAGAAATTTATATGAACTCACCACAATCATACACCGTATGCCAGACACTGTTTTTTCTGACACTGATTAACACGGGATTTACACAGATTTTTTTCTACGTTTGTCATTACCGGTGATGGCTTGGCCATGCCATAGGCAAGACGGGAATCCATTTACTATTCACTAAAGACTAAATATTGTCAGTAAAAAATAGTTGATTATGCTCACAGCTCTTTTAACTAAAAGACAACAACTTATGTCCGAATGTATTATTTTCTACAGTATTCTTATATCGATTTACGTAATTTCCAGCCGCCGATTCCCAAACCGATAAGGCCAAGAATTATAGTGCCTGGAACAGGTGTGAGTATTATTTTGGCGTCTGAACTAATAATCCAGAAGTCTGTATCAAGCAACTCCCCTGATGCTAATATCCCGGTTAGATTCCTTAAAGATTCTTCCCAAGGATCACCGGTTATGCTTAAGATTTCACCAGAAAAAGGCACTCCATCAACGGCAAAATTAGATCCATTGATTATAATAGTAGAGCTATTATCAAGATAGAATAAATCCCCAAAATTGCCGCCAGAAATATCAACTATACTGTTATGAAATGTATATATTGGACCATTTATTGTTCCGCCAGAGATATAAACATGGCTATCGTTTGATGTCCATATATTTTGACCGACCCATCCGCCGGATAAATATATTTGACTGTAATCAATAGTATTTAGCCCGCCGTTAAGTATTCCACCAGAGATATGAGTCTGGCTGTAGTCTTCGGCTAATATAGAAGGGAAAGACGGATTTTCTCCAATTATACCACCTGAAATATTGACTTGGCTCCTATGGGCAGGAGCTATTCTTTGAGTAACCTCACCATCGACAACATTGAGTAAACTATCTTCGCACATAGTTATAATCGGAATCTTTCCTCCTTTTAACAAATTCACTGTTGTTCCATCTCCTGGTCTGTATTCGTCAACTAATATGCTGGCAGTAATTTCTGTGTTGATGTTGTAAGTACCACCACCCCAGAGCCACATTACATCAGCAAACAGCGGCGAATCAAAAACAAAAATTGCCGCCGTAATCGCTATTATTGTCATCCTTGCATTTTTCATCTTTTTGCCCTTTCATAATTTTCATTTTATTTGGTAATTGAGAATTTATTCAAATACTGAACTTGTTGTCAACAGAACCACAAAAATCGAAATCAAAATAGGTTTGTGTTTCATTATGTACCTCCTTTCAAAAATAATCACATATATGTTCTTATTTTCTTATTTCCACATTTTAGCACTAAAACAAGAAATGTTAAGATATTTTTCGTTTATTGGCATTTTTATAGTAAATATTTTGGCATCGCCATACGCCGTATATATGGCAATTGTTTTTCTTGTTGTTTTTTATGAAAATAGGAAGGAATAAGAAGTTTTGAATTAACTAACAACTAAAGACTAAAAACTATTGATTGCCACATAGGGCACAGAAAATAAAGAGATTTTAGCCATAAGCAAAAACATTGCGCTTTGCGCAATAAATAGCAGTCAAACAGGCCGCAGAGAGAAAATACCTGATAAATATTGATAATTATGTATGAATTGTGCTTTATTATTGTTGACATAAACGCTCTATTGTTATAAATAGCATATGTAGTAAAGACGGTCGTACTGAATATTCGGATCGTCGGTGAGCTTGAGTATTAACGTCGGGCTTAAAGAAAAAGCGAATCGCCTTCCTATTCATGCGGCTGTCATATATTTTACCAAGAAGAAACGCGAAGAAAAGGACGCTATTGATGTCATACTAAAAACTAAATAATTAACCACGAATTAACACTAATGAACACGAATTATGTAAAACAAGGAGATAGAGGTTTTTATTAAGAATTAGACACTAATCCGCCAAATTAGTTCTGGCGGACTAAAAGGCACAAAGGTTATGGTAATATTATAGAGCAAGAGTACTATGAAAAGAGTAGTTGACTACGATGAACTCGCAGGCGAGTTAAATAGTTTCGAAAATAAAGTAGCCCTTCATCCAAATTGGTTATTTAGAGGTCAGACAAATAGCGATTGGACTTTGAAACCTTCTTTTACAAGAATAGCGGAAAAAAGGAGGCTTAGCAGAAATCAAGCTCTCCAATTAGAGCGTGAAGCTGTGCATAAGTTCTCTATAAGCGGAAGCAAGCTTCTGCCGCTAAAGTATACGATCGACTTGACCCTATCGCGTTTCAAGTCTCAGAATGGTGCTGGCATTGATTTTGGGAGATTATTGGTAGTAAGACAATGAGATTAAACAATTAAATATTAGCTCGAGTTGGTGGAAAATGTGATGTTGTATGGCCCCAAACAAATATTAGCAGGGCTCAGTTAGGTGAAACAAAATGACAGTAGACGAATATCTGCAAAAATTGGTTAATAAATATCGAGTTCCAGCTGTTGCACAAGGAACGCCAGAATTTAAAGCAGCAAACTCAATATATCCAATTATACAAAGATGGGCAGGCAACCAATTAAGAGAAGTTACTTTTTCTGGCTCTAATGCCAAAGGCACAGCTATACGTGGGAGAACAGATGTAGATTTATTTATATCCTTAAAATCGGACACAAATGAAACCTTAAAAGAAATATTTAACAGTCTATATAATTATATGGTTCAGAATGGATATTCTTCCACAAAGAAACAACATGTTTCTATTCATATAGTTCATAGTGGTATTGAAGTTGATTTAGTTCCTGCAAAACACTTCGGTGGTAATACCGAGGACCATTGGCTTTATGTGAATAGACCAAACAGAGAAAGAATAAAAACTAACGTTAATGAACACATTAACTTGGTAAGGGATTCGAACCGGACAAATGAAATAATCCTAACAAAAATCTGGCGACTAAATCATAACTTGGATTTCCCGTCGTTTTATCTGGAGCTTGTTGTTATCGAAGCGTTGAAATATAAACGTGTAGGACTTTCAGAAAATTTCTTATCAGTTCTGGAATATCTATCAAACAGTTTTATCTCGGCTCGTTTCATTGATCCAGCGAATACAAACAATATCATTTCTGATGATCTCGCAGACATTGAAAAGAAAGCCATTGCCAGTCAGGCAAAGAAAAGCAAGGCAGAACGGTTATGGGAAAGTATTGTATGGTAAAACCTAAGAATCAAATCGATATCAGAGAAATATTTTTAGGTATGCAACGGCAGATGCGCACAAAGCTTACTTTGAACAGAAAAATATTGACTCACCCTGTTGTAAAAGGTGATGTAAGTGAAGCGGAATGGATTGACATGCTTTCATCGTATTTGCCAAGCCGCTATCGAGTTGATAAGGCATTTGTTATTGATTGCGACGGCATTGTGAGCGATCAAATTGACATTGTTATTTATGACCGCCATTATTCGCCTTTTATTCTCAAACAAAACGGCTCAACGTATATCCCTGCCGAAAGTGTTTATGCAGTGATCGAGGTCAAACCAACTTTGACTGCGAAAAATATTGACTACGCCGCACATAAAGCCTATTCTGTACGAAGACTTAAACGCACAACTGCACGAATTGTTCATGCAGCTGGAGAAATAAAAAAGCCTAAAAAACCATTCAATATTCTGGCGGGAATTTTAACAATAGATGGTAAATGTACCGATGCCTTGAAGACAAAACTTATGAAACTGCCCAAGAAGCAGACTTTGCAATTCGGGTGTTCACTTGACTATGTTTCATTCTGGTTAAAGAAGAATAAATTTGAGAAGAGTTTGCAGACAGACGCACTGATTTTCTTTTTTATTAATTTACTATCGGAGCTTCAGCAATTAGGGACGGTGAGTGCAATTAATTTGAAAGCATATATAAAAACCTTTAAGGAAAAATAATATTATTTTATTATATACAAAATAATATGAATAGCTATTAGGATAATCCAATGGAACCGGAAAAACTAAAACCATACAAATCGTTTTTATTTTGTACGATTGCAGATATTCCTGTCACAACAGTAAGTGATGATATTGAGGAACTGGTAAAAGGAAAAGAAGGTACTGTTCTTTCAAGAAATAATCTTGAACCAGAAGGTTTGGAAATATCATTATTTACTTATATTGATAAAATAACACCTCCTTGGAGTAATGATGAATCTGTAAAAGATATTATTAATGAATTAGTAGTAGTAGTTAAAAAGAATAAATATATTGCTATTTATTCTTCAAATACATCTATTCGAGATACTATCAGAAGTTTTATATCTGGCACAAAGAAGAAAAAAGAAAATAAATTTACTTATCTAAAACTTATTCCGCGCGGTTTACTAAACGCTGCTTTTATTAAAGGACAAACTCAAACATTATGGCTGTCAGGAACACATAGACGAACCGCTTCAAAGGTGGATAATAAAATTATCAACGGTCTTGATTTGCGATACGCTTTAGATCCGTTGGGTGATCAGTCATTTTTCTTTACTGCCGCAAGATGCAAGCTCCCGACTAATATATTTAAAAATCTTATTGGTATATCGCCCAGAAAAAGTTCTCTATGGGCGGGTTTTTCTAAACAATGGGATGATTTTATTGTTAGTACAAAATTACTATTAAACCTTTTAGAAGATACCAAAAAGCCTAATCAGAATCCATTACCAATATTAGCTGAAAGTATTAATGGATTAAATGACTTAGAAAATATTGGTAAATGTTATGATGCTGCAATTATTCCCCCCATATTGCTTGCAGAAACAGATATAGACTCTAATGATCGAAAAGATGCTGAAATGTGGAATGAATTGCATTTTGAAATAGTTTCGACTGAAAGCTCATTGAATTTTAAGGCGGAAGTTTCGTTATTTGAAATTGATAAGTTAAATAACATCGGAACATTTTCATTTACGTTTGATGATTTGACTATGTTACCACAGGTTGAATACAAAATTGAAGGTGAAGCAGCATCATCGGAGAATCAAGAAATTTTTAACAAAGCTCTTAATATGTTACAAACTAATAAGAATTGGCTAAAAGTATGGTATGATTCAGGACATGTCATTGCAGAAAGAGAAATCTTTTTGCACCGGTTTCGTGATATGCCTTTTATGCATTTTGAAGGACAAGCTTTAATTAATATCTCTATTAAAAATGAAAAGCCGCCTTATCCGATCGAGGATAATATTGGAAAGCATAAGTCACTTTTTTGTTATGTTAAGAATACACTAACGAAAGGTTGGTTGACTTGTGATGATGGATCAATGGAAATGGCTGATTTTATTCATTTTAATAAAATCACGGATAAACCAACAATCTCTCTCATTCATGTAAAGGCTTCCAAAAAAAATGAACCAAAACGTAATATGGCGGTATCTGATTATGAAATAGTTGTTAGCCAGGCAATTAAGAATATTCGATATTTGAGCACAGATAATTTATTGGAAGGCTTAACAGCCGGGTTGAAAAAGAAGATACAAAATGCTACATGGAAGGATGGGAAAAAGCAGAGTAATGGACGCAAAGGGATGCTAAAAGAAATTGAAAAATGTGGAACCAACATTTCTTATAAAGTTATTGTTTTTCAACCGCGTGCTCGTATTTCAGAAATTGAAAAGACCAGAGTAAATAAGAAGGGAAAATCATATAAGATTTTGCAACAACTTGATACTTTATTATTGGGAGCCAGTCATGATTGTCAATCTGCAGGAGCAGAATTTATAGCTTGGATAGATGGTAGTTGAGTTAGGATTTGTATGGGAAAGCAACGATTATTAGTAAGTATTAGAGGTAAAAAGGAAGCTTTAGCAGCAATAAAAGGTGGTGCTCAAATTGCTGATGTCGAATTTCCGGCTTCGGCCTTAGGGACACCGTATCCGTTAAATATTCGAGTAGTTAGAAATGCTATGCCCAAGCATATCAAAGTTGCAACCAATATCGGCGAGGAACAGTCTGGTCGTTCAAGTGCATGTCAGGCAGCTTTAGGTGTGGCGTTGGCGGGGGCAGATATTGTCAAATTAGGCCTTGCTAAAATGTCTCTTGGTGAAGCAAAAGAGTTCGGGCCGGCACTCGTTAGAACGGTCAAGAAATGGTTTCCGCGAAAGCAATGTATTCCAGCATTATTTGCTGATGAACGTCTGGCCAATTGGTATATTGACCCTATAAAACAAGGACCTGAATTAGCAGAACTTATGAAAGCAGATGGATTATTGGTGGATACTTTTGATAAATCACTTGGAAAAGGTCTGATGGATTATTATACAATTGGTGATATCAGAAAATTTGTAAAGAAATGCCATGATAGGAATATTGAGGCATGGTTGGCAGGAAGTATTGGTAAAGATGAACTTCCTGATTTGTGGGAAGCTGGGGTTGATGTTGTTTGTGTTCGTGGTGCTGCTTGTAAGTCGGGTACAGGACCGGGAAGATTTGGAGAAGTTGATACAAAACTTGTGAAAGAACTAATTAGTACTATTCCATGACAGCTGAAGAAAAGAACCAGAATAAAGGATATTTGAATGGTGCTCGAGTTTATCTTTCGGGTCCCATGGATTTTGTTGCTTCTCGCGAAGAAGAAAAAAAGAATGGATGGCGGATTCGTGTAAAACAATTCCTCCAGTCCTACGGAGCAATAGTTTTTGATCCATGGGAAAAGCCTAAAGTTCGTGGCCTTCATGAATATGGCAAAGAAGGTGTTGTTTCAATCAATGTACGCGAGAATTGGACATTTGAAGAAAGTAGAAAGGGTGCTGAAATACGTTCTGAATGTGCTCAAAAATTTTATGAAACCATGCATATAGATTTAAGAATGGTTGATATAAGCGATTTTGTAATTGCATATTGCCCGACAAATATATATAGCGTTGGTACTCCTCATGAAATAATCACTGCAAGAAACCAGCAAAAGCCGGTTTTATTTATTAGTACTCCGGTTGTATTTCCTGCTTTGGAGAATTTGAAAACTCATCTTAATAGCTCTGGAGATAAAGCTGGTTTGCAGTTATTAAACGAATTAGAAAATCAGGTTCCAATTAAACAAAATCCCAAAGGGATACCAAGTTTATGGTATATGCCTTTGATTGGAAGTAACAACTTTTTTGATAGTTTTGGTTTTTCTAAATATGCTGAAAAATATAAATGGTCTAAGTCTCCTTCAGATGATCTTGAACAGCATAATCCACCAAAGCGACCATTATTAGATTTTCTCAGGCAATTAAACATGAAGCTTCCACAAAAATGGAATATAAATAAAAATAAAATTGAAAAAGATGATGACTGGCTCTTGCTTGATATAAAGCAGGTATGAATAATCTATCAAATTCTTTTAAAGACTATACAGATTTTTCCACAATTTCTTCTGATAAAGTATAATTATAATACTGAAGACCTGTTTCAGATTCCTCTATAGTATCAGCATTACCAACCGATGCAGACAAAGGTTTATCACACTTTATTATAGCAATATCAATATGACACTTATAGTTCTGGCAAGTATTATTACGCATAGATAATAAGTCATATAGATTGGAAGAATTTTCTTTAAATGTATTATTAAAATCAAAAATAAGATATAAACCAACTGTAGGCCTACCTTCAATCTTATCTTTTAGCATGTGTTGAACTAATTCTTTATCAATCCCTTGTTTCCAGTTACCGGAATCTTTCTTAAGCTCTATCCATAACTTATTTGGTTGTCGCTCAATGAGATAGTCACATTGACCAAGTCCGCTATCTCCCTTTGGAGTTAATATTGCTCCTCGTTTACGAACATAGTGATCAAGTTGAAGTCTCATAAGAGCATCAATATTTTTTTCCTTGACAGGAATATTTTTCTCATACCAAAGTGCATTCCAAAAACCACCGAGGCGAATATCTTTTACCAAAGTTTTAAGAAAATCATGAATTCCTTCGAGAAGACCTTTATTTCCTTTTTCAAAAGGTGCATCAATACTCTGTTGTGTTATTATAACTGTCTGAGTAGTATTCGTTACTTCATATAGGTGACTGCTAATGAGCGGCTCTAATCCCGATCTTTCAGGTAATTGTTTTATTCTTTCCATTAAATCATCGTGCATATTAACAATCTGGAATACTATTCCAGCATCTTTACTATGTTTATCACGTTTTTCTTCGTATCTCCACCCTCGCAATGCTTGGGCTCTACAACAAAATCGGCATCCATCCTTGCTATCAACAAGGGTCAGGTTAACAAAATTTATTACCCGCTTATGTTCCTGATTACGAAGTTTTATAGTAACTAGCTCATTCTTAAATCCTGTGCAATCTTCTATATAATCATCCCATTTGATATGGACACCATTACCTTGGATAGCAAAATCAACAACAGTTCCATATAAATCTACTGTATTTTCTTCATACACACAATTGATTATGGCATTCCATCCGTTACCATTTCTTCGAAGTGGCCGAGGATCTCTTCCGCATAAACAAGGGATTAATTCAGATAAAGGACTTTGAAGTAAACGTCTTGTATCGATCATATCTCTATGTAATGCATTTAAAATCTTATAAGCATCTTCGAAATATGATGAAATTAAAGATGGACGATTACAACTTAATCTATCTATGCCTGTCCTTTGTATGAGATTTGGTAATTTTGATAAAACTCTTCGAACGTCGTATGTTTCCTGTTGTAGAGCTATTTCGGGATTACGTCTTACTGCAATATCAATCAGCTTTATTGTCTCAAGGATATAGCGTGGCACTAATTCTTTTTTTACAGAGAGGATAGACTCGAGGATTTCTGACAGAAATACACTTGCTGATTTATTAACAGTCTCCGTATTGTCCGGTGAGAGGAGTGTCCCAATCCTTGAAACATATCCCGTAACAGCTCTCCCGAAATGTTCGGTTTCATTATAGAGACCTTCAAGACGAAGAAGTCTAAGGTAGCTTGGTAGGATCTTTTCATTAACATATTGTAAATCCGATATCCAACCTTCTAATACTTTTTGTGGATTGAGAATGCGGTTGTAATTTGGATTTTTTTGGGCCAATACTTCCTCACCTCCAAGTCCATATTTCCATGTATCAAAAAGAATGGGGAATATCTTTTCGCACAATTCCTCTGCTTCGGGTATAAATGCTAATGATTTCATTATTTGTATAGCCCTTGCGCAAAATAAAGGACAATCTGGCCATTTAGCTTTATCCGTTAGTTCTTGAGCTTTATTGATAATACGAGCCTTCACACTTGATGTGAGTTTGCCTCCATGCAGAATGTATTCAATCTCTTCTAACATATTATGTCCTATTGTATTAACACAGGTGTGATTAAACCATTCGCTATGTGTATCAATTGGTGTATTTTGTTTTCCTAACATTATAATTCTCCAGTTAAGATATTAAAGAGGAACTATAACCTGTAATATTCTTATAATCCTTATAAGATGATTTATTCATATTAAACGTATCATTTGTTACTAATTGTTAGTTTTCTATTCACAATAAAGGTATTATTTGAAAGTTTTGGAGGATGATCTCGGAAACACAATTCAAGGTAAAAATCACTACTTGGTTTTCCATAAAACCAAAGCATCTCTTTAGCCAATTTTCTATCACTATGACGAACTGGAATGATACAGATACTTCCATCCATAACCTCGACAGGAGTTCCAAGAGTTTGAAATAGAACTATGTCGTATGCTTCTGGCGCTATATGAGCTTTATTTGGTTGGATATGAGTATAAAATAATTCTTTTGCCTCTCTTGTAGCATATACAGTGTCAAAAGTTGCAATTTCATTAAGTAAACGAGTATAGCTGGACACAGATAACCATGGTTGTTGCCCAATAAGATAATCATAAGTTGCACCGTCAAATTTAAGATTAAGAACAAACATATCCTTTGCTTTCGGAGCTAATGGAGGTAGAAGAAAAGATGTAAATGAAGGTTCCTTACCTCTATGATTTTCAGGTTTTAAGTCTATCTTATGTTGTTCATTCATAAAGCAACCTTCTGGACCCGCTATTGAATATTCGATTGGTTGTTGAGCTATAGACAGACAATTTACTCTTGGATAAAATAGAATCGATTTATCATCATTTGTATTTTGAATGATTCGGTCAGAATACAAACGATTTAGAAGATTCAAAGCTTCATTTTCAGTCTCAAAATCAAATGGTTCCAGCCATCCTTGCACATCTCCACGGTGGACTACGCGAGCACGCATCGGAATCGTATAAGGATTTTCAAGAAACAGAATTAAGGTGATATATACTTCTCTATCTTCGTTTTTAAATACCAATCCTTCAGTCACTTGTCGTGCTATCAATGAGGGACATGTTGGCCATTCAGAAGTGAGGACAATGCAGTCAGATCCACAATTGCAACTGTACTTTTTATGATTGGTGGTATTTAAGTGAGTATTATTTTTTTGATTCATAAATATAACTCCAAAAATAACATTTAATATAATATAAATACAGATTATTTGGACCCATCTGAAGCAAGTTAAAATTATTGCGGTAGTCTATGTATTTATGGTTTAAGAGGGAATTAGAATTTAACACAATTAGTTGTTCAGATGATATATTAAGAATTCTGAAAGTAAAATGGCGATAGAATTTCAGCGAAACCAAGGATAGTAGAGGTGAAAAAAAATTAATGATTCCACAATGAGTATTCTTCATTCTCTGTCCTTGTATTTTTACTTTTCTTTTTTAAAACAGACAATAATGCTAATCTAATCCTACATCGATTAGCTATCTACAAAAATAAATCTTTTCCGAATATTACATTGTAATACAATTATGTAAGATTTGTCAATTGTGGTAACTACGTATTTTAATACGAAAAATATTTGTTTTTGAGCTAAAAACAAGCATTAGTAGAAATTTATTATTCTTCTTAGAAAAAGCATATGAAAATATAGTCCGAATCCTTTTTATATGGCGTTAGGGTATTTTTTTGATTTTTATCCGTGTGTATTGGTGTTAATTTGTGGTTTTGAATTAGTATTTAGTCTCAAGCTGTTAGTGGTTATATTTCCGCCTGCGGTGGATCTTCGACTTTGCGTGCTTTGCGGCTTTGCGGGAAATTTAGTCGTTAGTCGTTTGTCGTTAGTGAATAGTAAATGGATTCCCGCCTTCGCGGGAATGACAAACTTAGAAAATAATCTGTGAAAATCTGCGTTCATCTGCGGATAATATCTTCGAGTTCTTCGTGTGCTTCGTGGTGGAAATTTATTTAGTCCGTTAAAATGTGTTTTAACAGCATTGTGAGAGTATGCACTATTTCTTGAAAAAGTATCGGCGATATGCGCGTCGCGCAAGCGGCTGATCGGGCGCGCGCATCGGTTATGTCGAGAGTGAGTATCGGCTATATAATTATCGCTTATAGCGTACAGGGGAAAAATGCAAGTGTCTTGACGGCGGTTATATTCCGTATGCCAGGCGTTGTTTTTTCTGGTATTTCCGGTATGATTTATACTGCTGTTTAAAATAGCCGCCTGTTCTTGCTCTTGCCGCAAAAAGGACACAGCCGACTATGCTTGAGCTTGCGCCTTTTATTTCGCGTATTGTTCTCTGGGCAGCGCCGGTATTGGTATCATCTGCACAGAAGACCAGCAGCGTCGCATCCGCAAGCGAGGCTAAAACTGTAGAATCGCTTACGAGAAGTACCGGAGCGCCGTCGATTATGATATGGTCATAATTCCTTCGCAATTCTCTGACAAGCTCATCCATTCTTATGCTTCCGAGCAGGTCGGAAGGATTAGCCGGCATCGGGCCGCAATCGATTATGCTGAGTCCCTCGATGCCGCTTGATCTGATGGCATTCTCTGTCTTGCACTGGTGCATCAGAACGCTGCTCAGGCCGAAATTGAAATGCTGCGATTCAAGGCTTTCGAGACTTTGTCCTTCTACTCTCGGGAAAATTACATGCAGATTTGGATTCCTGAAATTAGCGTCAATGAGCAGAACTTTTTTGCCTGAAGCTACGAAGACAAGCGCAAGATTGACTGCGGTTGAAGTTTTTCCCTCGCCGCTCATTCCGCTCGCAACGAGAATTGTCTTTAGTGACTCAAGCGGGCCTGAGAGCATGAGATTTGCCCTTAATCGGCGATAAGATTCACTTATCATCGAATAAGGGGCCTGCCTGACAATCTGACGAAGCTCGACGCCGCGAGAAAGTTTTTCTTCGGACACATCAGGAATGACCGACAGAAGAGGAATTCGCAGGAATCTCGAAACCTCGCTCGGGGTAGCTATCTGGTCATTTGTAAGCTCACCCATAAATGCAAGCGATATACCGAGTAAAAGGCCCAGCATTGTTAATGTAGGCAGCCACATATACCACTGTCGTGATAAAATCATTTCCAGAGGCGCCGGAGCCGGACCAACAGATTGAATCTTCGGAATTTCCGGGTCGTTAAGCAGTGATGTCACTTTCTCGATTTGCTCATCGATTTTTTTGAGCATATCCAGTCTCTCATCACGTATCTTCAGTTGTTTGTCAAATTCGATGCGTGCGGTATCAAGATCCGTTTTCTTTTTCTGGGCTTCAGCACGAAGATCGCTGAGCTTATCGTATCTTTCCTGCAGGATGTACAAGCCATCTCTTGCGTTTTCAAGATTTGCCAGACGTGTCTGATTGGCTATCTCTTCCTTTCTTAAATCCCGCTGTTTAAGAGTCTGCGCTACCATCTCCCTGACATGAATAACATCCCTGTGGCCTTCTCCGAACCTGGTTCTAAGAGCGGATAACTGAGTCTGCTGTTCAGTCAACTGCTGAGCAAGCGAAAGCATAATCGGGTCTTTTTCAACCAATATTTCGATTTGCTCGTTAATAGGACCATCCGCCAGCTCCTGAAGATTTTTAATATCAGCTTTTAATTGCTCCAAACCCATATCGAGGTTAATTTGCTCAAGCTCTATGCTTTCGAGAATTTGAGTAACGGTATGGCGAAAATTGCGGGTCTCCGGCATCTCAAGATCCAATATGCCGGCTTTGTTTCGTATTGCCGATAATCCATCATTTGCATTATCCAGGTCTTTTTGAATGGACTTTCGCTGGTCATTGAGCGGCTTCAGCTTTTGTGTGACTTCTTCTTTTTCGACACCCATTTGCTTGGCAAGAAATAGTTCCACCATTTTATTGACTATA
This sequence comes from Sedimentisphaerales bacterium, assembly GCA_016931715.1. GTDB lineage: Bacteria > Planctomycetota > Phycisphaerae > Sedimentisphaerales > Anaerobacaceae > JAFGPS01. The sequence goes on from JAFGEF010000107.1 coordinate 83,641, forward strand.
ACCGCGGACTCCTCGGCATTACCGGCTGTCATCGATAACTCGACAAAATCGCTGTCTCTTTGCGGAAAAGCAACGAAGGAATTTTTTAAAGACCGTACTAATTTGACAATGTCACTGTCTTTGTCCTGGTACCATTTAGTCTTTCTTATCGTATCATTGTCCAAAAGATATTCCAACATGCTTTGCTGCTTGATTAAATTTGCGATAGACCTGCGATGTGCGTAAAGGATATCCTTTTGCGGCTGCACGCCTCCAATCACCCATGGATCGGATGGCGTCGGAGAAAGAATCTTGATATATGTAGTTGCATTATATTTCGGGTAATATTTCTGTAAAACCTTCCAAACCCCGAAACCTGCGATAAAACCAAATACTGTCAGGATAAATATCAGGAATATATGACGCCGCAAAATCCCACAAACCTCCCTGGCAGTCAGTGAGGCAGAATCCTGTGACCTCATACCCGCCGGCACAGACATTCTGTTGGATATTAGTGGGCTTTTCTCAACCATTCTTTTCTCCGTTTATATAAATTAAGGCGAAACACGCTCAATAGCCTTATTTATCCTGTCCCTGGTTTTTTCTGATAAATATTTATCGCCAAGTTCCAGCGCCCTTTTATACGCTGTAAACGCTTCTTCCTTTTTTTCAAGCTTTTCTTTTATCATTCCCTTGTGTTCATAAACCTCAGCGGGCACAGTCGTTATTCCCTGCCGGGTATATTCTCTCAGCGCTTCGTCAATAATTCTTTCCGCTTCCGCATTTTTCCCGTTTTTAAGCAATACAAAAGCGTAAGTATCCAAAAAGCCAGGATCATTGGGTCGTATATCCTGAATCCGCCCGGAGTATTCAAGAGCATCAGATAGACGCTGATTACTCTCTGCAAGCATATACGCCAGGTTATTCAGCACCTTGATATTATTCGGCATTTCAGACAAGAGACTTTCGTAATCACTGATTGCCCTGTCGATATATTTGTTATCGGAAGTATATGAATAGGCATAAAGAAGCGTCTCTGCCTTTTTTAGGACATAATCAGTTTTTATCGGGCTGTCTTTGCCGGCCAGCTCGATGCATTTATTGATATATTCGATAGATTTGTCATAATCATTATTTATTCTTGATAAATAATACATGGTATAATTTGCCGCGAGCGAACCGGGATTTTTTTCAAGCATTTCCTTGCAGAATTTCCTGGTTTCCTCCAGTCCGATAATGGTATGCATTTTTATGAGAACGTCGGAAGCATATTTCTCGTTTGTTCTTATTTTATCAAGAGCTAAACGACTGTACTCCGCTGCTTTATCCTCGTCATGAAGTAAAAGTTTTGCCTCTGTCATATGCAAATAAGCCGGAGATGCATAACTGGTGTTAATATACTTTTGGGCTTCTTTAAGAACAGTTTCCGCTTTTTCAGGATGCCAGTTATCAGTGCCTGAATTACCGGTTTTTTCTAAAAGAGTCCTGAGATAACCATCGAATACAGTGACATACAACGGGTCGTCAATTTCATTACCCTTATTTTCGCCGCTGAAATGCTCACGAAGTATTTCGCACGATTTTTCATAAAATTTTTCAGCTCTTTCGTATTCTTTTATTTGAAAAGCATACGCGGCTGCCCTGTTAAGCCATTGAACGTGGTCAGGCTGATTCTTCAGAATATCATCATATAGATTCTCCAGTGCAGTCTTCCTGTTAAGCTGCATGTAAATATTTTCAAGCAGCAGTCTTGCCTCATCAGGAGAATCAGGTTTGCGCAAAATGCCCCTCAGCACACTTTCGGCTTCATCAAATCTGCTTATCTGGATATATACTTTAGCCAGCTTAATCCCTGTATCAGGATTATCCGAGAGCGTTATGCTTGTTTTTAAATCACTGATTGCTTTATCATACTCCGCCATAGCGGCATTTATTTCGCTGCGCAACTCCCACGCCGCAGGATTTGTTTTATTAGTTTGCAGATAGCTGTCTATTGTCTCCAATGCCTTTTTATTATTATCCTGCCTGAACAGCAGCCACGCCTGAAGCATTTTTATACCGGATTCATCCGGGTATTTTTCTTCGAGACTTTGCAGTTTATGCTCGGCTTCGGTGATAAGTCCGACTGTAAGAAAAGCTCTTATCTGCGAAACAATATTATCTAAATTATTATTAATAGAAAGCAGTTCATCTGAATATTTTTTGACTGCTTCCTTATCATTTAATTTTTGAGAAACAAGCATTAAACCTCTCAGAACATCAGTATCATTGGCATCTTTTTTATATAACCTTTCGAGCACATTTTTGGCTCCTTCGAAATCTCCTTCCAGGAATAGCTGATTTGAAAGCAATAAATCATCCTTTGATTCCATAAGAAGCTGCTTGGCCTGCGCATCCCTGCCTCTTGCCTGGAGGTACTTCGTATAATATAAAAGCACCTGTCTATCATTCGGATCAATTTTTCTTGCCTGTTCAAAAGCCGAACCTGCTATATCGAAGAAGCCATTTCTGTCGTTAGGATTATTCGTGTTCACAGCAACATTCATCGCAAGCATTCCGAGCATCATGGCATTATCAACACTCGGAACAGCAGCCAGCATGTCCTGTCGTATCGCAATCGCCCGATTCGGCTCGGCAGGCGCTATGAATTCAGTATATAAATCCAGCAATTCAATGTCACCCTGATTCAGGGCTATCGCTTTTTCCATCGCATTCCTTGTTTCATTTACCTGAGCGGATGTTGCTTCTTTGCCGAGTTCCCGATTTCTATTGTACAAGATTATTGCAAATCTTTTTGCTATCATTTCATCGAGAGGATTCAAATAAGCCGCATTAGTAATATCCTCAATATAGGCATACTCGTTTCCAATTGCCGCATTGATACTGCTCCTGAGCATATACAACTGTGAAAAAATCGGACGCAGCTTGAGACACTCATCAACTTTTGCCAATGCTCCCTTCATATCATTTTTAGCCGCTGTAAGACGCGCATCGAAAAATAACCCATGAAAACCATCAATGTCCTTTTCGCTGACGATTTTTAATACCTTCTGGGCAAGTTCCCAGTCGCTTTTTGAAAGAGCGATTTCAAATAAATGACCGGCGGCCAGTTTAATATTGTCGAAATTAGAGTTATCTTTGCTTAATTCAATCGAATCAGCAGATACAATCGCTATATCGAGCTGTTCGACAGCTTTGGTAATTTCATCATTTCTCCGATAATAAATTCCAAGATTTGCGGCTCGCTTAATCGGATCGGATATGCCAGACAATACCTGTTTTTCGATTTCCTGATATCGCTCCGCGGTTATTTTACCGGGCTCAGGCTCGGAAAGAATCTGTTTGTAAATACTTATCGCAATATTGTCAGGAAATTTTGCCAAATATACTTTTACCAACTGCTGCGCCTGCTGTATTTCATTGTCGTTTATGCACGTTTTGCAAATATTAATAATGGAAGACTGCTCCGCTGACTCAGGTTCAATCTGAATCAGTTTTTCCAATAAACTTATAGCAAGCTTTGTATAGACCTTAATATCTTCACTGCCCTGCTTTTCATCCTGCGCAGAAGACATTTGAATTTGACGGATTCGTGATTCCGTCAAAGCCAAACGAAGCCGAATCGTACCGACATCATCAGCCTGCAATTTGTCCAGCTCTTTCTCCGCCTCTTCATATTTACTCGAATAGATATAAGTTTGAACACAAAGCTCCCGGCATCTTTTATTTGGACCGTAGTCTTCTTCATACGCATCAATATTCTGCAATGCATCCGAGTAACGGTTAAACCTCAAAATGACCTCTACATAATCAAGTCTCGCTTCAGGTTTTATTTCTGATATACCGGAATAATGTGCGTTCACCAGGAATTCGTACACTTTACCAAGCTCTTCAGTATCCATAAAAAGTTTTGCAAGCGTATATGAAAGCTGTGCAAAATCAAGGTCTAAAGACCATGGCGGCTGAGCAGGTTTTACCGCTTTAAGCTGCTCATACGCCTTATTTAATTTGATAACCGCTTCCTGCTCGTTCCCTTTTGCAAGTTCCAGCATACCCTGCCATTTTACAACCATCGGGTCTTCAACTGTCCGGATAATCATTTCAATCTCACGTACCGCCTGCTGTGCTTCGACAAGTAATTTACTTTTGTCGGATTCCGAAATCTCCTTCAAAGGCTCAATGATTTGCTCTATATAGATGCTAGCAAGCAGAGAATTCAGCAGAAACTTATTTCTTATCCTCAAATTATTTCCCGGAACTGGTGAATCCTGCGCATCCGGCCAGGACAACGCTTTTTTAGCTGTTTCCATTGCCTTGCTTAAATCAGGCTCGCTTTTATATATCGAATATCTCCGATGATAAAGATCCGCCGCCTGTATCGCGTAAACAGCGTTACTCTCATCCAGTTTCAACGCGTCTAAGATTGCATCGACGGCTTTATCGAGATTCTGCTTACTGGTCTGACGTTTTGTGTATTGCGAATATAACGAGTAGAATTGCGAAAGAGCCTCGAATGCTGCGGCATTAGAACTAAACTTTTTTGTAAGTGACATGTATTCAGATTCGAGAGCCTTAAATTGTCCTTCTATTTTTTCGGGGTCACTTTCCCTGGCGATTACGGTTTTGAAATTAAGAAGATTGATATATGCCTTCGCCGCATTTTCAGAATTCCTGACGCCCTGCTCCAGGAAAGTCAATGCCTGTTGTCTTGTTTTTTCTCTTTCATCGACACTGCCTTTAGATGCGGCTAATTCCCCTTTTGTCACAACTGTTTTAGCAAGGTTTATATACACGTCAACATTATTCGGCTCAAGCTCTTTAGCCTGCTCGAAATCGGCAACTGCCATATTGAGCATCTCTTCCGTATTCGTTACCGCTCCCATATTCGCCTGTTCGAATGAGCCCTGTCCTCTCATTAAATACAGGTATGCGCCAAGGCTCCTGCTTTCCATTGGTTCCTGTTCCAGCGCAGGGATTTTCAGGTCTGATATATTCTCCTTAAGAAGCCCTTTATCCTGAGCTATTTTCAGAAATTCAGAAGAATATTCATGAACCTGCTGCCATACATTTGATATGCCGCTGTTACCTAATATCTCGAAATATCTCAACCGGCCGTAATGAGCCTTTACATTATCCGGCTCTATCAATATTATTTTATCCCAGCAGTCCAGAACATAGGGCCAGTCTCCGGTTTCGATAAAGAAGTCCACCATTGCCGCAAGGATTTCTTTTCGTTCCAAATTGGTTTTTACTCTCGAATATGCATTGCCGTACTTGCGCTTGGCTATATCATAGTGCTGCTCTTTTATTTTTTGGTCTGTCGCCTGACGTGCAGACTGAATTGCAGCTTCGGCATCTTTGATGAACTCATGCGGGTCACGTTTAAGCTGTAAAATTACTATAATGAATACTAAGGTAATAATGACAAAAAAAGCCGATCCGATAAATGCGACTTTCTTGTTCAATCTCCTTCTGACCATAAAAAATCCTCATATCTTAAATATTCAGTTTTTAGTATTTACTGTAAAGTTATAACTGAACTTTTGCAAAATTCTTATTGTACACAGGAACTGAAAACTAAAAACTCCTTTTTTTACCATTGCGGCCAATTTTCCCTTTCTAAAACCGGCAAAATCACATCCAAAAACGATTCACATGCTCTGATTGTTTCTTCTTTATCAGGCGCTTCTAAAGATTGGTTAAAAGCAAGTTCAATCTTTGAAAAATACGATGATTTGCGGAAAAGGTTCTTATTTAAAATAATTCGTGCTTCCTCCCTGTTTCCCGCATATTCTCCATTTACCCTGAAAAAGTACACAACTGGAAATTCCTTTTTCTCCGCCCAAATATCAATCTTTTCATTGCTGAAAACAAGGTATTGTGCCGAAATCTTTTTTTTGCCGATGCCCCCGACTTGCAATATAACATCTGTGGAAGATTTTCTCGTGAATCCGCCTCCTGCATAGCACTCCTCCGGTACGTGAGGTATTTTATCGGGAGATGAATAATATGTTACAAATAAAAAAAACTTCCTTACTGCGCTGTTTGCAGGCTCATTGTTATCTTCAACTATCCATTGAATATAATCCTGCGTTCCCAACTCTTTGACAATCTCCTGATTTTCGATTTTCAGCTTATTTTTAGGTTCGACTGTATAATGAGACAAGCCGTTCTCATCGAGAAATTCGAGAGACTTTCTAAGTGATACAGGCTCTTTCTTTAGATATAATCCAAAACTTTCTATTGCCGCAGACATCCCCGCCCCTGCAACAGCAAGTACAGATACACATATTAGAAAAGCCGGTTGAAAGCAGCTTTTAATATTATTTGTTTTATAGCTAATCATGTTTTGTCCGCTTTAAAATATCCTCACGAATCACCTTTGCATCATCAATAAAAAGGCTCGTCATAAACCATGCAAGAAAACCATACAATCCAAACGCCAAAGGCAGCATTGCCATTCCGAGCAGGTCATGGTAAATGCCCTGAGTGTATTTCGGATGTATGAACACGTAAATAAAACCTGTGCATGTCACTCTGACAATATTGCAGAATATCGCGATGGGAACTGTGCTTATAAGCAGTATAATTCTCTGCCGGAAAGGTCTGTGATGAATGTATGCCATCACAACTCCAAGAGCCAGAAATGCCATCAGCAGTCTCATCCCGCTGCACGCCTCGGCGACATCAAGCGAAGGCTCAAGCAGACGCCCTTTGTATATTACATCGATTACCGCTCCCCGGACAGATGCTTCGATGCCATTTACCAGGTTCAGTAAAGCCGCCGCAATAGATGCCGCCCAATGCCTCATCGGACTTGTCATGCTTTTATAAAACCTGTCCGGCAATGGTACTGCAAATATAAGAAAAGCAATTGGCAGCCATGAAAACTTTAATAAATGAAATCCGCCCATAAATAGAACTGTAGCTGCAATGGCGGCTATCATTGACAACGAGCGGAAATATGCCCAGCCGGAGGGACTGGCAATATTAAATATATAAAAAAGAATAGCCGCAATCAATAGCGGCAAACCGAAATAATTCGGTCTCGCTTCAAGATTAATGATGTCTCTTTTACGCTGATATAAAAAAAATAAACTAAAGACAGGTATTAAGAAGCCGTGTGACCAGTTCTTATCATGAATCCACTGAGAAATTAAATAATTCATTTCCCTGTAAAAGACAAATATAAAGAGACCTGCGATAATTGCTATTTTTATATAGTTATGAATTCCGATTTCACACCATTGCTTTTTAACATAAAGCTGTGTGTCTTGACTTTTGATCGGGATAACCATGTTTCTCTTCTCGACATAACTTTTGAACCGAATTCAATTAAAACCATTCAGAAACAGGTTTACTTGAATAATAATCATTAGCCGCAAAATTTCGGTCATACACAAATCCGAAACCATAAGTAGCCCTGAAAGAATTCCGCAATACAGCCCGCCATATAGAGGTTGCATGTGTCCCTACATTTATGATATCGTGAGGTTTGATATAAATATCAGGCTGCTCGCCGTTAAAGATTTTTTCCAGGTCAACCCTTACAGTTACTTCTCTGTCCCCACCGACCCTTCTGACAATCTCGCAGCGTTTCGGCCATGCAAGCGGTCCTAAGTTTCCCGCAGTGGCGATTGCCTGCTTGAGAGTCACCATGCCGCCGGTCATCTCAACAGATCCTGTGCGATTAAGATTGCCCATAAGATAATATTCACCTGCAACATCAAGCGGAATAACTATAGAGTCACCCGGTTTTATCACAATATTATATCTCGGATCTCCGGCTATAAGCTTATCAATCGGTATCTTAATCAGTCTGGTCTCTGAAGGCGGTTCAACCCACGTCAATTCCGGGCCGATTTTAGTCGTTTCTGCTTCAGAAGGAATGCGAGGTACAGTCTCTTTCGGCTGGACAGGCACCCACCTGCCGTCTCGAATTTCCCATTCAACCGGACCAGCCTGCGTTTCTCTTCCCTGACCGGGTATTTCTTCCGGTACTTCGGTTCTCTGAGTTACACGCGTACCATTGGGAGATTCAACTTCAACCGGCACCCAGGTGTCATTTTGAAATATCCACTCGATATGACTTTTCCCGTCACCGGTTGTTTCCGCCGGGGGCTGTATAGTTGTTTGCCCGCGAGATTCCTCTCTATGTGTTATTTCATCAGTATTTACAGGCTGGCCCGAAACTCTTTTAAGAGTTTCCTCGACACTGACACGGTTTTCAATTTCTGTATTTTCCGCCGGCATATTTGAAAATTGATATGTATTTCTTGTGCCAAGCCTGCCGGTGGAACCGCTTCTGTACTGAGTATTTATCTTATACCGGTGAGTTTCCCTGTCAGTGACCATCTCTGATGATGAAACTACAACTTTACCTATAGGATATTTAGAAAGCTCACGTTTTTGCTGCAGTGATTCGCCGGTAACAGGTTCTTTGAGATTATACGCCGATTGAATTGCCTGAAAGTCCCTGCCGCTGTTTTTACTTATTCCTTCACTGCGCTCACTTTTACTGACCTGCCTGGCGACATATACGTATGAAACATTCTTCTGGCTTGCTCCGCCCGCCAGGGCAAGCGCATCCTGAAGTCTCCATTCATAACGCGGAATAGGATACCTGTTGGGTACCCTGACGCCGTCACCCTGAATCGAATATGCCCGCTGCTGAGATTGCAGTAAAGTAACATGCACCAAAGGATTAATTATTATATCCGGAGAAAGAACTTTTTTTATCATTTCTTCAAGCTGTGTTTCTGTCTTGCCCTTGACCTGAAGAACTCCGACATTCGGTATTGATATTTTTCCTGTTTCTGTTACTTCAAAGTCATCCGAATATGTCATGCTCTGCCCAAGCAGCTCATGGATATATATCCTGATAATATCACCGGACATTAGAGTATAGTCTGACTTATTTGCGACTGTATCTATCGCTCGCGGATCCTCTCCCTGCTCCCATGCTGCCGGTATTTCTTCAGCTACACCCAGTGTCTCCAGAATTACATTAACAGCCGGTGTGTGGTCAAAACGACCAACCTGCGAAGGATCAAAGAACCTGTTTCCGCATCCGGTTGTTAAAAGCAGAAGCAGAAGCAAGGTATGAAAAATAAAACAACCTTTTCGGCTTCTGCCGTGAGGTTTTATATTATTCATGTCAATAGGCTTCCATATAACATTTTTTTCAATTCATCCATATACAGTTTGACTAAAACACGCTTCCTTATGATGAATTTTATCGTCTTTTTGTCATACTCGCTTAACTTCTTAATAGACGTAAGAGCAATTGGGCAAAGAAATTAAATATTGTCCGACATACACAAAAAACGCATTTTCATCATTGCGAACTCTGCAAAACAATTTAATATCGTCTGTTTTCCGGATTGCTCAAGACATGATAGGCCCAAAATCGCTCATAAATATCTTGTTATTTATACTTTCAGACCTATAATTAATGCTATTGCCCTATAAAAAAACTATCTTAAAAAAGGAAGCTGATTGGCAAAAAATTCGTCTTTATCGAAATATTTTTTGTTTTTTTGATAAAATTTAAAAGTTTCCGTTTATATAAACGTTCTTTATAATATAAGAACTGATTATTCGTGTGAAAAAAGAAAAAATATTTATTAATTTTATGGAGGTAAAAGAAAATGGCAATTTTAAGGAATTTTCGAAATATTTTAGTCTCGTCACTGGTATTAATTATTTTTACAATGCCAATAGCCGCACAAAGTCCGGAAAATGACCAGATACTGAAAAGCATACCCGCCGAAACTCTATTTTGTGTTCGCATTAACAATTTTACCGGCTCAATGACTCAATTGGATCAGTTTTTATCAGGAGTCTCTCCTATTAGTGTATCGCCGCTCGTTCAGGGACAACTGACAAATCTGCTGGGAAGTCCACAGTTGGCAGGCTTGAATATGAACGGAAACATCGCGGCGTTCGGAGCAGTTCTAAACAGCCAGGAGGCTCAGGCAAGCGGAATGCCGGACATTTTCATTGGCGTACTTGCCCCTGTCACTGACTATAAGCAGTTTATTGACGGCATAGCAAGTAAAACACCCGCCGACTCCAACGGTGTCGCAAAAATATTGTCACTTGGTAATCCCGTCATATTAGTGACACAGTCCGGCAATAATGCGCTCATAACATGGGCAAATGAATATGATAATCTCGTAAAATATAAGAAACTGATGAGCAGCCCGACAGCAGGAAAAACTTCGCTGAGCAGTACATTGGATGCTTCGGAAGCAAAACTGGCAGTAAGCGAGCCGGTCTGGATTTATGGAAATATTCAGCAGGCATCAAAAACGTTCGGGCCGATGCTGACAGGCGCAATAGAAGGCATCAAGGCAAGCATGTCAAATATTCCGGCCGCTGAAACCGGAATTTCAACCGCAGAGATTCAGAACATAATGAATATCTACGTCAAAATGATTGATACATTTATGAAAGAAGCAAAGTCCACAAGCTTATCAATCAATCCGACAGCCGGAGCTTTGAAAATTACGAATGTTACTACCGCCGTTCCGGGAACGCAAATAGCAAAAATGTTCACGTCAAATCCATCTGCAAAGGAAAATAATCTACTGCCGTATCTTGAAGACGGAGCAATGATGAATGTTGCGTTTACAATTGATGGCGCCCTGGGGAAAGAAGCTGTGGATTTCCAGGCAGAGTTGCTTTCCATGCTTGGCGGCGGGAAGATTAGCCAGGAAAATCTCCAGAAAATGAAAGCTCTCACTGCAAATGTAATCGATTGTGTTGCAGGCCCGGTGGTATATACTTTTGCTGAAAATGCAGGTACGAAACCGCCTTTCAAAGGAAAATATATTATCGCTGTAAAAGACGAAAAGAAATTTCAGCAGCTACTCGGCGAATCAACAGAACTGATGACAAGTACTGGCTTTCTCGATATTTATAAAAGCATGGGAATAGATGCCGGCTTCAAAATTAACCGCGGCGTTGAAACTTATAAGGGCGTTTCTATCGACTCAGCTAAATTAACTTTGAAAGCCATTGATACTGCTGCTCCGCAGGCACAAATGATACAATCAATGTATGGGGACGGTTTCGAGTATCGCTGGGGCATAGTGAATGGTTTATTCGCCAGCACCATCGGAAGCGATTCAGACAAGACCCTGCACGAACTGATAGATAAGATTCAGGCCGGACAGGCAAAACAGCTCGGCTCCGAAACTAAAGCCGCTTTGTCACTCATACCAGGCGCTGAAAAGGCGGACTTTTTCGTTTCTATGAACCTGCTGCGCCTTTTCAAAATGGGTTCCAGTATGGTTACCGCAATAGCTCCGCTTCCAATCCCGTCAGTAGATATTCAGACAAAAAGCAGCCTCGTCATAGACGGCAAAACCGATAACGGCAAAATGACCATCCATTTAGCTCTTCCAAAAGAGCATGTGCAGGAAATCATGAAAGCTGTTATGACTATCCAGCAGGAAATGATGAAAAGTCAGCCTGCCGCGAAAATGTAAGAGCATTGAAGCTGCACATAACATACTTGTCTATAATGCAAGTCATTTCATAATTCTCAACAGGTTATGAAATGACTTGTTTTTTATGCTTTGTTCCGCAAATCAACTCACGAATCATCAGTCACGTGCAACTATACACGAATTTGGCTTTGTTTCGTAGCTTTATCGTCGTTAGCCGTTAGTATTTGGTCGTTAGCTATAAATTGGCTTTGTTTTTCCATTCTGTGTCCTGTATCCTGTGTCTCCCTTGGGGATGGCTAAGCCACTGTATTCTTCTTGAATTTGGC
>JAFGEF010000108.1 GCA_016931715.1 Sedimentisphaerales bacterium
AACATACATTATAGGACGTTATAAATCGTATTGATTTTCCAGGCAGCTTTGGCTTCTGGATTAATATGTTGTTTGAGATTCTCGTATTGAGAGCGGCTTGCCGAGAATTTCGGAATACAGGATAGCCCTTTTCAAATCATCAGAATCTGAAAAAACAGGCAGCAAACCAAATGCTTTCTTTCCAGACACTTTATCTTTATATGGCCTATTGTGATAGATAATATTCTCAGGAACCTCTTTAACCGGCTCTTCCTTTAATTCGGCTGCTTCTAATTTTGTTTCAATCGTTGGAAGATCCATTATGCTTGCACCCAAAGAAGTCTCAATAATCGGAGAACTCTTAGCCTGCACATTTTCAAACTCCGTTTTAGCAAATGTTTTATTTGTAAAAGATTTTGGTGAAGGAGTTACTTTTGCGGGAACAGGGATAGATGATGAGGCTGTTTGTGGTTTTTGCGCGACAGGCTTGGAAGGGTGCTGATTAGAAAAATTTTTAGGCTGAAGAATACTTTCAAGAAAATGCTCGACACGCTCTCTTTGAATTGTTGCCTTTTCGAAGCTGGCAGCGGTTCTTTGAGACGATGTGCGGGAAATCGGTTTTTTTTGCTCCTGTTCTTTTTCTTTTTGTTTTTTTGAAATAAAAATATTTTTCAGCAGCATCGCCACAATAAAGACGACAAATATCAATAACTCGACAATATCTCCTGATTTATCGTTTCCACGTCCTAAAACAAATTGCAGAAAATAAACATTCATAATATTACCGCCGGAGCATATTAATCAACATGCAGCGGCAATAATCCAGAGTATTTTTTATTCCTTAGTTTTTGGTTTAGCTATCGAGTCACGCATCGATGTGTCGGCGATTACGTTCTTCATTTTATAGTAATCCATAACACCGAGATTGCCCTTCTTGAATGCTTCGGCCATAGCCAATGGTACCTTGGACTCGTTTTCCACAACTAAAGCACGCATTTCCTGCTCACGTGCGACCGCCATAGCTCTGCGTTTTTCCGCTTCGGCTTTTGCACGTCTCATATCCGCTTCCGCCTGGGCGGCCTGAAGCTGTGCGCCGACATTATCACCGACATCGACATCGGCGATATCAATCGAAAGAATCTCAAATGCAGTTCCGGCATCAAGACCTTTGCCGAGCACAGCTTTCGAGATACGTTCGGGATTCTCAAGAACACCCTTATACGTGATACTGCTTCCAATTGTAGAAACAATGCCCTCACCGACACGCGCGATTACTGTTTCCTCCGTGGCACCTCCGATTAGTCGCTGAATGTTGGCACGGACAGTAACACGCGCTTTAGCCTTCAGTTGAATACCATCCTGGGCGACTGCATCGACCGTCTCTTTACCCTTTTTGGGGTCTGGACAATCGATAACTTTTGGATTAACGCTTGTCTGTACCGCATCGAGAATATCCCGACCGGCCAGGTCTATAGCAGTTGCAGTCTGAAAGGACAAAGCGATATTTGCCCTGTTAGCCGCGATGAGGGCACGAACGACATTTGGAACCCTGCCGCCGGCAAGGTAATGACTTTCAAGGTCCTTGGTTGTAAGCTTCAAGCCTGCCTGTATCGCTGTAATTTTACTTAGAACGATGGTCTTGGAATCCACTTTCCGAAGCCACATTCCGATAAGCTCAGAAAGCCTTACATCCGCTCTTGAAAAATAAGCCTGAAGCCACAGTCTTGCGAATTTTACAACAAGAATCAGTATTACAAAAAGAATAATTGCTGCGATAGCAACTAATACAATATAAAAAATTGGAGGATCATTCTGACCCAGAATCATGTTTGTTAAACTAAGCATATTAAAAGTCCTTTCAAGAAATATTTTAAACCAGGCGAACAGTCAATTGAGTGCTCTCGATTTTAATTACTTTAACTTTTTTACCCTTATCAAGATAACCGCTTTCGGCAACACATTCAAGTCTTTGTCCGGAAAAATTGCACATTCCCACAGGACGCAGAGGAGAAATAACAGTTCCGACTGCACCGAGCATTTCTTTTAAACTATGTGTATCCGGAACAGCATCGCCCTGCTGTCGTTCCGGCGGAGCAAGTGTAACATTTTTGCCGAATCTTGTTTTTGGCAGTATTTTATAAGCGATAATTAATACTCCTGGTATCATTATAATCGCCATTATGATGCCAATCCAGCCTGCAAGCGTGCTAATGTGAAAACAGACAACGATTCCCCCAACGACACAACAAACCGCCATAATGCTTATTAAACCGCCGCTCGGAATGAATACCTCTGCAATAATCAGGCACGCACATAGAAAAAACAGAATGCAGGCAAGTATGAACAAGCTCATAAAATTCGTCCTAAAATTCCTTAAACACGACTTTAACAACCACCCTGTTGCCGTGAATTCCGGTAATTTCAACACTGGTACCAATATTAACGAAGTCCCCTTCAGCGACAACATCAACAATTGCATCACCGAATTTCACTTTTCCGGTCGGCCTGAGTGTCGAAATCACCTCGCCAATGTCACCAATACGAGGAGTATCAGTTTCACTTTCGGCAGGCCTGGTCATATTTACAGGCATTACTATGTCACGTACTGAAGAATCAGGGACAAGTACCAATCCGCCAAGGAATGGAATTTTCGGCAGATATTTCGACAAAAGCCAGGCACATAATATAAATCCGCCCAGCCCCGCTGATAATCCTATAACTCCCCTGTTGAAATCGCTCCATTGAAGAGGATTGCTTGGCCATGGCATTTCATCCGGGGCATTTTTAATCAGCATTCCAAATAAACCTGTCAGAATAAATATTATACCAGTAATTCCAGTGATACCGAAGCCGGGAATAAGGAATAATTCGATCAGCAGCAGAATGACCCCAAGGAAGAACAGCACAACTTCAATCCAGTTTGCCAGGCCGCTGATATATTTGCTGCCAATGATTATGACAAAGCATATTACCGCCACAAGTCCCGGAAGCCCCAGTCCCGGCGTATTAAATTCTATATAAACTCCCAGTAACGCCAGCAGGATAAGCACAGCCATCACAGCCGAAGAATTCAGCCAGCGTGACAATTCTTCGGACCATGTCGTTTCGAGTATAATCGGTTCACTGGTGAACTTTACCCCGTCACGTTCAGCCAGGAAAGCGAGAGCTTCGTTAACATCTTTCACGACCGCTCTTGCAATACCATATTCCAGTGCTTTAGAAGCGGTGAGAGTTAATATTTCATCAGAGCTATCGACAAGCTCTTTTTGTTCGACAGCATAATTGTTGGCATCATCAGGCAGACCATCGCCCTTAAAATATTCATATTCACCTGTTTTAAGATTCTTTATTCTATAAACTTCTATGTTTATCGAGACCATAGCATGAAGCAGAGCTTCGGGGTAATTATTAGCCTGTGCGGCTCTGGAAAAAAATCCTCGTGTAGGGCTCTCAACTTTTTCTCTTTCCACACCTTCAATTGGTCCTGTGAGAGAAATCGGGGCGCAATCCCCTATTGTGGTATGCTCTCTCATTATTATGTCTTTGCACGAGACGCTTATCAATGCGCCTGCTGAAATAGCTTCCGTAGTTACATACGCGACTGTGTGTGCATTGGGATAGAACTGCGGAATATCGAGAATCAGGTATTTTGAAATATCGTCAGCGGATTTAAGCAGGCCGCCATAAGTGCCGATTTCATAGATAAGATAAGTAGCGCCCTGGTTGATCGCTAATTTTGTTCTTCGTTTGATTGAAATATGCAGACCATAATCGATATCGCCCTTGCATGTAATAACAGCGGCTTTCGTTTCTCTGCCTGAATCGCCGGAATAGCCGTATTCCGATGCAGTTACCCCCCCTGCAATAATCAGCAGAAATAATAAAACCAAAACAATATCTCTAAGCAGATTCTTCATAATCTGCATTTTACCCTAATACTGCCGACATAACAATAGCTTGTTTTAATATTCGATAGAATTTTTGGGTTTTACTCCCTCCCACTGGAGACCTCCGATGATAGCCTGGGCAATATTTTTCAGGTGGTCGCCGATTTTCTCGACATTATCGACCAGGTCAATGAAAATAAGACCGGTTTCAGCGGAACACTTCGAGTTGCTCATCCTTTCCACATGGCTGCGCCGGAATTCTATCTGCATAATGTTGATATTATTTTCTTTGTGCAGTGCCATTTTAGCCGAATCGATATTGTCATGCTCCAAAGCATCAATAATATTGTCGAACATTCCGCTTATTTCGATTCGCAGCCTTTCAGCCTCTTCCAGCGCAGGTTCACTGAAGGTTAATTTCTGTTCTATCTTGCGCTGTGCAATTTCTTCAATATTCACTGCATGGTCCCCGATTCTCTCGAGATCGTTTACAGTATGAAGCAGAACAGGAAGCTCTATTGCGACTTCATTAGATAACTGAACCTGTGACATCTCAGACAAATATGTTGTTATTTCAATTTGAAATGTATCGATATAATCTTCGATTTCCAGAACATAAGCTAATTTCTT
This sequence comes from Sedimentisphaerales bacterium, assembly GCA_016931715.1. Lineage (GTDB taxonomy): Bacteria > Planctomycetota > Phycisphaerae > Sedimentisphaerales > Anaerobacaceae > JAFGPS01. The sequence continues at coordinate 4,497 of JAFGEF010000108.1, forward strand.
TCTATCGTCCTTAAGGATTCCGTCAATCGCTTCCCTCAAAGCTTTCTTTGCGGTTTTTGCCATGCGAACAATTTCACGTTCAGCCTGTTCCAAAGCTATTACCGGTGTCTCGAGCAGATGCCTTTCGAGAAGAACAGGTCTTACTAAAGCTTCGCCCGGTCTCTCAGGAATAATTTTGAGAACTATCTTTGCCAAAAGGCCTGACATCGGTAAAAATATAGCTGAGTTAGCAACATTAAAAATTGTATGTGCGATAGCTATTGACGGCGCAATTGTATTCTGCCCAAGTTCCCAGGGAGCGATAATCAAAACGAAAGAGCTATAAAGCCCTGAAAGAACAAACGGATAAGCTATTAAAGAACCCAGCACATTAAAAATTGTATGCGCACATGCTGCCCGTTTGGCGTTGCGATTTGCCTGTGAAGCCGCAATTTGAGCGGTGATTGTCGTGCCTATATTGCTTCCTAAAACAAAAGGTATAGAAACCTCAAGAGCTGTCTGCCAGTTTGTGCCGAAAGCTCCTCCCACGGCAAGCAGTTGAACAATGGCGATTGAAGCAGAACTGCTTTGTATCAGCATTGTAACTACCGCACCTGCTAAAATTGCAAGCAGAGGTTTGTCGCCAAGCGATATGAAAAGCTCCTGTACCTTTATGCTTTCCTCCAGCGGCGTGAAAGCATCTTTCATAAAATCGAGACCGAGAAATAAAATTCCCAGGCCAAGCATTATGTGACCGATACCCTTGTTTCTTCGTGTTTTACATAACGTTGTCAACAGAAAGCCAATACCAACAGCCGGAAGCGCATAAAGAGAGATTTTTAATGAACCAATTCCGGAAATGGAAACAAGCCAGGCAGTTGCGGTTGTGCCGACATTTGTTCCTATAATAACAGTGATTGCCTGTTTTAATGTGAGAAGCCCGGCGTTAATAAAACCAATAACCATTACAGTAGCAGCCGAACTTGACTGAATTAATGCCGTTACACCTGCTCCTACAAAGAAAGCAACTAACGCCCTTTTTGTCATCGATTCAAGAATGTTTTTCAGTTTTTGACCTGCTACCTGCTTCAGGCCGTCAGACATCAGGCTCATACCGAAAAGAAACAGACCCAGACCCCCTACCGTCCCGAAAATCATATCCTTGATCATACAGCTTTCCTGATAAGAGGATAAATAATAAATGTACAAAGCAACGCCTTGTATGTTTGTACATTTATGTTATTTCGAATATAGACCATTTTGCGGATGTTTTATAGGTTTTTAAGAGTCTGGTCAAGGGGAAATTAAAAAAATTAATAACTCAAACTGACCGGTTATAAATTAAATTCTGTTATAACCTTTGTTATAATAAATATTTAACATAATTTGTCATCCTGAGCACCGAACCAGATTTACAGGATGTTTGCGAAAGAAACTTAGCTTCCTGAGATAATGGGTGGCATCCTCATCCTGATTTTTTTCAGGATGGGGATGGTGAACTCATACCGAAC
>JAFGEF010000109.1 GCA_016931715.1 Sedimentisphaerales bacterium
ATACTTATTTTATGGACAGGTCCAAAGCACAGTGGCAAAACAACACGTGCTTTGGACCTTGTTAATTCAGCCCGAAAAGAAGGATTCCGTATTGCAGGCTTGTTAGCACCTTCCATATACAACGATGGTATATTAAACGGCTTTTATGCATACGATTTAGTAAGTGCCTTAAAGAAGCCTTTAGCCAAACGCAATAACGATATACAGGGAAAAAGACATTTCACATTTTTATCAGAAGGTCTTAAAATTGGTTTAAAAGCTCTAAGTAAAAACTCCATAGAAAACGCTGACCTTATTATCGTCGATGAGTTCGGACCTTCCGAGCTTTCCGGCCGGATTTGGCGAAAATCTGTAGATTCTATGTTATCTTACGGTAATATCATAACATTACTTGTTGTCCGGCAGGAATTGGTTGAAGACATTATTAAATTATATTCACATATCCCATATGAACAAATTGCTGCAAACGAAACGGGTTCAATCGCAAAAGTTATCAATATACTAAAGTATCACAAGGCAAAATAAAATCATTTCCGAGTTTTGTTTTATATATCCGAAAACCGGCTTAGTAAATACTTTTTCTGTGAAAGGAGCAAATCACAGACAGCTTCACAAACAGCCTCTGAGCCAATTTTGGAAGCAAGGACTTTTTTCCATGACTCCAGGGCTGTATCCATGCAGACTGAAATATCTGCTGACGCCATCAGTTGCCCTGCATCGCTGCGAAAATGAGTTTTCCCGATAACACCATCAAGATAAATGAAGATGTCACTCTTTGAAAGTTTGGCAAAAGCATTTGACTCTACAATAATGTGTTTGTAGATGTTTCTATTTGCTTGCATAAAAGTATCCAACTCAGTGAGATTATTAAAAAAAATGCCGGGCTTGCCGGATTTCGCTGCGCCATGCCCGCATTTGACATAGATGCTTTCAGGTAAAACCTCACATAACTTTAAGGCTAAGGTTGTTTTGCCAACACCTTGACCAGCCCCGCAAATAGTCCAGATTAAGCTCACTTGAAACAACCCAAACTGCAGCGGCGAATCTTCACATCCAGATGATTCATCAGTTTGCCCATGGTGTTTAATGGGATACCTGTTAAAGAAGCAATTTTACGAGCAGTCTCGCAGGAAATAGAGCCGCCTGCATAAATTGTATTTATATCACTTTCTCTACGGTCATTACATTTAACAATTTTGATATTGTCGGCCTGCTCTGAGGTAACCTCTATATTGATTTTCTCCGTATTAAAGAACTCTCGTAAATTTTCTGCTATTGCAGATTCAGCATAAATCTTTTTTTTCATAATAAGTCGCTCGTAACTGTTTTATATCAAAAGGAGTATTTATATTGAAAAACACTTTTTCGTCAGGAAACTGTACAATTCGGGCATTGACTTGTTCCCAAATATCCCTGACTTTTCGCTGCCCATGATCGATAGCAGAAGTAATTGTTTCTTTGAGGTCACAATTTACTACCGCACATAAAGGATGACTTTCTAAATTAGAAGTAGCAGGATAAACAACAGGTTGTTCTGTTGTAATAAAAGCTTCCTTTAAGACCGATATTTCATTTGCCGTGATGTTGGGTATGTCAGAAGGCAGGAACAAAACAGCATCGCAACGGCCTTTATAATAATTTAAACCCGATTCGATACCCGCTAAAGGACCTATACCAATACGCAAATCAGGGATAACCTCAAGGTTATAAGCCTGATATGGACGTGAATCATTTGCTATAATTGCAATTTCCTTGATACCAGCATGTCGATATTGTCGAATCAGATGATCAATAATTGTATTATCATTGTTGATCTTCAAATTACCTTTTATGATACCTCCTAACCTGCCCGCTTTGCCGCCGGCAATTATGGCGCCGAAAATTTTTGATCTGTTAAAACAAATATCCATCTTACTCCAGATATTTTATCTCTTATATATGAATTATATTACGGTATCAATTAAATAAAGTATTGAGAGATTTGTACTTTATCGATTCATCTGTCTTCATTCCTAATATTTGATTATTATAATTACCTGTATTTAAATAATCAATATTATAGTCTATTCGTTATTGTTATTTATTCTTTCATGTTTCGTATAAACGTTCATCTTATCCGGTCTGACAAAACCGCATAAAGTGATGTTCCATCTATCCGCTGCTGAGACTGCAAAAGATGAAACTGCTGAAACAGCAGCAATTAGTTCTATACCGGCTCTGGCTGCTTTAGTAACGATTTCGAGACTTACACGGCCAGATAATGCAAGGCCGCAACCCCTGGTAGTTAATCCAGCCAACAAACATTTACCAATGACTTTATCCAGAGCGTTATGGCGACCAATATCTTCTGCAACAGCAATGATTTTCCCGTCATTGTTAAAAATAGCTGCAGCATGTGAGCCGCCGGTGATTTCAAAAATATGTTGATAGCCCCTCATCTGTTGCATAATAATAATAATACGTCGGTTAGAAATTTTGAAGGTATTATTACATCTCTTTATATTTTTAAACATTCTTTCTATATTTCTTGTTCCGCACATTCCACAGGAACTTGCTATAATAAGATTGCGCCCAATCTTGATTTTTGTGGGATCATGAACTTCGATACCTATAACATTTGGCAGCTCAGGTTTAGTGTTGCTAACGATTACATCTTCTATGCTGTCAATTAATCCTTCAGTAAATATAAAACCTATGGCAAGAGCCTTAATATCTACAGGTGTACTCATTACTGTAAAACTGCCAACTTTATCAATCATGATTGTCACTGGCTGCTCATTTATAACTTCATCACGAGCACAATTGACGGAACCATCCGAACGGTAGTGAAATAAATCAACATCCTGATAAGAACCTTGTATTTCGTTTTGCATTAAGTTTTCTGTGTTATGCATTTATTTATTACTCGAAATAATTCATCAAATCATCTGACATTTCCCATTTAAACGATTAAAGAACATAATTTTCCCCCATAACATCAATAATCCTACCCAAATTATTCTGAACAGTCAAGAAACTTCTATCTAAATACAGTTTTACCGGAAATTTGAATAAAAACATGCTCTTTTATACTTAACCTTTATTCCAGTACCTGTTTTCGTACAGACCGTAACCGCCCGACACGTTATAGATTTAAGTTTTTCAGCACTTTTAAACATCAGCTATTTCCAATCGGTATCGGTTTCAAGCGTTTGATTTGCCTCACAATATGAATGTTCTTTTTCATAAAGATTTGTAATAAATTCTGTATTTTCTTATGTTCCAGTTAGTACAAGACCAAACAGTGACATATACCTTATTCTACAAATCATATTTCGCCCTGTTGTACAGGTCGATTTCATCGTTAATGTATCTGTCAACCGCCGGATAGATTGTTCCAGGTGCACCATATGTAATGCACGGAATAAAATGTCCCCCCGGCCCGAAACGCTCACACACATCCCTAACATGCATGCGTATCTCCTCTTCAATCGAATTCTCCTTATCCACAATCGCCGCATCTATTCCACCCATCAACGTCATTCTTCCTCGCAGTTGTGTTTGCAGCTTCCTGATATCATTCTGCGGCAGCACGCCTTGCCATATATCGATCCCAAGCTCCACCATGTCTTCCACAATCGGCTCCATGAAACTATCGGCATGGTGCATGATAATGACACCTTTCTTCTTCAGGTATCCATATACCCGAACATAGTTTGGTTTAATGAACTGTCTCCATAGATCAGGCTGCATAAAGAGATTTGACTTGCTTCCCCAGTCGTCGTGCGAGAGCATGATGTCCGGCATGGCTATATCGCAAATAAGCTTCATAAAATGATAGCGGTATTCCTCAATCGCTGCACACAAATCCTTCATCGCTTCAGGTTCTATCATCAGATTTATGAGCGTATCTTCAAATCCCATCAGAAAATGCAGCCTCTCAAATAGTCCCGTCGGAGCCCACGCCATTACCAGCGTATTCTCCCGGTCCACATTCGCTACCCTTTCCAGATACGGGATCCACAATGCCTGGTCAGAACAGTTTGCAACCAGGTCAGGTACCTTCGTAAAATCTCGCCACCTCCTCACATCACGAACCACCTTCGTCTCCTGTGTGACTTTTGGCATTGCACCAGGTGATCCAACCGGCCACACAATCATAGTCCCCCATTTGTCCTTTTTTGCTTCCATTCCGGGATGCCGCTGCCCTCGCACATAATTAGCTGCAGGATCTCCGGGCAGGAACACTGTCCCTTCATACTGCTTCACGAGTCGATCGGGTTTACCGTCCTGCTTGATGGTCTCCAGGAAATTCTG
>JAFGEF010000110.1 GCA_016931715.1 Sedimentisphaerales bacterium
AAAAAGCTGTACTGCGATATTATCAGGCTCAATCCCGTCAAAAAAAACCGGTACTTTATAATAATATTGACCGTTTTTGGAATTAACTTCTATATTGCCAAAATTTATTTTTGAAAAATTATCCTGAATTGTCTTTTTATAATTAGAGAGTTTTTTTGATTTAGCCGCCTTATTTTTGCTTCGCTCCTGGAATGCAGCAAGTGAAGGCAAATATAACTTCTCTACATATTCGCGAAGCATTCTGTTGCTGCTGAAACGCGGCGTAAGCTCTGTCATGCTCGTACGGATTTTTGAAACCCAGCGAGTCGGAATTCCTTCTGCATTTCTTTCATAAAAAGACGGCACAATCTCCTCTTCGAGAATTCTATAAAGCTGCCGTGCTTCACATGCGTCATAATCCAGGTCGTCTCCATGCTCGCACCTGTCCCCCAAAGCCCATCCGACTTCAGGCTTGTATGCTTCAGACCACCAGCCGTCGAGTTCCGAAAAGTTTAATCCTCCGTTCACCAGCACCTTCATACCGCTTGTTCCACTTGCCTCCCAAGGTCTTCGCGGCGTATTAATCCACAAATCCACTCCCTGTACAAGATGCTCGGCAAGTGACATATCATAATCAGCAAGAAAAATCACATGCGAATGAGCATTGGATTGACGAATAAAATCAGACCAGGATGCAATCAGCGTTTTACCCTGCTCGTCGTGAGGATGTGCTTTGCCTGCGATTATTATTTGTACCGGACGTTCACTGTTTAACAGCAATGCTTTCAAACGCTGCGGGTCATACATAAGCAAATTGGGACGCTTATACGCAGCAAAACGCCTTGCGAACCCGATTGTAAACACATCCGGATTTAGAATCTCCCGGGCATGTGCTAATTTTTCTTCGGAAGCTCCCGAAGCTTCGAGCTGCCTTGCAAGACGATCTCTTACATATTCGACAAGACGAAATCGCCCTTCACAGCGAAATTCCCAGAGAGTCTCATCCGAAATTTTTTTCATACCAGACTCTAACGTATCAAGAGTGCCAATCCATCTGTCTTTTCCACATGTTTCTGTCCATAATTTATCTGCGCTTTCAGAATCCCACGAAGGTACATGTACGCCGTTGGTAACATGAGTAATAGGAATTTCCCATTGCGGCCAGCGAGGGAATAAATTCTGGAAAATCTGGCGGCTTACCTGCCCATGCAGGCTGCTTACAGCATTGACTATGCCGGAACCACGAACGGCAAGATATGCCATATTCAGCGGTTCAGAAGTATCTCCGGGATTTTCCCTCCCTAAATTAATAAGTCCCTCGATGCCAATATCAAGTGACTCTGCATATCCCCTGAGATATTGATATACCAAAGAAGGAGCAAATCTGTCGAATCCTGCTGCTACAGGTGTATGAGTAGTAAAAACATTTCCTGCTTTCGTGGCTTCAAGTGCAACTTCAAATGTCTGCTTCGTTTCTTTTGCAAACATTCTTGCACGCTCTATAACAGCCAGAGCGGCATGACCTTCGTTAAGATGACAGACCTGTGCTTTTATTCCAAGAGCATTTAATGTTCGCCAGCCCCCTATTCCGAGTATCATTTCCTGCTGGAGTCTCATTTCATGCCCCCCGCCGTATAGTTCTGCGGTAATGCACTGGTCCGCCGGGCCGTTTGATGGATCATTGCTATCGAGCAAATACAGTTTCACCCTGCCTACTTTCGCCTCCCAGATTCGCAGTTTTACAACTCTTCCCGGAAATTGAACGTTTACATACAGCCATTGACCTTCTTTGTCTCGTAGAGGAAGAATTGGAAGCTGACTTGGATCGTTATATGGGTAATATTCTATCTGCCTGCCCTCGGAATTTATGACCTGCCGGAAATATCCCTGTTGGTAGAGAAGACCAATTCCAACAACAGGCACACCCAAATCGCTTGCGGTTTTCAAAACATCTCCGGCTAATATGCCCAGGCCGCCTGAGTAAATAGGCAATGATTCGCTTAGTCCGAATTCCATGCCAAGATAGGCAATCGTCATGGATGAATTTTTCTGTGTTCTGGAAAACCAGGTTTCATCTTTTAAATATTTTCTGTACTGTTCGACCTGTTCCTGTAATTCCTGCTTAAAATACTTATTTCCCGCTAATTCTTTGAGACGTCTTCCAGAGATTGATTGCAAAATAAGCCATGGATTTCGTGTCAAATCCCATAGTTCGCTGTTTATTTGTTCCCAGAGCACATCTGATTTATGAGACCATGACCACCGCAAATCCAGTCCCAACTCGGCTAATCCTTCAAGCCCTTCGGGCATCGGAGGCAGCATATAGTATTCAGAAATCGCCATCCGTAATCCTTCCGATTTTTAATTGAATCCTTGCTGTTTAATTTTATGCTTTTTGCTTTGTACTTAAATTTCCCTGTTTATGCAACAAAATAATATTTTACTGCATTATTTTTTCCATATATTTGAAAAGAAAATTATTATTGAGTTTGTATGCTCCGATATTTTCTCAGAATAGTGAGAAGATTTTGCATATCGTCAGGAAGCGGCGCTTCGAATTTAACCATTTTATCAGTGCGAGGATGTTTGAATTCAATGCTGAAAGCATGCAATGCAACACGATTGATAACAGGCTCCTGGACAACTGGTTCGGAATCTTCCAACTGCCATTGATACACAAGTTTCCCGCCATACATGTCATCAGCGACAATCGGGTGTTTAAGATATGACAAATGTACCCTTAACTGGTGTGTTCTGCCAGTCTTTGGAGTTAATTCCAGAAAAGAAAAGCCCCTGAATGCCTCAATAACTTCATAAAATGTAATTGCTTCTTTTCCATTTTCAGGGCGTATTGCGTATTTTTCCCTAATCTGCGGGTGGACGCCGAGAGCCGCTTTAATACGGTCTGCCGTCAGTTCAGGTGTACCATGCACAATCGCAAGGTATGTTTTCTGCGTCTGACGATTCTCGAATTGTTTGGCAACTTTCCATTGTGCGTTATTATTTTTTGTAACTATCATAACACCGGTTGTGTTTTTATCGAGACGATGCACGATGCCCGGGCGAAATTCACCAAGGCCGCTCGACAAATCTTTAGAGTAAAACACCAGTGCATTTACAAGAGTACCGTGTGTATTTCCGCGAGCGGGATGTACCAGTATGCCAGCCTGCTTATTTAAGATAATCAAATCTTCATCTTCATAAATGATATTCAATGGTATATCTTCGGGAAGAATATCTCTAACAGGCGGTTCAGGCAGAATAAAACTGATTTCATCCCCCGGGTTCAGTTTCAGGCTTGGTTTTCCGATTTTGCCGTTTACTCTGGCGGTGCCTTGTTTTATTGCATCCTGAATATTACTCCGACTAAGGTTGCTGAATCGGCTGTGAAGATATTTATCAAGCCTGCGTTCCTTTATTGAGCTGCCCACGTGAAATAATAAAGGTTCCCCGTATTCAGCCTCATCAGGTTCTTCCAGGCCGTTTTCTATTTCCGGATTCTCGCTTTGTGGCTCACTGTTTTGCATTAATTTTCATCAACGGGTAAATTTGCTTCGCCCGGCAGATTAACACTCACAGGCAAATTTACATCCGTTTTTCCCTGCTCTATATCTGCTTTCGATGGAATATTTATATCCGAAGGAACGTTGGAATCCGCAGGTTTTCTGGATGCATTACGCAATTGCTGAATCAGAGGATCAAAGTCCGTATTAGGATCCGGAGCCGGCGGCGGAGGTGCGGGCAGAAATACAATATCCTGTTTATAATTGTCCATCGTATTGAGACGTAAATCTGCTTTGCTTACTGCTGCGGTACCATCATAAACGGGATTTGTAACAATATCGGTATATATCTTCTTTGCCTCATCGAAATTACCAAGCTCTTCGGCACAAAGACCCAAACCCAGCGTTGCTAAAGCCATTACAGTACTGTTTTTCGTAGATTTCTCTATTGCCTGAGCATAAAGTGTTTTAGCTTCGTTTATCTTTTCTTCCAAATCTTCTTTGCTTATTGTTGAAGGGCGGAAAAGCAATTCAGTCCTTATCGCGTCTGCCGCCTGAACAAGAGCAAGAGCTCCTATGTTATTGTTTCCCGTTCTTGCTGCAAATTTTTCCATTTCTTTTGCCTGAATCAGCATATCAAACGACATATCACTGCTCTGGCTGGCCATGGCAATTTCCGCTTTCGCATTAACAAGTCTATCCACCATTGCTGTAAATTCTTCATGCTCCCCGGATTGAACGTTTTGAGAAATAGATTTCCATCCGAAGTATCCGGCAACTACAACTATTGCTGCCGCGACTATTATAATCGTGCCGATATTCTCTTTGCACCATTGAGGGAAATTGTTCAGCCATGCGGCCAGTTCATTAGTTTTCAACTCGTGTCTATGCTCTGATTTCATTTCTTTTTGCTCACCTAATATTTTTTTAAATATCGAACATTTAATTCGTTCAGCCATAGATTTAAAATATATCTATGGCAACAAAAAAACGATTTTAACAGGATTTCTTTTATCTTGCAATAGCCATATATGCCGATTAATATTATTATCCGGTTGACGGAATATGATTATTTTATGTCAAAGCCCTCGAAAGGACTTGAATTTTGAAAAAAACAATACAATTTCTGCTATTATACATATCTTCCTTAACAATTTTCGCAGGTCCTATATTCGGCGCAAATCAACAGATTTTTGCAAATTCAGAATCTGTTATTATACCGAAAGGCCTGGAACATATATGGGATTCAGCCAAGTATATCAGTCTTAACGAAATTAAACCCGGCATGGAAGCTTATTGCCTGACCGAGTATAGTCTTGCCGGTATAGAGAAATTCGGATTAGATGTAATCGATGTTGTACGTGATCTTGATGTAGGCAAGGATATCATACTGGTTAAAGGCACAGACGAAAGGTTTATCCGGACCGGTCCTGTAGCCGGATGCAGCGGCTCACCTGTTTATATCGAAGGAAGACTGGCCGGCGCTCTGGCTTATACATGGAGCTACAGTAAGGAGCCGCTTTATGCAGCTACTCCGATTGAAGATATGCTCGCTATTGACCAGAATAATATCAGAACAAAGCAGGCAGTTTTCAATTATGATTTTACCAAACCGATAAATTTTGCCCAAATAAACATAAGCTATAAAAATACACTTACCAGATTAACCAAAACTGCCTCTGGATTAAATCCGCTGCCCTGTCCATTAATTACATCCGGCATTCCGGCAAAGGTTTCAGAGCAATTTAAATCAATAGCAGAACCTTTAGGTCTTATGGTAGTTTCAGGCGGCGGAAGCGCCGGCGGCAGTCAGGAAGAAAATAAAAATATAAAATTAGTACCTGGTGCGTGTCTCGGCGTGCCTTTAGTCAGCGGCGATATTAAACTTTCAACAATGGGAACGGTAACCGAAGTAATCGGCGATAAAGTCTATGGTTTTGGCCATATGCTTCTCGGATTTGGCGATGTGGATTTACCTATGGCAACTGGTAAAGTGCATACAATCGTGTCAAACATGGAGAGCTCTTTCAAAATGGCTACTGTTTTAGATACTGTCGGCACACTAAAAACAGATAAATCAACGGGCGTTATCGGGCATATCGGAGTGTCTCCTAAAACGATTCCTTTAAAAATACGAATTGACCATTGCAGCGATTCTCAAATCAGGACATATAATTGTCAAATAGCCAGTAATGAGCTTATCACCCCGGCATATCTCGAATTGGCTCTAAGCGGCGCCGCCCAGCAATCAAGTGACCTGCCGCTGGAGCACATGATAGAATATAATTTCAATATTGGTATCGAAAATGGCGAGCATATATCATGCAGAAATATTTCAACTGACGCAGGTCTGAATGAAATGCTTGGAGAATGTACTGCTGTTGTAAGCCTGCTGATGGATAATCCTTATAAAAAACTTGATATTATTTCTATAGATTGCGAAATCAATGTTAAGCCTAAGAATATCACTTCAAATATTTGGTCGGTTGACATGTCAAGCTCGAAAGTAAAACCGGGAGATACAATAGAAGTTGGAGTTATTATTGAGTCTTACCTCGGAGGAAAGAAGAAATACAATCAAAAAATTGAAATACCAAAGGATTTGAAACCCGGTACGTATGACCTGAGCATAAGCGGTCCTAAAGGATATGAGCAGTTTCTTACAAAAGCGGCTCCTCATAAATTCGTCGCCCAGAACGTTCCTGATTTGATTGAAGCGATACATAATGCCCTCGAAATATACAGGGACAGGCTGTATTTCATACTGGTTTTGCCAAGCGGCGGCGTAACCCTTGAAAAAGCGGAACTTCCAGACCTTCCGGCTTCAAAAACAATTATAATGCAGGACAAAAAAAGAGGTCTGAATATCAGGCCATACCAGCATTGGATAGAAAAAAGCATTAATATCGGTGAGGTTGTTACAAATCAGAAAGTCATGAAAATCACTGTCGAGCAGTAGAAATTTTGAATAGAAATTCCAGGAGCAGAATGAAGAATAAATATTCCATAAAAGTAAAAACATTCATTGCAATTTTATTATGTTTGGTTTTTAACTCATCGTCTCTTGCTGTAACCAGCAAGATTGTCCGTCATTCGAGCAGCTCAGAATTATTAAAAGGCAAAACAGAAAATACAATAATCGGTTCGCGAGGCACGATACAGCTCGGATTAGCCGCAGAAAAAGTTATTACCGAATTCGATGATTTTGCAGATGCCTGGTCAATAAACAGCATTGTTGTAAGCGGCGGGACTGTATTTTTCGGGACAAGCCCAAATGGAAGCATTTATAAGTACAGTCTGAACAAACTTACAAAAATGTATCCTCTGGAAAAAACGAATATTTCCGAAAATACATCAGAGAAGCAGGAACCCGGCAGATCTGTCGAGATGAAGGAACAATTGACAAATGAGCACATTTTCGCAATGACAACTGATATTTCAGGCAGGCTGCTGGTTGGCATAAGCGGAAAAACATGCAGGCTATGCAGATTTGACGGCGATAAAATGGTAACTGTTTTCGAGCCGAATGACGCAAAATATATATATGCGATTGCTCTTGATGATACTGGTAATATCTATTTGGGAACGGGTCCAAAAGGGAAAATTTACAAGCTTGATTCGCTTGGCAAAAAATCACAGATTGTTTATACCAGCCGCGATAAAAACATTTTGTCGCTTTTGGTCGGACCTGACGGATTTATTTACGCCGGAAGCGATGAGAGAGGATTGATTTACAAAATCAATCCTCGCAGCCAGGAAACTGTGGTGCTGTATGACAGTGAGCAGCCGGAAATCGCATCTCTTCTTTTCTTCACAAAAAGTAACGCTCAAACATCCGGAACTGATGCGAATACCGCTTCGGCACTGTATGCGGCAGCGACAACTGCGCAGATTGTACAAACTCAGACGCAATTTGCCGCATCGATGCCGGATGGCCCGCCATCAGGAAGACCGGAAATTGAGAAGGAGCCGGAAGAAGATAAAGATGATAAAGGCGATGATGGTGATGGAGGTAATGAAAAAGAAAACCGGACAAGCTCGGACTCTTCCGGTGAAGGTGAGCGAAAACTTGAAATCGCAAATATAAAAGAATCCGCACCGCCCAGACCGGTACAGGGAACTCCCCCTGTTATCAGGGGAGCAAGACCCAGAACAGCCAGTAATATTTACAAAATAAGCAAAGAAGGTTTTGTCACAGATATTTTTGGCGAATCGGCGATTTTCTTCTGTCTGGCACAGAAAGACAACAAGCTGCTTGTCGGAACAGGAAATAATGCGCATCTTTACAGTATAGATCCTGCACAGGAGCAGCAGTCGATAATTTACGAGGATAAACAGGCCGCACAAATAACCGCTATTACAGTTGACGGCGATGATATTTATCTCGGCACAGCAAATCCCGCAAGGTTAATAAAATTAGGTTCGGGATTCGCTTCCGAGGGAACTTATATTTCAGATTTAATCGATGCCGCTCAGCCTGCCCAATGGGGCAAAATACAGCTTGAAGCTGATATTCCAGCCGGATGTAAAATAAAAGTTGCTTCTCGCAGCGGGAATGTTAAAGATGTGAACGATCCGACTTTCTCGGCATGGACTGAACCTGCAGATATAACAGGACCCGTTCAGCTTCTTTGCCCTCTCGGAAGATTCTGCCAGTATAAGCTTATCCTGCAAAGCACGAAGTCTTCTGCGTCTCCTCTTATAAGAGAAATCGCAGTCGCAAATACCGTTCCAAACCTTGCGCCTAAAATTGAATCTGTAACTATCAGCAGAATCCAAACAGTAAGCAAGGAAGGAACAATCAGAATTGCTTTCAGAGCAGAAGACGACAATGAGGATAAATTAATTTACAAAATTGATTTCAGAAAAATCGGTCGAACTAACTGGATAAAGCTTAAAGATGAGCTTGAGACTGCTTCCTTTGAATGGGATGGTAAAACCGTTGAAGATGGACGCTACGAAGTAAGAGTTACCGCCAGCGATGAAAAAAGCAATACGACTTCAACTAAACTGACATCAAGCAGAGTAAGCGAGCCGATTATTGTTGATAATACAGGGCCGTCTGTCGAAATGGTTAAGGAAACAAAAACTCGTGAAAATAACCGCCAATTCAGAATATTTGAATTTGATGCGACAGACGAATTCAGCGCCATCGATAAACTTGAATATACAATCGACAGCAATGAAAACTGGACAAGCTCTATCCCTGATGATTTGGTATATGATACCATGAAAGAGCACTTTACAATCGCTATAGATTCGGATAAATATTTAGCAAAAGGCGACCATGTTCTTACAATAAAAGTCAGCGATTCGATAGGAAATACAAAGTATAAAACATTCGGGATTAATGCAGATTAGAAGGAATATTTAATTCCCCGCGGGTTTGTATGGATACCTATGCGGCCAGCCGTATTTCTCGAAAAGACCGAATTCTTTCTCTGAATTCTCACTCGGGTTACTGCTTTTAAGAGCGGATTGGACTCTTTGGGCATGACCATCTGCAAAAACCGCATTTGCGGTCCCGCTGTTTAAATCCGAGCGAGGTGCATTATGAAAAGTACCGAACCAGTCGTTACCGTTCGCCCAAAGAGATGTATCATTAAGAACCCAGTTACAGCCCGGACGCAGCCACATATTTTCTTCGGAAAAGAAAAATACTTCGGCTTTGTTTCTTGTTATTTCCGTTGCCCTGACAACTCCGCTGCCTGAAGCAAACTCTTTTGAGCCTAAAAACGCATTCATACTGTAACTGTACACAGGAATGATTTCAATATCCGGATTATGTCTTGGATGGTTTTGGCCGCAGGTTTTCGCCAGGCTTCTAAACTTCGGGCATAAATGTGTTTTTACATCTTTCAGATAATTCCAGAGTGCACCGTCAGGCAAATACCTCGGGTCATGCCATCTGCAAAAAGTTTCATAGCCGTGTTCTGGTTGTTCTGTTGATACAAGAGCAAATCTTGAATCCGGGTAGTAATCATCATTGTCGCCAAGGTAAACAGTTTGCGCTATGCCATATTGACGCAGATTAGAACGACATACTAATTCATACCCCTGATCTCTTGCCAACTGCATGGCCGGCAGCAAAATACCTATCATCATGGCGATTAAAGAAATCACCACCAGCAACTCAATTAACGTGAAGGCTTGAGTCTTTCTCATAATTTTTATTATACACTAATTTTAGGATTTGTTAATAATTTTAATATTTTTTTAAAATATTTTTGTCTTAAAATCCTTGATTTTAATCGATTTTGTGTGTTATTCTGAGTTTTTCGAGAAATTTTTCCTTTATTTTATATTATTTAAGGATTCTGCAAAATTGAAGTTAGACATACTTTAAGAAAGAAAAAATTGCTTGTGTTTAATTTTTTCTTTCTTAAACAATGAACTTAAACTATTTATTAATAAGCAGTTACAGCAATGCAGCGGATTGTATGAAGAAAATCTTTTAAACCGATTTTCTTCATACAATATATGTCTAACTTCAATTTTGCAGAACTAATTATATTATTTTTAAATAACCTGTTACCAAATGGATGATATCCAGAGGAAGTTAATTCAGCTTGATAAACAGTTGGCGAGCATCCCGACACATCAACATATCTTCGGGACAAGTCCCCTGTTGTTTGCTGCTTTGGGTTTGATTATCGGGATTACAATTCAGCACTTTTACGATTTTCCAGTCTATTTCTGGTTTCTATTGCTCATTTTCTTTTCGATATCATCGATTATTTTGTTCATTTTTAAGGGCAATTCAAGTAAAAGCAGGTATATTTCAGCATATCTTGCTTTAGCATGTTTTCTATATCTGGGGGCTATAAGGCTGTCGAATTATATTCAGCCGAAAGCAGACGATATAAGGAACTATGTTTCAGATGAGCCGGTTCTGGCAACAATTCGCGGCTATGTTTTTACAAAGCCATATATAAGCAAGTACACGGATTGGGCATTCGCGGAATTTATGCCTTCTGATCCGGGGAGCAGCTTTTATTTGAAAATCGATGAGGTCGAAACAATTCCGGGTTGGACAAGAACTACTGGAAAAGTACGCGTCAGCATAGATGAGCCTGTTTTGGATTTGGAGCCGGGTGATTATATTCAGGCATACTGCTGGCTTGACGTTTTCAAGCCGCCATCAAATTCGGGGCAATTCGATACTGCCGATTTTATGGCAAAAAATGGTGTTTATATTAACGCATCGATTAGGTCAAGTACCGGAATAAAGGTATTACATAGCTCATCTGCGGGAACTTTACCTTTTCTTAAAAGAAAAATAAAAGAAATTGCAGAAACTGCATTAATTGGCGATTTGCCCAGTGATTCCGCAGGTCACGGACTGTTACAGGCTCTGCTTCTCGGTTACAGGGGCGATATTGACAGCAGCACAAATGAAGCTTTCCGTAAAACAGGTCTATCGCATTATATCAGTCTTTCAGGCCTGCATATGGGTATTCTTATCGGGATAATCTGGTGGATTAGCAAAATAGCAGGTTTGATGAAGCCGGGACGCTCGATAGTTTGCATAATGGCAGTTGTGATATTTTTATTAGTCGTTCCGGCGAGAGCGCCTACTCTTCGAGCGTCGGTTATCACCCTGATGTTTTGTCTGTCAGGTATTTTCAGACGTCAGGCAAATTCGATAAATACATTATCGTTAGCCGCAATTGTTATATTGCTCTTCAGGCCGACGCAGCTTTTCGAGGCGGGATGGCAGTTATCGTTCTCGTCAGTATTAGGTATTATTTTATTTTCAAAAAATATCGATTTCTTTATACGCGAAAAAGCTGACGATTTACTCAGAAAAAAAGCAACGAATGAAATCCAAAGAAAATTTAATATTATCCATGTTCTAATAGATAATG
The DNA here is from genome assembly GCA_016931715.1 of Sedimentisphaerales bacterium. Taxonomy (GTDB): domain Bacteria; phylum Planctomycetota; class Phycisphaerae; order Sedimentisphaerales; family Anaerobacaceae; genus JAFGPS01. Next base: position 11,351 of record JAFGEF010000110.1, read on the forward strand.
CTTTAACATTGTTTTCTGTCGGTCTCGCGGCATGGCTGGCGAGCGCTGGAATTTTGCTGTATCATTTTCATACAATTACGCCGCTTGCAAGTATATGGACTGTTCTGGTATTCCCGTTAGTCAGTGCTATTCTTATTCTGGGATTCCTGAAGATTGTCGTTTTTTTCTTCTTGCCGACCTTGAGCCTTGCTTTAGGATTTTTAGTTACACAATTGTCCGATTTGCTCATTTTAATCGTAAAAATTTTAGCCCGTCTGGATATATCTGAAATACTGATTGGACGCGTCCCGTTAGAAATAGTAGTTTTCCTTTATGGTATAATTGTTTTTTCCATTTTTATTTATCATAGTTATCCTGCTTTAAGAAAACAGTTTATAACATCGGCGGCGATTGTAATAATTATTATTCCGTGTATGCTCAGATGGCAAAAAACACATAATGAAAGCCTCGTTATGACCTGTCTTGATGTCGGGCACGGGCAGGCGATTGTACTCCGGCTTCCGGATAGTCATAATTTACTTTTTGATGCAGGTTCAATGTACCGAAGCAACATAGGTATGAGAGTAGTTATACCATTTCTCCGCTATTCCGGAATAAGCAGAGTCGATGCTGTAATTATAAGCCATAACGATATCGACCATATCAATGGAATACCAGAGATAGTCGAATATTGTGACGTTGGTAATGTTTATGCCAATGATGCCTTTTTCAGCAGAATAGACGAGTGGGGCACAGCAGGTTTTTTAATAAAATGTCTGAAACAGAGAAATACTGAAATTAAGAAGCTTGATGAAAATGCTGTTTTCTGCGATAAAATTAATATACAAATTCTTTGGCCAAAAAATGAGAGCAGTTATGAGAAAGAATTAAGTGACAATAATAAATCGCTTGTAACTTTAATTGAATTCGGCAATTCAAAAATACTCTTATGTTCTGATATTGAGCAATTCGCACAAAAAGAACTGCTGCATTTGTATCCTGACCTGAAAGCAGACATTGTCATAGTTCCCCATCACGGCTCAACAAATACGCTCGAACCGGGATTTCTTGAAAGTCTTGATGCTGATTTCCTGATATGCAGCAGCGATAAAGAACCTCGAATGAAAGAGCAAACAGCACAGAACAAACTGTACTATACATCGAAAGATGGAGCGATAACTGTTTCAATTCAAAAAAACGGGGAAGTGAAAATTAAAACAAATAATAAATAATAAATTAATCGCCAAAAGTTAATAAAATATCTTCAAGGCATGACCGTTATAAACAACACTGTAAAAACTTAGCCGCTTTAGACATTTTATTGTAATTATCTCATATGTACGACAATTTCGACTCTTCGGTTTTTGGCTTTGTTTGCTTCGGAAGTATTCGGTACAACCGGCCTGCTTTCGCCGCATGCAACCGCCTGAACCATGTTCTCAGCCAGTCCTCTCGAAATCAGGTATCTTGTAACGGTTAGCGACCTCTGTGCGGAAAGTTCCCAGTTGTCTTTCCATTCCGATTTCTGAATGGGGTCTGTATCAGTGTGACCGACAACATCTATCTTCTTTCCGGCATATTTTTGTCTCAGTACAGAATAAATATTGTTTAGCTCTGTGCTTGACGCTTTTTTCAGCCCTGCCTGACCAGAATCGAATAGAATCGAGTTTGGAAGTGTAACGATGATTGTTCCTTCCTGGGCATTAAATGAAACATCAAGTCCGGTGAAGCCAGATGCTTCGGCTGGTGTTTGCTTTTTTGCCTCCATCTGTTTTTGCAGTTCTGCTATAGTCTGTGAATCCCTGGAAATTCGATCAAAGTATTCCTGATTATCTTCCTTTGCAGCGGCAAGCTGACCTTCAAGATTCTGGTTGCGCACATAAAGCTTGTCATATTCAGCTTTCCAGTTGGTGCAGCCGGACATAGCAAAAAACAAAAATAAACTAATTACTGCTGTAATATTTTTTCCATTTATAAACCGCATTTGAATTCTCCTTAAATTTCGAATCTTAAACTAAATATATGCCTTTTCTCATTTTTGCAAAACTCTTATTCCCTATTAAAAAAATAGAGCATATATAAATGTTCTATAATATAGTCATGCAGTATAATAACAACAAGAATTCCCAATGACAAGAACGGACCATAAGGAATTTGACGAATTTTTTTAAAAAACATTTGGCACCCTACCCATGCCAGTCCGAAAAATGGAGCGATGAAAAATGCAATAACAACTGGAAATGCTCCAACCACGGCCCCTGCGGCGCCCAACAAATGCACATCTCCAAGCCCCATAGCCTCTTTACCGAAGGCAAAAGCACCGAAAATACGGATTCCCCAGACAATTCCACAGCCGATAAAATAACCGAAAATGCTGCCTAAAAGTCCAGAAACAGCGGGATATTGTGAAAATTTCAGCCACCAGTTGTTTACAGGCTCCACATTCATGGTTAACCAAAATGCTCCGAACGAAAAGATAATTATCGGCATTAAAAAGATAATTTCTCGAAGAGCCTCAAGACGATGATTAAAATTATCTTCTTCATTCATCGCAGGCGCACTTGTTTCTATTTTTTCCTTCTCTTTCGTATCCTTATTTTCCTGCTGAGTTTCCTGAGATTCGTAACTTCTTTTAATTAAACCAGTTGCCAAAAGAACCATCGAAACGACAAGCCCTATTGCCGCTCCCAGGGCTAATGCACCAGTATTGGGCGATGCGACAGGCAGGAGAGCGTTCCCGCGAATCAAAGCCGGATCAATAACATAAGGTGCAATAGTAGAAATAATAAAACCAGCGGCTGTAACAAACCAGCAGATAGATAGTGGTATTATCCATAGTTCAAGGTCTATCGCCGAAGCTGCTACGAACGCAGCCAGCAAAATTATATGGAGCAGATAAACAAGCCAGCCGCCTTTTAATAACGGAGGGATAGATTCGATGAAACCCGTGTGAAAATAAACCAGGAAAAGACCAATAAAAATCAGTCCTGTAAGAAGCTCGATAACAAAATATCTCGGTGAAATAGGCGTTTTGCAAAATCTGCATTTTCTGCCTAATAAAATCCACGAAAACAGCGGAATATTATCATAAAAGCGAATATGCTCGCCGCACTTCGGACACGCAGAAGGCGGACTCACTATCGACTTATCACGAGGCAGCCGATAAATCACAACATTCAGGAAACTGCCTATGCAGCAGCCCCACGCAAAAATAAACGGTAACCAAATCCAATTTTGTACTATCATCTCAGCTTCCATGCAATTTATTTCATAATCTGATGACAAGTTTTAATATATGTTTGCGGAAAAGCACTCATAGTATTGTTAAACTCATAATCGGTTAGTTTAAATTAATTATTGAAAAATAACACTTAATATTTACAACTTATTGTAATAATACAAATTAATTACGACTGCACCACACATATACACCATTTTGTATTTCATGTCTATATTCATCCGGACAGGAAATTTCAGATGTATTTGTCGGTATATTTTCATTTAAAACAACAAAACCCCATGGCCCAACAACCCCACTTCCCCATCTAAGCCTGACTTGCGGGTTATAGTTTTTATCCCATGATAATGCAACCGAAGTAGGATATAGTTCCAAAATTGCTTCGGGCCAAGCAATTCTTTCACGCCACGGAACTTTTCCTTTGCTTTCATATTCGGCATAATCTTCCTGGCTAAGCGAATTAAACCAGTTCCTGATTTCACTAATATCGGCATTATTTTTTACATACGCCTCAAATCCTTTAACATACATTTTCTTCGGGGAAGGCATTATCGGCAAAAATGGCAAGACCAGATATACAAAGAGGGAAATTATTACGACCTTTTGAATTAATTGTAATTTCGAAGTATTGGATATATATTTAGGCCATCTCATAAACATACGAATAATCAAAATTAATAAGCTAAGACAAGCCAGCACAATTAATGTCGGATAAATTAAACCTAATAATAAAAGAGTATAATCATTATGCAGCCCTGATACATAGCTAACTATTCCGAGAGGATCAAGGAGAAATCCCCAGAATAGTACGAGACCAATAATAAATATATCTAAAATAAACCAGTACTTAGTATTTTTACAGTTAGAAGTGCTTATCACCTGCTCCTGTGTATCGGTATCATTTCCAGAAGGTGTTTTTCTTTTGTCAAATTTTGCCAATATCAGGATAGGAACTATCAATGAAACCGTGATTATGACAAAAAGTTTTATAAATAGAAATTCATTGTCTGGAAGCAATGCATCTAACCAATGACTAATAACTATACAGACAAAAGTCAAGGAACATAACTTTTTGAGCGAAAGGTTCCTGATTATTAAAGACGCAGCTATAAACTGGCACGCAATTACAAATATCAAACCACTAAGGCTTTCCTGGAATTGTTTTATCCAATAGGCCGGATCGCTCAAAGAAAGAGATTTCTTGTTTAAAACTATATCTTCGGCAATGCCATACAGAACCAAAACAAAAGACAAAGCTAAAATATACGAAACAAAGGATATTACATTTAGAAGAATCCTAAAGTTAGTATATTTTAGCTCTGTCATAATTTTATATATTTTATGGTAATCCCAATGAGCTTCGAGCTATTTTCCGAAAAAATCCGCATAGCCGTTTCGCTTCTTTTGCAGATTCCTCATCAGCAGATTCACCTGGATAACGGAAAGAAACTGCAAAATCCGATAAATACGCAAGGTCTTCTCTGAACGTTTCCCAATTTGGTTCAACTTTAAGAACTTGTTCTAATAAAACTACAAGGTCATGGATTTTACCAAAGGGAATTTCTGCTTCACACAAACGAGCTTTAAGATATTTTTCAGCACATTGCTGGTAATGGAAGCAGATACCGTCATAATTCGGATTTTCCCTAACACGACTTTCTCTTTGAGCAGTAGAAAAATCGTTCTCGGTTTTTCTATCCATTCAGCGGTTATCTGCTTCATAGAGTACCTTGCCTTTATCTATAATTTCCTTCATGAAGCAATCACCCATTTTTATTCTTTGCAGCACTTTCTCAGGAGTTCTGATGAGAATATCTACAGGAAAATGCGGCCGTAACTTCATCCTGATTTCAACTGATTTATCAACACTCCTGCCTTCAAACTGCCCGATAACCAGCAAATCAACATCAGAGTCAGATGTAAAGTTACCTTGAGCATAAGAGCCAAACAGAATCACTCGTTCAGCATGAAATTGCTCGCCAATCTGTTTTCCAAATTCTTTTATTTCGTTTAAAGCAACCATTTCCAGTTTGTCATTTTTTATTCTTCTGTTTGTTTACGATTCCGGCGACTTTAGCCTGGAGGCCGAAAAGGCGAATGAAACCTGTTGCATCTGTCGGATTATATTCGGCTCCCATTACGAAGCTGGCAAGGTCGGTTCGATAAAGGCTGTATGGACTTGTAACTCCTGCCAGGCTGCTGCGGCCTTTGAACAATTTTATCTTAACTTCACCTGTCACGTTTCGCTGCGTAGAATTCACGAAAGCGTCCAGAGCCTCGCGTAACTGCGTGAACCATAAGCCGTTATAGACCATCTCGGCATATTTCAACGCTACCTGCTTCTTGTAATGTGCTGTATCTCTATCGAGAGTCAGGCTCTCCAAAGCATCGTGAGCAACCATTAGAATCGCTCCGCCGGGTGTTTCATATACGCCGCGTGATTTTATGCCAACAAGACGGTTTTCGACAAGGTCAACCTGTCCTACGCCGTGTTTGCCGCCGATTTTGTTCAAATCTTCGATTAGTTTTACGCCCTCTATTTTCTTACCGTTCAGTTTAACCGGCACGCCCTGCTCAAAACCAATACTCACATAGTCTGGTTTGTCGGGAGTTTTTGAGACGGGATTGGAAATCACGAACAAATCGTCTTTCGGCTCGTTTGCCGGGTCTTCAAGGTCTGCTCCCTCGTGGCTGATATGCCATAGATTGCGGTCGCGGGAATAAATCTTCTTCTTGCTCTGTTCAATTGGAATATTATGCTGCTCGGCATAATCTATCGCGGCTTCTCGTGAAGTGAGTTTGAAATTCGGGTCTTTCCACGGGGCGATTATTTTAAGCGAAGGGTCCAGAGCCATAAACGTAATCTCGAAACGCACCTGGTCGTTGCCCTTGCCTGTTGCTCCATGAGCTACGGCTGTTGCGCCTTCGGCATGAGCAACATCGACCTGATGCTTGGCGATAAGAGGTCTTGCAATGCTTGTTCCGAGCAGATAACCGTTCTCATACACCGCTCCGGCTTTCAGCATTGGCCAGAGGTAATCTTCGACAAACTCCTTGCGCAAATCTTTTACAACACATTTTATCGCACCTGTAGCAAGAGCTTTGCGTTTTATACCTTCCAGTTCATCGCCCTGACCCAGTTCAGCGGCGAATGCAATAACTTCGTAACCGTAAGTTTCTTTCAGCCACGGCAGAATTACACTTGTATCCAGCCCGCCGCTGTAAGCGAGAACAATCTTTTCACCTTTTGATTTGTTTGCCATCTATTTGTTTCCTATATATATTCATTCCTAATGTTTGTCATTCCCGCGAAGGCGGGAATCCAGAATTATTCGTTTTTGGATTCCGCATCAAGTGCGGAATGACAATAGTCTGGTAGTTATGTAGGGTGTGCTATGCACACCAACTCAAAAAATGGTGTGCATAGCACACCCTACGGTGAATTATATCGGCAATCTCCAAAAAAACAATGAAAAGACGTGTTTTTTATTAGATTTGATTACAAATTAGGTTTTCCCGCCTGCAGTTATTACTTCGATAATCTATCATACCAAAGCATATTTGCTAATTAGCGATTCGAGTTTTCCGTAATCTACTTCCCTGTTAAAAAGCGGCGTATCATTTTGCTGGTACACGCCTGTGTTTTCTTCAAAAGGTGTTTTGTCCGGGTTTATATAAAAAATCCCAAGAGGCAATTTGTCCGGTTCCGTCGCCCTTTTAAATGCCGTGTTTCGGTCATGGCTATCGTAAGAATCTTCCAGATAATATGTATTATCCCTGAACCACTGATAAGTATTAATCTTATTGAAAGTAACACAAGGCTGCAAAACATCAACAAGGGCATAGCCTTTATAATTGATTGCCTTTTTGAAAATCTCTATAGTTTTGTCCATATCACCAATAAATGTTCTGGCTACGAAACCGGCATTTAAGGCAATTGCTACGGCTAATGGATTGAATGGTTCGAGAATTACCCCGGCAACCTGAACCGGTGTTACAAAACCGCGCTGACTCGTTGGAGATGCCTGTCCTTTCGTAAGGCCATAAACCATATTGTTATGAACAATATTTGTTATATCGGGATTTCTTCTAATCGTATGAATAAAATGATTCCCGCCCTCACCGTACATGTCACCATCGCCGCTCTCAGCGATTACAGTTAATGAAGGATTACTTGCTTTTATACCCGTAGCAGGCGGAAGTGCCCTGCCGTGCAAACCATTGAAGAAGTTGGTTTTCAGATAGTGTGGTATCTTCGCTGCCTGACCTATGCCGGAAACAAGCACAAGATTCCCGGGATCAATTTTTAACTCATCCAATGTCTTCTTGAGAACATTTAAAATACCAAAGTTGCCGCATCCGGGACACCATGCAATATCAATATCACCCATATCAAACTTTTCGCTTTTCATAAGAATTTCCTATAGCAATTTTTTGATTTTTTCGGCAATACTATCTGACGCAAAACAAAGTCCATCATATTTCAAAATATTATGGCTAATATTGACATCAGCGTGAATTTTTAAAAGTCTCGCAAATTGTCCAGCAGCATTGTTTTCAACTACAATCGTCTTAGACGCCTTATTAATCAGTTTGTTTGCGCTTTCATGCAAAGGATATACCTGTTTAAAATATAGAACCGCTGTGTCTTTCCTGCCAAGATTACTTACCGCTTCGTTTATGATATTAATAGTCGAACCCCAGCAGATAATAAGATTCTCGTAGTTTTCCGGTCCCAGCAATTCAGGAGGTATGGATTCCTGTTTTATTAAATCAAGTTTCTTGAGCCTTTTATCTACCATTTTTATTCGCAATTCAAGGTCTTCTGTAATATGCCCTTCCTGATCATGTTCGTCACTGTCTGCGCATACCAATCCTCTTCCAAATCCCGGTATGCCTCGTGGAGAAATTCCATCTTCTGTCAGTTTGTAACGCCGGTAATTTTCTGAAGTTTCAATAAAATGCTTTTCTACCGTGCAATTTTTCAGATTGAATGGCTCGGTATTATAATAAGAGTCAATGAAGTACTGGTCAGTCAGGATAAACACCGGAATCTGAAATTTGTCAGCTATATTAAAAGCCTTTTGTGTCAGATAGAACGCGTCTTCTAAAGTACCCGGCGCGAATATTATTCTTGGGAATTCGCCGTGACCTGCATATAAGGCAAGCTCTAAATCACCCTGTTCGGTTCTTGTCGGAAGACCTGTGGCAGGCCCCGGTCTTTGCGCCAAGTGTATCACCATTGGGCTTTCCAGCATACCAGCGAGGCTTATCCCTTCAGTCATCAGTGCAAATCCTCCGCCTGATGTAGTAACCATTGCTCTTGCTCCGGCATACCATGCGCCTATAGCCATATTGATAGCCGAAATTTCATCTTCTGCTTGTTCGGCTAAAATTCCGAAATCTCGGCTGTTCTGAGCAAGAAAAACCAAAACAGCCGTAGATGGCGACATAGGATAAGAAGAGATGAAATTACACCCGCCCGCAATAGCACCTAATCCTACTGCTTCAGACCCGTTGACAAGAATCTGCTTCTTTACTTCATTGATAGCGGCGGCTTTGATTTTTATACTGCTGAAATTTTCAAGATTGACAGCCTTTTCATATCCTGCCTTTAAGGCTTCAATATTCTTCTCCAATATTTCCTGTGATTTGTCCTTAAAAAATTGTTTTAGGCAATCTATCACTTCTTCAGGTTTTACAGATAACATGCTAATAAGAGCACCAACAGCAACGGTGTTTGAATAAATCTTGCTGCCGATATTAGCGGCTATTTCCGAAAATGGTATATCAAGCAGTCTGTTTTTGTTCTCCACCTCGTCGCCTAAAACTCCCATTTCACCTATTATCATAGTTTCAGGAGTGATTCTCTTTTTGAGATGTTTTACAGTACCTTTATTAAGCCCGACGAGAATATCAATTCGGTCGATAAACGCGCAAACAGGTTTGTCTGATATTCTAATAAGAGTGGAATTCATTCCTCCGCGAACCCTGGACATATACTCTTTGGTCGCAAAAACATGATAACCATTTGCTTTCAAAATACGCGTGAATAATTTTTCGACTGTCTGTATTCCCTGTCCCGCCTGGCCGCATAAGACGACAGAAATATCTCTTCCTTTTTTCGCTGATAAATTAGCCATATTTGATAACTCCCCTTCTTTATCATTTATGTATTCAATTGTATTATTTTTTTATAATTAGTATTCTTCCAAATGGTACCATTCCGCGTTTTCCAGCCACAGTTTCGGCCTTGAAACAAATTTAATTATGTTTTCGAGCAGAAAGTAATGTTTCTCTTCTTCCTTTGCTAATTCGATAAATAATTTCTTATGCTCGACCAAATCTGCCTGCTGTGCTTTTTCATTGTAGAACTGCTGACTTTTCTTTTCTATCTCCTGTGCTTTTTCATATAATTTTATCTGTTCCTGATCAGGTTCCAATTCCTGCTTCTTCTCTTTCATTTCGACAAAAATATTTTTGGCATCGTCCAGAATAGTAGTCTCAGCCATTTGGTATTTATCCTGTCTCATGCTTTCTATGGCTTGGTAATGCCTGGCTTCTTCATCAGCTAACATTGTTAAAATCAACTGAAGGCCTTTATTGTTTACCTTTGCGGCTAATTCGCGATAAAAGCTCTCTCCATCTTTTTCCATTTTTAAGGCATATTCAAATATATCCATATCCGACACCCCCTTATTTTCACTATTATAATCTAATAAATTCAAGCTAAACTTTTTTGAAAAAAATATAAGCACATATTTTATTAGGAATTATGCTCATTATTTTAATGGATTTTTTTATTCAGTAATATTAAAAAATCACTGGCCTTTGAATTTTATTTCCGGCATCGGCTTTTTGAGAAGTTCGTATGTTGCTTTTAGAGATTTGATAAAGTCCTCTTTTTTCATGAATTCCACGTGAGAATCTACAAACAAAACATTAAGACCATCAGAACAATAAGCAGGATTTTCATAAACAAGAACATTTCCCAGATGACTGGAAGTAGTCTGACCGGTAATGTATATATATGTAGGTCCATTGAAATTTGCCGGCTTTCGTTTGGATTCAAATACTTTCGAATCAAGATCCATTTTTTCTGCAAGTACTTCAAGACTTGGTGGGAACTCGTCATCATAATCATTCGCATAAATCAGCATCGCTTTTCCAATAGAAGATAAATTTGTTCCTGCTACCATTCGAAAAGCTACTTGGCGAGTTCTTGCCAGAGCAGGCATCATTACCCCGGCTGCCATAGCACCTCCCGCGACAGCTCCAAGGCTCGGCTCTATTCCTGATCCTTTATATATTGAGTGCATTCCCTTGTCATCAAACCATGAATATTGCACCGATGGAGGTACATCCTTAATAATATTTGATAAATCCGGAATCACAACGGGCAGTGTAATTCCCTGTTGAGTAACATACATAGTCGCAATCGGCCACAACTGCTGCAGTGCGGCCATCATCTGAGCAAGCTGGATTTTCGAGTCTGTATAACTGAAACTAATCATGTTGGAAGGCAGATTTGCTATGGCAATTTTGAAATTGTCCGCGTTCCGTATCGAATTAGCCCTCGCGGCAGGAGCTGCCTGCTCAGCCGCTGCGCTGCAAATTGCAGGACTTGAAGCTATAACGACATTATCCCCGACTATTGTCCATGTCGGCATTACTTGAGCTATCGCAAGAGGCACGATTGCAATTGTATTGAGCGTTCTGCCGTTCTGTTCCTGCGAGCTTACCTGCACCATACCGTTACTTTTCTCGGCTGCAAACTTGCTGACGGCAGCAATCGAATCTTTCCACAACTGTGCATTTTTTAATCCCGCTATCATTACAAAGCCGCTCTGTAACGGCTGCAGAGCAACAGCCGCCGGCATGTCGTAAAATACCATCTTTCCATTAAGGCTTTCGAGCAATCCCTGGCGTATTTTGACTTGGGTTTGTTTTTCAAGCTCTGCAATGCCCTGCTCGACTTCGGCAAAATCTTCTCCTGCCGCAGTTTTAATTGCATTCAGTACTGTATCATATATTCCTGCTATATCGCAGTTCACAGCAGATACATTAATCGCATTCGGACTGACCATATTAAATATGTCAGGAGTGATGGTTTTCAAACTGGCAAACAAGCCGACAGCAGGCTGCGGCATTTCGACAAGCTCTTCAACAGCTATTCCTGAACCTTCGAATCTGATACGATTTGTTATCGTCTTTATTTTACTAATTCCAAGCTGGCTGAGAATAGTGTCAACTTTCGCAAAATCATCCGCCTGACCTTCCATCTTTGCGATACTTCTTGCCAGATTGAGACCCTTCTCAAAATTAATATAAATCGCTAAAGCATTATTAGTTCCTGAAGAACTCTGGAAATAATTAGGTGCTGTCCTGCCTGCGCTGCCCTGCAAGTACTTTATCGCAAGACCTTCACCGTCATTTATTGCAAAAACCAGATAATTTCCCACCCAGCCCCAATATCCCGGGACACCGCCGGGATCTTTAGGTCCATGCAGTGTATATGAACCAACCTTTACTTCGACAATCTCACCTTCACCAGCCATAGCTTCCAGATTGCTGAGAACACCAGAGATTGCACCTTTTTTCTCTCCTGCATCCATTATCGCAAAACCATATACAGGGGGACCCTGCTGTGCATTCTTTTGTGCGGCGCCGATAACAATTGGTCTTGAACCGGCTAATCCGGCAATACTTTTAACCATATTAACTATGTTTGCGGCTTCAGAATCGCCTGATTCCTGCTGAACTTTTTGCATAAGACTTTTTTCAATTGACTGGTAAAATGTCTTTACTCCCGGATCATTCCAGATTCGTCCCAAAACAGTTTTTTCAAAATCGGACTTTAAGACATCCCCGCCGCTTGTTTCGGCTGCAAAAATCACTTCATCCGGAAGTAAATTTACAAGCTTCTGCGAGGTCGAATTTTGAGCATGAATGATAGTAAGACATGAAAAACAGGCAATAATAAACAATGCTGCACAAAACAGGATTTTTCTGCTGCTATTCATAATAAATTCCTTTCCAAATAAATATACTTTTATCTCGTGAAATTCCGAATATTTAAACAATATTAGCTGTCTCTGGAGATAAAGCAAGATAAATTTTAACAGGAGTTTGCAAAAATGAAAAAAGGCATATATTATTTAAGAAAATCGCCGAAAGTTAAATGATTCCGGAGAAATTTCCTTGAATTATTTGAAAAAAATGCTATTATACAGATAAGATGAGTAAATTTAAGCATATCACTGTTGTATAACAGATGATAAAAAATGGAAGGAGACCTATAATGAAAAAAGTGTTCTGTACCATGTTTCTGGTTATGTTCACTATCCCTGTATGGGCAGATATTGCAATAACAGCAACAGATTTGGGAGACGGAGTTGTCGCGATAGATTATAATGGAACAGAATTAGCCAGGGCTTTTGCTTTGGATATTAAAGTCGATTCCGGCGTAATTACCAATATTAGCGAATTCGCAGTAGGTGATGATAATTCCGGTTACGGCATTTTCCCCGCCAACTTCAGCAGATATATAAATGTTCTTGAAACCGGCGAAGCAGATAACTGGTTAGATCCCAATTATACCCCTGTGGCAGATGCCAACGATCCCGGCGCTTTGGGTGGAATCGATACGAACGGCATTACAATCGAGATGGGTTCGCTATACGACACCAACGCTCCGCCGCTCGCAGGAAGACTTTGCACTGTTACATGCAGCCAGTCATGCAAGCTTAGTGTCACAACAAACGCTATTCGCGGCAATGTAGTTCTCGAAGATGCAAACGAAGCGATTGTTGACCTTACATGCGCTACTGACGTACAAGTCACGATAGGTAAAACTTATACAGGCACACATCCGGACGAGTGGGTGGCTGTCGGAAAACCTGCATGTTGGCTGTCAAGTGTTAATCCAAGACAATGCCATGGAGATGCAGACGGCGCCGCGCAGGGCAGCCAGAATTTCTGGGTTTCGACAAATGACTTTGAAATACTTATCGAGGCATGGAATAAACCTCTTAGTTCTTTGACAGGAAATCAGATTTGCGCAGATTTCGACCACCTTCCTCAGGGTACACAGAACGTCAGGGTTTCAACCAACGACCTGGATATCCTTATAGCCAACTGGAACCAGGCGAACAGCCCTGCCGCTGATTGTCCATAATAACCTTCTTAAAGGGTTGAAACGCAAACTCATATATACCATTATATACGAGTTTGTCGTTTTTAGAGGTACAAGCTGCTAAAAAGCAGCTTAATGAAACAGTTCTGCTTTTCAACTATTGTTATTTTTAAAAGCCTGTCTATGCAGCCAAACACTCAACCGCGAGTTGTTATGGAGTCTCATCGCATTCAGGTGCTGTACAATTCAGCCAGTGATCTATAAAGACAAGAAAGTCATAAACATCAACATGGCAGTCCTTATTAAAATCACCTACTGGATATGGATGGTTAGCATCACCACAGGTCGGAACATCGTAAATTGGCGCTTCGAAGATATCATACCAGCCATGACCACCTCGCTCGTTGGATGTAAGATATAGAATAGAACCATCAACCGAGATCCAAGGTGTGAAATCTTCCGCCGGAGTGTTAATCATTGGGCCAAGATTAACCGGAAGACCCCAGGGATCAGAGACGCTGGCTCGAGTTGATACATAGATATCGTCCACCGGACCGAATCCGCCAGGCCGTGTGGATACAAAGAAAAGCGTCAAGCCATCAGTTGAGATGCTCGGCTGATAGTCGCCACTCGAACTGTTGACAATATCGCCGAGATTTACTGGTGTGCCCCATGAAGACGATGTTGTAGAACGAGTTGCTACATATAGGTCAAGACCACCAAACGTACCGGACTGATCAGAACTGAAGTACAACGAAAGACCATCGTTCGAGATAACTGGATGTTCCTGGTAACTTGACCTGTTGAGAGTCGAGCCAAGATTGACCGGCGTTCCCCATGGAGACGAGGTCGTGGCACGCGTCGTTACCCAAAGGTCCCAACCACCGTAGCCGCCAGATCGCTTCGAGCCTAAGTAGAGCGACATGCCATCGGCTGAAATAGAACCCGGACAATCATTCTCTGAGGAGTTCACAGTTGGTCCGAGATTGACTGCTGGTCCCCACGGATCATCTTTACTTGCTCGCGTCGATACATAAATATCCACACCGCCATAGCCTCCCGGTCTATCTGAAGCGAAATACATTGTACGGCCATCGGCTGTGACTACCGGGCCAGCATCGATTGATGAACAATTGATATTTGAATCAAGATTAACAGGAGTACCAAAATTTAGTTCTGCATTTGCAATACTGCCAAGAATAACAGCGGCGACAAACACACTTAAAACCATACTAATTTTTGAATAATTAAACCGTTTCATATTACACCTTTCCTTTCTGCTATTTGTGTAAAAAATGTTACTTTAGGGAATTACCAAATTTTTTAAAATTTAATATAGTTCTTCTATAACATATAGCACCTCCATTATTGTTTTATTCTCTGGTTTGCGTTATAATGATGATGCCTTTTCTCGGGTGCGCAAACCAATCGCCCGGATCAGGCCCGGCCGGTGAGTATTCTGCTTGGTCGCTTATGACTCATCGGCTGCTTTTTTATTTACTTAGCTTCAAAAACTTGTGTTTAAAAATTTTGTTTAGAGATCACCTTCTTTCAGTTGAAGTATTCCTGAAGTTTTTCGATTGATAATGTATTGTTGTTTGGATCGATGTCACTTTCGGAATTAAGTATCTGTACCATCCAGATATCCTGGCCGCCATACCCGCCGGGCCGGTTTGAGTTGAAGAAGATTGTAGAGCCGTCGGCTGACATATATACACCGACATCGAAACCAGCACAATTGACTAATGGTCCAAGATTCACTGGTGGGCACCACTCATCATCATCCGTACTTTTTCGCTTTGTCACGTACAGATCCCGTTGTCCATACCCATCTGGCCGGTCGGAGTAAAAAAACAACAACAGCCCATTACCTGAAAGGACCGGGTAATGGTCCCGATATTTTGTATTGACTATTTCGAGGTTCTTTGGTTCCCCCCACTGGCCGTCGGTTGTACGCTTACTAACCCATATATCTGAAAGACCAAAGCTGCCAGAACGAATTGCACTTGCAGTGCTACCAAAGTATAGTTCTTTTCCATCTGGTAAGATTGTCGGTGATACCTCACCAGCCTGAGTATTAATAGATTCGAGGGGCTCAGGTTTGTCCCAATCAGCACCGATTGCCTCTTGCCGCATCATCCAGAGGTCAAAGCTAGCATATTCATCATTAACTGAATATTTCGAGAAATATATCTCTCGGCCATCACTGGTTGTGATACCTGGAACGACGCCGACATTTTTGAAAATAGATGCCAAATCAACATCCGGATTTAGATTAAAAGTCTGGGTTGTTATCCCAGAATTATTCATTGATTTCGAATTCATATCATCACCTATACCAAGACTCTCAGGAGTGCCCCAGGGAGCATCTTTCGTTGCTCTCTTAGCCACAAAAGTCTCGCAATTTGAGCTCGAATTGGAGGCCGTTCGCTGGAACCAGAGTGATAGACCATCATCAGAGAGCCATAATAAAGGCTCATGAATTGAAGTATTAATGACCGGACCAAGATTTTTGGGCATACTAAGCCGAAAACCAGTGAATGCTCCATTGGTAACGATAGACGCATATTGACTCATATCGTCATTGACCATGTCTACATTTCCAAGAAAATAATATTGTTGTGCACGCTTGAGATAATTGTTTGGATCTTCTCGGTTAGCTGAGATTATTTCGGTGTAATACTGTATCCTATCTCGGTAATCCTTCTCCATTAGAGCTTCGATATCTTTATCAATACCATCAGGATCGTGACCATCAACAATGGTTTTGGCATAAAGATTCCTGGCTTCGAGCCCTACGTGCTTGCTCTTTATGAGTGGTCTAAGAATTTTACGAGCAGTTGTGTAGTTATTATTTCCGATGAGATTACGTGCCTGTGTCAGAATATTCGCCTGCCTGATAGCTTCAGATTTCTGATTACTATCGAATATTGAGATGGTTATAGCAACAACACAAGCTATAAGCACAATCGCCGCGACAGCAATGGCCGAAGAACGGTGTCTTCGAATGAACTTATTCAGTCGATAACCTCTGCTCGGTGCATGTGCCGTTACAGGCCTATGTTCAAGGTGTCGCTGAATATCATGGGCAAGACCATCGGCTGCTTCATATCGCCTGATGCGGTTCTTCTCTAATGTCTTCATCACAATCCAGTCCAGGTCGCCGCGTACGGTTTTTTTGAGTAGGTTAGGTGTGCTACTACGGTGCTTCGCGATGTTGGTCAGAGTTTCGCCGAGAGTGGTTAGTTTAGTAGATGGCTTCACAGGTTCCTGCTCTATAATAACTCGCTGCATCTCAAGATATCCAGCCTTGCGAAGCTCCTCTTCACTGAAAGGAGTAGTTCCGGTAAGCAGTTCATAGAGCAAAACTCCGAGAGAATAGATGTCTGTGCGAATATCGATGTCTGTATCGCTCATCTGAGCCTGTTCCGGACTCATATAGGCCGGAGTGCCGATAATATGGGCATAGCGAGTAAACAGCGTCTTTTCCGTTAACCTCTGATTTACCGCCTTGGCAATCCCGAAATCAATCACTTTTACAGTAGCTTTGCCATCGTGCATCGTTACCATTATATTCGAAGGTTTGATATCTCGATGAATAATACCCTTTGTATGTGCATGCTGAACGGCATTACAAACCTGAATAAACAGCTCCAATCGTTCTTTTGTGTTAAGGTTATTCTGGTCACAATATTCGGTAATAGAAACGCCTTTAACCAGTTCCATTACAAAGTAGGGTCTGCCGGTATTTGTAGCACCTGCATCGAGAACTTTGGCAATATTGGGATGATCCAGCAGGGCGAGAGCCTGCCGTTCGGCTTCGAAGCGACCGATTACCTGTTTTGTATCCATGCCAAGCTTGATAATCTTTAAAGCAACCTTGCGGCTAATAGGTTCCTGTTGTTCGGCCATATAAACTACAGCCATGCCGCCTTCGCCTATCTTTTCTAACAGCTTGTATCGCCCAATGACTGTACCTGAACCTTCAGTCGGAGTGCTAAATGGCCCTTTCAGCAAATCTGGTGGAGTTTTTAATATTCCTTTTTCATCTTCATAGGCTAAAAGCAGTGAGTCGATTTCAGCTCGCAATTTAGTATTGGTCCCGCAAGCTTTTTCCAAATAGGCTTTTCGTTCTTCTACATCGGTCTTACCGAGAGCTTCATATAGAATCGATTCTATTTTTTCCTGTTCCTGACTCATAATTTTACTTTGCCTTAATTAAGCCTCTATATATCAATGCGAAATCTAAATAAAAAATGTAAAGATAAAATCTAAAAAATATTAAAATTTTTCCTTCTCATACCGAATTTTTCACTTTTACCTGCTCCAATTGGCCTGAAATTAAAAAAAACATGAATCTTATCTAACAATTAAAAGAAGAATCTTTACATTATTTACTTGAGAGTTCTCTGTGTAACCATGCCCGGGCATATACCAGACGTTTTCCTGCGGTTAGACGAGATATCCCTTGAATAGCGGCTACATGGTCTATTGTAAGACCCGCAAAATAATACAGTTTTATAATTTCTGCCAAATTTTGATTTTGCTGAGACAGTAAATTTAATGCCTCATCGAGTGCTAAGAGTTCTTCAGAGGGACCCTGGAAAGGCAGTTCTATTTCAGGTAATTCAACTTTATTATTCATGCCTCCATGTTTTAAGCTCTGTTTCCTTCGAGCGTGTTCAACTAAAATCCTTCTCATAGCCTCAGCCGCAGCCTTAAAAAAATAGGCACGGCCTTTCCAATCCTGATTTTCAGCTTCAACCAGGCGGATATAAGCCTCATGAACTAATGCAGTTGCCTGAAGTGTCTGGCCGGGTGGTTCGTGTGATAACTTTTGAGCAGCTAAATGTCGCAGTTCATCATAAACCAATGGCAGTAATTCTTCTGCGGCTTGGGGATCGCCTCGCTCAATTGCATTAAGAATTTGTGTAACATCAGCCATACAGCTTCTCTAAAAGCAGACATCTGACGTCCTAAGGTCCAAGACTCGTGGTGATAAGCCTTTAAGGTGCAGCTGGACCTGTTTTTATATGTCTATACTTTTATTTATTTATGGAAAAGCGGGATCATTATATCAAAAATACCGTTATTTTGCAAGTACTGATAAGTTGAAAGAATTTCTTTAGATAAGTGCTGAATAATAGTTAATCAGCTTTTGTACCGGTGCTGATCAATTATTTAAGAACATCAAGAAAAATGCAGCCGTTTTTTATCTTGTGCCAAACATCGGAATTTTCTAAAATTCATTGTTATGAAGAAAATATATCCTTTTTTTATACTGAATTTATTTATTTTACTTCTTGCCGGCTGCAGCGCACAAAGACAAGCAGTTGAAGTAATAGTCGATGGCAATGACCCATTTCCCAAAAATCTTGCAGGTCTCTGGAGATCAGATAATAATATCTGGGATATATACCTCGAACCTGACGGCAGAATTTCATGGGCGGTAATAAGTCTCGGAGCAGTAAAAGTCGTACCAGGCAGGACAACTACTGTCCCAATGAAACTGGGCGGCAAGGGAGTTTTTAAGCCCGGATTATGGTCTGTCCTGTACCTGCAAAGGCAGCGCGAGCTATCGGTTGAAATCTCCATCGATTATTTTCGCACGGAACTTGGCAAGGATTTGATATACGGCAAAACACGTGATATTTTTACCGGCTCCGTCTCGCCGGACGGCTCTCTATGGCAGGCACAGCGATACAGTTATCCTGAATATACCGTTGATACGAAACAATACAAAAATTACAAATTACCAGTCGATTCCAACGAAAATCCGAAAGAGATCCTGCTTTTCCGGAAAATAACTGCCAGCAATAAATAATATCAATGAAAAAGTATTTTAAAATTTCGATGTATCTGGTTCTGCTTATCATTCTTTCTTTAGCCGGATTTCTGCTTACAGCAATATTCACAGATTATAAACCAAAGGAAATTACTTTGGTTTTTCGAGCCAACAATACCCAAAAGTTAAATGACACGCTTGAATTTGATATTTTAACCTGGAATATCGGTTATTGCGGTTTAGACAAATCCATGGATTTCTTTTACGACGGCGGCACGCAAGTGCGGCCATCAAAAGAAAAATCAATAAATAACCTTACTGGTGTTTTAGACTTTTTAAAATCTCAGGATGACTTGGAGTTTATTTTTTTGCAGGAAGTTGATAAAAAATCAAAAAGAAGTTACCGGATTAACCAACTTGATAATATAATGACATCGCTTCCGGAGTTTAAAGAGAACGCTTATTTCGGCATTAATTACAATGTGTTTTTCGTACCTGAACCAGTTACAGAACCTTATGGTAAAGTCTTATCCGGTTTATTCTCTTTAAGCAGGTTTCAGCCTTCTAATGTTACACGATACTCTCTGCCCGGCAAATACGCATTTCCCAAAGGTTTATTTCTGCTCGACAGGTGTTTCCTGGCAGAGCGATTTCCTCTTGAAAATGGCAAAGAATTAATCATTATTAATACCCATAACGAAGCATACGATGACGGCTCACACCGGAAAAAGCAAATGCAATACCTTCATGATTTTATGATGAAGGAATATCAATCTGGCAATTATATCGTCGCAGGAGGCGACTGGAACCTGTGCCCGCCCGACATCCGGAATAAAATCGAAGGCTATGTTTTCGATAATAAAAGTTTCAGTATAATTGATAAAAATCAGTTTCCGGCTGAGTGGAAATGGATTTTTGATAATAATACTCCCACAAACAGAAGATTAATGAAACCTTATGACCAGACAACAACTCCTGTTACTATAATTGATTTCTTTTTAATTTCCCCCAACGTAGAAAACATCAGCATCGAAAACATCAATCGTGGATTTGTACATTCAGACCATAATCCCGTCAAAGCAAAATTCAGGCTAAAGAAAGTCTCTGAATAGTATGAAATCGATAATTAGTCTTACTAAAAAAGTATTTATTGACCTGTACAGGAATTTCTGGGCACTGCTTGTATATAACTTGATATTAGCTGTGCTGAATTTATTTCTTCTGACACCTTTTCTTGCCTGGGCAACATCATTCATGGCGTCTTCAAGAGGGCGGCTTTCCGTAACTAATGGAGAAGTGTTTTCTTTTCTGCTTTCACCTAGCGGAGTTTTATTTGTACTTATTGTCGGCTCGCTCACTGTCATCATATTATATATCAAACATGCCGGAATGATGCTTATTGCCTGGCAGTCCGCCGCGGGACGGCATATGAACACGCGTCAGGCATTTTGGGCTGTAATGCGAAAATTGCCCGGATTGATAATACTCGGGTCATATCATGTCGCGGCACATGTGATTCTTATGGCTCCTTTTGCAATAATAGGCGCTATCGTTTATCACCTGGTTTTCTCATCAATGAGGATATACTTTTTATTTCTGGCAAATGCGGCGGTACGTTATCTTGGTATCATCGCCGCCCTGCTGCTTGCGGCAATTATCATAACAATACATGGTGCCGTATATTTACACTGGGTTTTCTCGCTGCCGGCTCTTCTGATTGATAATTTGTCCGCATCTTCAGCGTTAACATATACACATAAACTGCTCAAAGGCACCAGAAAGCGAATCGGAATTGTCGTTTTTTTGTTCTGGATTGTTACATTCATCCTTCCAGTTGCCCTGGGTCGCGGATTCCATTCAATCGGGGGAATGGTTTTTGCCAGACTTACTGTTGAACACAGGTTTATTATCCCAATTATTATTGCCATAATGACTGCATATATCGTATTGTCTTTTGTTGGTGAATTTCTTTCGGTTGCAATCAACAGCCTGACAATTACTCATCTATATATCGGTTTACGCAATATCAAAGATGTTACGAAAAATAAGCAGAAATTGTTTCAAACTGTGCGTCAGCCTCTGAAAAATGACGCATCGGGACGGCTTTCACGAAAACAGATTATGACATTTTTGGTTATTGCAGTGATTTTATCTATGGCCGCATCGGCAACAATTCTTGCCAACTTCGACCTTCATGATAAAGTAACAATTACAGCTCATCGCGGCAGTTCCTTCAGTGCCCCTGAGAATACATTATCCGCTATTCAAAATGCAATCGAACATGGTGCTGATTATGCCGAAATTGATGTGCGTTTGACTGCCGATAATGTTGTTGTCCTCCTGCATGACAGGGATTTGTTTCGCGTTGCAGGTGTTAAAAAGAACCTGGCAGACCTTGCCTATGACCAAATAAGTTCGCTTGATATCGGAAGCTGGTTTTCACCGGAGTTCAGGAGCGAACGAATTCCTTTACTGGAAGACGCGGTAACTTTTTCCAGGGGCAGAATTAAATTGAGCATAGAACTGAAAGTTAGCGATTCACCTAAGAGACTGGTTGAAGAAGTCGTTGATATTTTGCACAAGCATTATGCCGTTTCAGAATGTTATATTTGTTCCGCGAACATTAAAGCTCTGAAATATATTCGAGAGCTTGATCCGGGTATTCGTATCGGTCTTATTGTATCACAGTCCATAGGCCAGGTAACTTTTTTAGATGTCGATTTTCTCAGCGTTTCTTCGATGCTGGTAAAACCCGGACTGATTGATGCCGCTCACGCCGAAGGTAAAGATATTTATGTATGGACGGTGAATAAACCGCAGCAAATGGCAAAATTCATCGATTTGGGAGTTGATAATATCATAACAGACGTGCCTGACGTTGCCAGAAATCTTCTCAATGAGAGAGCAGCCATGAGTAAACAGGAACTTTTATTCTTAAAAGTCAGAGACTGGTTTCTACGATGATTAAATCTTTAAAAAACGGTATGAAAATCAACCTCAATCCTTGACAAAATTGAGGGATTAGGTACTAATACTCATTATTATAAACAAAGTTACCTGAAAAATCCTTTTTTTAAGGAGTCTGGTTATGAAAAAATTATCTGTACTTGCAATATCTTTATCTTTATTCTTCACATTTTCTGCAAACGCGGAGCTTAAATTTCAGGAAATTCGCACAGCATCGAATAATGTCCTCGTTGTCTATTACAAGAGCGATGTTATCAAGCCGGATGAAGTAAAGACTGATGACCCGAATCTGTGGAAGCTCAACGGCCAGCCTGTCACAGCCATAAACAAATTCATCACAGAAGCCGATAATTGCGACCATCATATATATCTGCATGTGCCTGTGCTTGTTAACGGAACCAGTTACAAGCTCGAAACGCCGCACGGTGAACATAGTTTCATCTTCGATGATACAAAGATATTCTGCGAATCCATCAAAACAAATCAGGGCGCATACAGCGCTTTATCAAAAATAAGATATGCCAATTTCGCTGTCTGGCTTGGTGACGGCGGCGTAAAAAAAATCGAAGGCGCCCTTCCCGCATATACTGTTTTCCAAGTATCCGATAACAAAGTAATAACCAAAGGTACACTCGATGAAATCGGGCAGGATGCCTCATCAGGTGACTTTGTTTATAGAATCGATTTATCCGCCGTGCCCGAAGGCGGACCATACAAAATTTCGGTCAAAGGTTACGGCTGCTCATATCCGTTCGGCGTCGGCGGAGATTTTTCACGCAGGCTCGCACATATTTCTTTCCGTTCGCTGTATCATCAGCGATGCGGCTGCCCGATTATCGAGCCTTACGCATGGAACATCAAAATGAAGCCATGCCACACAGTTATTTACAAAACCAATGCTCCAATCGGAGAAGCGAACCTGAGAGTACAGGGAACCGAGCCGACATTCATCGCATACGGCGGCTATCACGATGCAGGCGATGCCGATAGAAGAACTTATCATATGGACGTTCCCGCTACGCTTCTGACAACCTATGAGGCTTTCAGGGATTTGTTCACCGATGACCAGTACAACATACCCGATATATTCGACGCCAATTATAACATCATCGGCAAAGGCAATAAGATTCCCGACATCATCGACGAAGCCGAATGGGGCACGATATTCTGGGAATATATGCAGGAAGAAGACGGCCAAATTCACTGGGGCACCGAAACGCTCAGGTACTCACCTTTCACTACTTACGACAAGGAAGACAAACTCTTCGGCACGGAAGTCACTGACCCGCGAAGCGCAAGTTTCGGCGCGGGAATTTTCATGCACCTTGCAAGGATAATAAAGCCGTATAATCCAAAACGTTCCGAAGAGCTTTTCAAACACGCAGAGCTTGCGATGAAAGCCGCTGGTGAATCGCCGGTTCCTACTCACAAACTCTACTACGCCGTACAGAAATACCTCTTAACCGGCGATGAAGAAGCTCACAAAATAATAAAAGAACTCGCAGACAGTGCGGCTGGTTATGCCGATACTTATAACGCAGCGCCAGAACAATTTGCCGGTAATCGCTTTGGCGGCGGACGTCGAGGCGGTTTTGGCGGAGCAATGGGCGGCGGCGCTTCAGGCGGTGCTTGGCTGGCTTCGTTCTTTTTCTCATACATAATTGAAAAAGACCGACCAACCGATCCTGCTGTTGTTGAGAAATTCAAAGCAGCTCTCAAAGCCGCCGCTGATAAACAAATCGGTTATCTCGAAGCAAACGCATACCCAGTCGGCACGCCGACAAATTTAAGCTGGTGGGGAAGCAATGTCGCACAAGGACAATATGCATTCCCATGCCTGCTGTACTGGTCACTGACAAAAGAGCAGAAATACATAGACGCCGCAAGCCAGCTTATGGATTACGCGATGGGCTTAAATCCGATGGGCAAATGTTTTATGACCGGCATAGGCTTCAATCGTGTACATAATCCTCACGACAGGGAATCAGCTTATACAAAAGAGATGGGCTGGGGACCAAGACCGGGCATTCTCATTTTCGGTCCAGGCCTGAGACAGCGCAATAATGACACGATACCGAACGTTTCCACATTGTCTCGCGAGCGGATATT
This sequence comes from Sedimentisphaerales bacterium, assembly GCA_016931715.1. GTDB lineage: Bacteria > Planctomycetota > Phycisphaerae > Sedimentisphaerales > Anaerobacaceae > JAFGPS01. The sequence continues at coordinate 35,564 of JAFGEF010000110.1, forward strand.
TGTCGATCATCTGGATACTTACCAATGGACTGAGTTCACAATATATCAGAGCCTGTGTTTCCCATCTGCGGTTTATCCGGTTCTCGCCCAGGGCGGAAAATACGATGCGTCTAAAGACCCGTTCGCTGTGAAATAGAGGCTTAAAATCTTTCTGATAATCAAAGCCATCCTTTCTGGATAGCTTTATTATTTTAAAACAGCTCTTGTTTTGCGGAGGAGAGGGAATAGCACAAAACAAGAGCCAGGTGAAGTGTATTTATTACCTTATTCAACCGATTTTCAAAGGTCTGTAATATAGTGCCTGCGCCTATAACATGTGTAACGTTTTTTCTGAGTATATCGGAAAATCTTTTTATAACGGCTTTATTGACCTTGCCCAAACAGAGCTTCCGCAGCACTATATTTTCGTAAGTTGAGTAATAAAAAGAAGTTATGTTTATTTCAGCGAGGCTTCCTATTTGCGCTATTCAGGGAACTATTGCCATCTAATTTGTCGATATTTCGTTCACATCCGCGAAATTTTCATAAATTTCATATTCAAACTGAGCATTAGTATCGCCGCCCAGAACAATGTACGTCAATCCTCCTAATGCAATCAGGCCAAGACCAACCAATATGACCTTCATGTCGTCTGAGTTGCTGTCTTCCTTATCGAAAGAGCTGTATTCGTCGTCATCATGGGAACCTGCAAGATACAGCAGGAGCAAGCCGGGCCCGCCGACAATTGCTGCTCCGTACGAAGCAAGTTCTCCCGGCGGCTCATATTTCCTGAGGTCGTAGGATTTAACAACCTCGCGGCCGTCTTCCAATATATACTTGATATCGATATTATGATTTTTAATAAGGTCGCTGTCTTTCGGTATTTGAATATTGCATGGTGTTCTGCCGGTGTCATCCGGCCCGACCTGAACTATCGCGCCCGATGGCTGCGAATGCAATGTCAGGTTATACGCGCTTCTGCACCCGAACATCATAAAAGCAAGAATAATGCACATCGCCTGTCTGAATATTTTCCTGTTCATTACATCTCTCCTTTTCATCGTTTCTGAATCAGTAACAAATATTATTCCCGACAAGACCTAACGATAACATATTCGCAAATGGAATCAAATATTTTTAGACACTGATTCACACTGTTTTTTCTGACACGGATTGGCACAGGATTAACACTGATATTTAAAAAGTTCTTACATAAAAAGAATAAATATAAGATATTATATAATGCGAAGTTATAAAAATCATAATTTAAAATCAAGCAAATAATACAAGAAGATTACGGATAGTAGTACAGATTTATTCTGTTTGAGTTAATAATCCGTATTAATCCCGTTCGAATAAGTGCCCAATAATTCCTTCTGCTTAGACTTTAGAGCACGGGATGTGAAACAAAGTGACATCTTTATGATATGCTTAGAAAGTTCTTCGTCTTCTCAACCAACCGACAAGACCAGCTCCGATGCTGCCGAGAAGAATCGCGCAAGGAGCCGGAATTTCTGACACCGTGAAAGTGCTTGCTCCACTGAGCGTATCACCCGCACTCAAAAGAAATGACCATTTGGATTGAATTGAGTTGACAGTCCCTGTGATAGTTTGCCACGGCTGAACTGCGATTAACACATCTGCATAGCCGGAAGGCATATTGCTGAAAGAAAGATTTGTAAGCATACTTGTGAAAGTCTGATTGGTATTGTATATAGCCTCATATTCGAAGCCGGACAGTTGACCTGTTACAGAAGCAGCGCCATTGCCGCTGGTGTCGGTTAGAGTAATATCTGATAATGCAAATCCGATTGGATTGACCCATCCGGGAATCGAAACCGGTGCGCTGATAAGCGTAAAGGTAGTATCATATGCACCAGCCTGAGCTGAGAAGTTTAATGTGACAGTTTCCGAAGCGCAAGTGTATTGTGTTAACATAAAGCAGGCGAACAGGACAACTAGTGAATTTTTTAAGACGTGCTTATACATATCATCACTCCTTCTCTTTGGCAATTATTCGACTAAAAGAAAACAAAAAATATCTTTTACATCATTTTCCAAGTCCAATTTATTGCTCCGCCCTGAGCTGGAATATTTGCAACTATCCTTACATAATATGTTAATTGTATAGCATTCCTGCTTATGCGTCAATATAAAACATTCCGGCTTTCATTATTACTTATGCGATTATTTATCCATAGTCATATATAAGTGCTTGTATCATAATGACTTATATCAGTATATAATTTTCAGAACTGCGAAGACGCCAGCGAGGCAGAACGCAGCCAAAATATTTTTTAGACACCCGCTTTACACTGATTTACACAGTTTTTTTATATCATTGCAGGCAATTCGCAGAATATCGCAGCAATCTGCTATCACCTAAATCCTAAATTCTATTTTACTACCTTCGTGCTTCTTCGTGTGCTTCGTGGTGAAAAAATCTTTAAGTGAGGTATCTGCTGAAATTGATTCTCGTCAAATCTTCATTTATTTTCGGCTTGCGGAATACGAACAGGTGCTCGTGCATAATCAGGTAGAATCCGCCCTGCTTGGCCTGTGCCTTCCATCGCTGCGTCATTTTGCAGTTATGCTGAACCTTGACAATGTCCTCTTTGAGCACGAATCCGACCTTCAAAAATCTCTGCATGACATTAAACGCCAGCGGCACGTAATGCCTTCCCTTTCTCGTATCACCGATTAAAATCGCGCAGTATTTATCGCACTTGAGCACGCGAAGCAGATTAGCCGCGATTAGTTCTATCTCATCGCAGAACTTCGGCAGACTGCCGATATTCGACAGGTCGCCTGCTATTTTGCCGTCGGAGTACTTGATAATATTCATATACGGCGGATGCGTAAGAATCAAATCGACCGAGCCGCTCTCGATGAACGACAAGTCTCTCGCATCTGCGGCTTGTGTCTGCTGCCTGCTCGCGGGCTTATGCTTGAATCGAATCGCTTCATCTGTTAATCGTATCGCATCAGGATTTATATCTATTCCTATCGCGTCACGTGCGAGCAGTTTAGCTTCGATGAGCGTAGTCCCGGCTCCCACCATAGGGTCAAGAACAATATCGCCTTTCTTGCTGTACATCTCGATTATATTGCGTGCAATCTGAGGAGCAAAGTTGCCGCGATAATCCGATTTATGAGTAGCCCACGCCCCCCGCTCAGGAAACGACCACACGGTCGTATATTCAGGTGAATACTCTACTGGTAAGTTATGCGATAATTTACTTTTAGCTTTCATGCATAGAGTTCCGGAATTACAAACTTTTTAAGAAAGCTTGTTCTTGCATAAAATGCTCTTGTTCTTCTTATTCTCTTACCGGGACCTTTTGTTCGTGGTTGGATGTATTTGCCCATTTCACTTTTCAAGGCATTTTCCCCACCTCTTATAATTGCATCACGTGCTTGATTGTAATCTTCCTTGATTTGATTATATAACTCTGTATTTCCTAAATCAAAGGTAGTGACAGAGTAAAGTATTGAACTATCTTCTTGTTGATTTACCCAAATTCTTGCTGCGATTACAGCTTTTTGTAATTTTGATAAAAGATGACTATTTTCGAATTCAGTATGTTCGACATGGTATGGATCTATCATTGTAATAGCCATTGTTTCTTTTACAGATAAAGAACCATCCTTAAGATATTTCAGAGATATTGTTTTTAATTCCCATGAGCCAAAGTTAGGAGCTTGCGCAGAACTTAAAGGAAGTCCCAAACAACGTTCAATAACATGACCAGCCCATCCTTTATTTTTCTTTCCATTCGAAAACACAGTTATTGCATATTCATCTGCAAGCTTTCTTAAATCTTGTCCAACAATTTCGTTAATTTTTTTTACTGCTTCTATCCTCTCCATAATGGTCCTTTTTTATACTTTTCTTAAATCTGTAGTTAAATTTATATACTTTTCTTTGTTTGCATTTTTAACTTTGTTTAATATTAATTTAACGGCTTCATTAGCTCCTCCCTCTCCATATAATTTATCTAATTGTGTTATGAACTTATCATCAAATATTTTTTCTATATCTGTAAACAACGTTCCCAGTTTAAAAGATATATTCTTTTTTATACGATTCCTCTCATAAACTTGAACTAGTCTAAACAAAATTCTCAGGCCTTTATTTGTTAAAAGAAATGAATTAGAATCTCTAGAATATTGCTGTAATTTTGTTTTTAATAAAATAAAAAGTTCTTTTATTTTCTTATATGGTGTTTCAGTATCATTATGTGAATTTTGGTACAAACGAAGTTTCCCACCGATCAAGTTGTTACCTTTTATTGCATAAACCAATGTATTTAAAGTTATTTTTCCTTTTCTTGTGGCTGTAATACTCGGGATGAATACGCTTTCTTTTAAAGGCGAACCCTGAGTATTATTTAATCTCTGGATAACCTCAACTATTTGCTTTTCAAAAAATTCCTTTGGTTTCTTTTCAAAATCCCAGTTGAATCCGGCTCTAAGTACAAGAATTAGATTTCTATCAATCTTTTTTTGACCTGTATTGATTTCAATAAAAGTTTTTATCTCTTCATCTGTTTCAATATTTTCAAGAACGATAATCGGAATATGATGTGTTTCTTGCTCTGTGTCACTCAATTTTGAAAAACCTAAAATTCTATGTTGTCCATCTATAATTCTGCAAGCACAAAAATAATTTGGAATATTTATCTCAACTGGGCAAGGACATGCAGACTTTTCTTTCTGCTGATTACATATCTGTGAATTATCAGGACAGCTAAGTAAAATTGTATTTGGAAATGCTAAAAAGTCAGGTTCATGTATCTTTTTTGAAATATCATCAATTTTTTGCTTATGGATAATACGTTGATATCCAATATGTTCTCCTCTTCTTCGGTACACATAACAATACTCTAATAGATCTTTAGCAGAATCAACATACATATATGCTCTAATATTGCCTAAAAAGAATTGAATCGCTGATTTAGTAATATTACTTCTATTTTGAGGTTTGATATCAAGAAAGCTCAGAAAATCATTTCTTGACCATTTCCCAATCATTTTATAACTTTCAGAAAAATATTCAAAATCTATATTGTTTATTACGTACTGGTTTATATTTTGTACAACCGATTCAGGAATATTCTCTTTCTTGCTTAAATCAAAATATATATAGATAATCTTATAATTTGATAAAATATTAAATCTTTTTTCGATTACACCTCTATTTCGAGAATCTTCCCATCGCCTAAAGAATCCATTTATTTTTAGAGCTCGCTCATCTTCTTGTTCGGATACTTCAATAAAGAAATATTTTTTTAATTCTTGAGATTTAAATATTAGATCAATATGTCCAATTGTTTCACCTCCCCTTTCAACTTTAGTTGCATCGTCACATTCGATAAGCTCCATACCAAAACCAAGAAACAATAAAGCAACTTCATCAATTCTAGGATCAGTTAATTGCTTAATCCTCTTCCTTGCTTCTGTCTCATTCATTTTATCCCCTTTTTACATAATTAGTTATTATAAGTTCATTAATCTGTCCTCTGCCTGAAGCTTTGCAGTTTATCTGTCTTGATGCTTTGACTGTATCTATTGAAAAGCCTTTGTAATGTTTCTCAAAAAAGTTATCGTTAGGATTTTCGTTTTTCGGATCTGAATTGCTTAAAAGGAATTTTGCTCCTTTATCGTCTATATGTCTGCAAAAATCAGAAAGTCTGATTTGCTCACCCTCGTTAAAATCTTCTTTTGAATACGAAGTAAAACTTGCAGTTGGACTCAATGGACGATATGGCGGATCGAAATAAACGAATGTGTTATCGTCTATGTACTTATCACTCTTTTCAAAATCACCACAAATAATTTTTGCATTCTGTAAAACTTCCGACACACTTCTTAAATTAAGCTCATCACAAATTGTCGGATTTCTGTAATCGCCAAAGGGAACGTTATACTCGCCTTTTTTGTTGACCCGATACAAACCATTGAAACATGTTTTATTGAGGAAGATTAATTTCGCAGAATCTCTATCATTATTGAACTCTGTACGAATCTGATAGAAATATTCTTTTTGTTCAGTTTTTTCTAATGTAAGAAACTGTTTTTGTAATTTCTTCAATTCTTTGATAACAGAACCAACATCATTTTTAATCGTGTTGTAACAATGCACCAAATTTTCGTTGATATCAAAAAGATAAAAGTTCTTTATTTGTTCATATCTTTGAGCAATAAAAAAGAAAACGGCTCCGCCGCCGATAAAAGGCTCGACATAAGTATCAATTTCTCCATTTTCAATTTCGATAGGCAATCGTTTTTCTATCTCCGGTAAAAGCTGCCCCTTACCTCCTGCCCATTTAAGAAAAGGTTTTGCTGTTGCTTTAGTCTCAACAATTACGCTCACAATAAATCCTTTGCATGTACTTTCAATGTCTTAGCTATTTTTTTAAATATTCTGGCCATTTTATTTGATGAAGAAATTCAATGATTTTTTGTATATTTTTGCGAACTTCTGAAGTTGAACGACATCAATTCGATACTGGCCAGATTCAATTTTTGAGACAAATGACTGATTGACATTCAGTAATTCCGCAACTTGTTCTTGATTTAATCCAACCTCTTTACGAGCTTTTTTCAACTGAGTTACGATATGTTTATGTTCTTCTGAAAAGATTGTCTTAATCATACGAATTTCCCAAAAAATATTTATTATTGTGAAGTATTGTGTATCCCATTCCGGAATATCCCAAATTGGAATAATTTTAAGGTTCAGCATGGGCTGAAGCACATCCTACGAATATTGAAACAGAATTGTATAGAAAGCTGGTTTTTAATCGACAGCCTAAAGATAGCATTATTTTAAAAATAGGGGAAAGAGTCTGGAATTCTACTTAGACAAAATTGTCAGGGGGGTATAGACAAAACTGTCGTACCTACTACGACAAAAGATGTATTTCAAGTACGACAGAATTGTCTACATATTAATAACACTATTAATAAAGATACTATAAGAAACACTATTGCGTCGTCATCGCCTTTGCCTGTTTGGAAGCAGGCTCAGACGACGCTTTAAACAACGGTGGTTATACCTTACATCGACCATGAAGCCAAGTTGGAATAATTTTCGAGCCATTTTATTTATCTCCCGCCAGGCGCTAAGGCGCCAAGTTTTATATTCTTTTCTTTGCGTCTCTGCGCCTTTGCGGGAAAAATTTAATAAAAACAGCATTCTAAAAATACTAAGAATTTGCTGCATAATGTTTCGCGGGCAAGATGCCCGCGACACGGTTCTTTTAGGAGGTTCTAAAAGATATAATTACCCAAATTAACATCTTTAGCAAATCTGCCTGATATGAAAGCAAGGTTATATTTGACATCAGGCGGAATCGGGGTATAATATCTCGCATCGTTTATGATAGAAACAAGCCGCGAATTAACACTAATGAACACTAATTCGTTATAGGCAGATTATTAAGATTCTCTAACAAAATGAATTTTTAAGATGCAGTATTGCCATCATGGTAATGTTTCGCGGGCAAGATGCCCTCGACACGATTCTTTTTGTTAGAGGTTTTAAATTTGTGTTTTTGTTGTACGAAAATCCGTGTTAATCTGTGCAAATCATTATCGAAAAAGGGTTTTATAAGAAAATGCAAAAGAAATATGTAAGAGCGATATTTCCGGGTTCTTTTGACCCGATAACAAACGGTCATCTGGACGTCATAAAACGTGGTATGAAGCTGTTCGATGAGCTTATTGTGGCAGTGGGACGCAGCCCGATAAAGAACCAGCTTTTTACGCCTGAAGAACGCGTAGAAATGATTTCTGAGCTTATCGACAAGGGCACAATGCCTGGAGTATCTGTGGAAAGCTTCGAGGGCCTTACCGTCGAATACGCCGCAAGGAGAAAGGCGAACGTAATCCTTCGAGGCCTCAGAAGCCTTACAGACGTACAGTACGAATTTCAGCTTGCCATGACAAACCGGGCGGTAGCGGGAATTGAGACGATTTTTATTATGACCTCCGAGCAGTACGGCTTTACCAGTTCGACACTGATTCGCGAAATCGCCTCTTTAGGCGGTGATTTGTCGAACCTGATTCCGATAAATGTGCAGGAACGATTGAATAAACGAATGAAGAAAGGGAAATCCCAGTAATATCGGAATTTTTTTGCCATGTTTGAAATAAGTGTTGAAACGCATTTTTATGCAAGCCACGAACTGGCTCTCCCCGACGGCTCGAAGGAGCCTTCTCATTATCATAACTGGTCTGTTACGGCTGATGTAAGCAGCGAAAACCTCAATAATATGGGAATTGTAATGAACTTCCACAAGCTCAGGGAACTGCTCGAAAATATTACATCAAAATTCAATAAAAAAGCCCTGAACAGCATAAAATATTTTCAGAAAACTAATCCTTCGGCGGAGAATGTTGCAAAATTTATTTTTGAAAAACTCGAGCCTGAACTGCCTGATAATGTCAAATTGGAATGCGTCAGTGTTGTCGAAGAGCCGTTCTGCACAGCTAAATTCCGAAGATGATAAAATAAGCATATAGAAAATATGCGAAAATGACGATTATTTAATCATAATTTCGAGCACTAAAATTATTTGCCCTATTGAAAAATAAGAATTATTTTGTATAATAGATTTTTGGAATGATTTTGTAACGAAGAGTTTATACACAATATTCGACTGAGATTTTAAATTGATATGCAATGCCAAATTTGTAATAAAAACGAGGCGACAATTCATTTAACAGAGATTTCCAGCGGTACGCGAACCGAGATGCACCTTTGCGAGAATTGTGCCGCCGAGCAGAATATAACGGTAAAAAGTCATATTCCGATAAACGAGCTTCTTAGCGGCCTGCTTTCCGTCCAACCTACGGACGAAGAGATTGCCGGACCTACGCTTGAGCATCTTACGTGTCCGAACTGCGGCTTTACTCTCGCTCAATTTCGCAAGGAAGGTGTTCTCGGATGCCCTTACGATTACGAGGTTTTCGAGAGCGTGCTTCAGCCTCTTATTGAAAAAGCCCATGATGGAAAGAAATCTCATTGCGGCAAGATTCCCGCCAGCACCCCGATAGACGCGAAAAAGCAGATGGAAATTATGTCTCTGCGCAGGCAGTTGGATGATGCTGTTCGCAGCGAGGATTACGAATTAGCCGCTGTGTTGAGAGATAAAATTAACCAAAACGAAAAACAACAGACAAACTGATGGATCATGTTTTAAAGATATGGAACTGAACAATATAAGCAATAATATCAACGAATGGTTCGACGGCTCAGGGCCGCTGTGCGATATTGTTATATCATCACGAATCCGCCTTGCAAGAAATCTCGCGGGTCATAAATTTCTGAGCAGGTGCTCGAATATCGAAAAAGCGGAAATCCTCGAAAAGCTTAAAAGTGCGATAATGGCGCTCGATATCGGCGACGAGATTTCATACATCAGCATAGACAAAGCTACGTCATTGAACAGGAACCTGCTCGTTGAGCGTCATCTTATCAGTCGGCATCATGCTTTGGGCAAAGGTCCCCGCGGCGTAGTTATAAGCAATAGAGAGCTGTTCACCGCGATGATTAATGAGGAAGACCATTTGCGAATACAGGTGCTTAAGGCAGGCTGCCAGCTTGCGTATTGCCTCGAACAGATAAATAAAATTGACGATATGATTGAAAAGAAAGTCAGGTACGCTTTCAGTCCGCGTCTGGGCTATCTTACCGCCTGCCCGACAAACCTTGGCACGGGAATAAGAATTTCTGTTATGCTCCACCTTCCCGCGCTGAAGATGACAAATCAGATTGAAAAATTCTTTAACGCCGCAAGGGATATGAACCTCACTGTGCGAGGTCTTTATGGCGAAGGCACGGAAGCGGCAAGCGACCTTTACCAATTGTCCAACCAGGTCTCGCTTGGCGTAAAAGAATCGGATATCGTAAGAAAATTCGAGTCAAGCGTTATTCCCGAAGTTGTGGAATATGAAAACGCCGCCAGAAAAGAGCTGCTTTCGAAACAGCCGGACGTGCTTGATGATAAAATCTCGCGTGCGCTTGCGCTGCTGCAAAATGCGCATCTGATAAGCTCGCAGGAGGCGTTGTTCCTGCTGAGCCATCTCAGGCTCGGAATTAATATGCACGATTATATGGGCGCTTCGACTCCCGCGATAAAAAAGCTGCACGACCTCTGCGGGCAGGGACAAACCAGGCAAATTTCTATTGCCACGATAAACAAGCTTTTCATGCTTACACTGCCTGCTCACCTCCAAATTAATTATGGAAAGCCGCTCGAACCGAACGACAGAGATATTCTGAGAGCAAAAATCATCCGTTCCGCCCTGAACCAGGAAACGCAATCCAGTTAACCAATTCTCTATTTTATAATTTACTTTCATAACCCTGCCAAAATGGCACAAAAAACGGCTTTTAAAATTATCTGTTTTTAATAAATCCGCATAAATCCTTTTCTATCAAGAAGATAAGTCATTCCAAATATACATGCTATTGTCTGGCACGTCTTTTGCACTGTATAGAACATATTTGAAAATTTCTGCGAAAGGAATATTAAAATGGCTAAAATTATAGGTATAGATTTAGGAACGACTAACTCAGTGGTAGCAGTAATGGAAGGCTCTTCACCGAAGGTTCTTATCAACTCTTCCGGTTCGAGACTGACACCGTCTGTGGTTGGCTTCACCGATAAAGGCGAGCGCCTTGTCGGCCAGATTGCCAAACACCAGCAGGTAACCAATCCCGAAAATACGGTTTTTTCGATTAAGCGTTTTATGGGAAGACGTCACCATGAAGTATCATCAGAGGAAAAAATTGTCCCTTATAAAATAACCGGAGCGGCGAACGAGCTTGTAAAGGTCGGCATTCGCGGCAGGGAATATACGCCGCCGGAAATCTCCGCTATGATTCTGCAGGATTTGAAAAAAACAGCAGAAGATTATCTCGGCGAAAAAGTAACAAAAGCTGTAATTACCGTACCTGCATATTTTAACGATTCACAGCGTCAGGCGACGAAAGATGCCGGCAAAATCGCGGGTCTTGAGGTCGAGCGCATTATTAACGAACCGACCGCCGCCGCCCTTGCTTATGGACTGGAAAAGAAAAAGAATGAAAAAGTTGCAATCTTCGACTTCGGAGGCGGTACTTTCGATATTTCAATTCTTGATATAGGCGATAACGTATTCGAGGTTCTCAGCACGAACGGCGATACTCACCTTGGCGGCGATGACCTTGATGCAATTTTAATTAACTACCTCGCGGATGAGTTCAAGAAAACCGAAGGTATCGATTTACGCAGCGACCCGATGGCTCATCAGCGTCTTAAAGAAGCAGCCGAAAAGGCAAAGTGCGAATTAAGTACCCAGGTCGAAAGCACCGTGAACCTGCCGTTCATTACGGCTGATGCTTCCGGTCCCAAACATTTGCAGATTACACTGACTCGCAGCAAGTTCGAGTCGCTTTGCGAGCCTGTTTTCGAGAGACTCAAGGACCCATGCCGCAAAGCTATCGCGGATGCCAAATTAAAAACAAGCGAAATTGCGGAAGTGCTTCTTGTCGGCGGCTCGATTCGTATTCCGAAAGTTCAGCAGATTGCAAAAGACCTCTTCGGAAAAGAGCCGAACAGAAGCATCAATCCGGATGAAGTCGTCGCAGTCGGGGCAGCCGTTCAGGGCGCAGTGCTCGCAGGCGATGCAGGCGTTAAGGATATTCTGCTTCTCGATGTCACACCATTGTCACTGGGCGTTGAGACACTGGGCGGAGTTATGACAAAATTGATTGACCGCAATACGACTATTCCGACAAGCAAGAAGGAAGTGTTCTCGACCGCCGCTGATGGCCAGACTACAGTAGATATTCATGTCCTGCAGGGCGAGAGAGAGTTCGCACGTGACAACAGGACGCTCGGAAGATTCCAGCTTGCGGATATTCCGCCTGCACCGAGAGGAATTCCGCAGATTGAAGTCGCTTTCGATATTGACGCCAACGGCATACTGAACGTATCAGCCAAAGACCTCGGCACCGGCAAACAGCAGTCGATTCAGATAAAGTCCAGTTCCGGTCTTAACGATGATGAAATCAGCAGAATGACAAAAGAAGCTGAAAGTCACGCCGCAGAAGACAAGAAGAAACGCGAAGTTGTTGACCTGAAGAACCAGGCAGACCAGTTGGTTTACTCAACCGAGAAAACGCTTAAAGAGCACGGCGAAAAAGTATCTTCCGATATTCGCGGCAAAATTGAAAACGCTGTAAATAACCTGAAAGAGACCATAAAAGGCGAAGACGGAGATGCTATAAAGAAAGCTATTGAAAATCTCGGAACGGTAAGCCAGGAGCTTGGAAAGGTTCTCTATGAAGAAGCGGCTAAAAAACAGGCGACCTCAGCCCCCGGCCCACAGACTTCGCAGACACCTCCCCCGCCGCCTCCGCAGAGTGACGATGTAAAAAGAAAAGGTGGTGATGATGTAATAGATGCCGAATTCGAGGCTAAGGATAATTAAATAGATTCAAATTGTCATACTCGCGAATGCGGGTATCCATCATATACACAAAGGGCGGCGTAAAAACCGCCCTTGTTGTTTTAAAAATCTAACCACCGATTATCGCTGATTCACACAGATTTAGACTTTGTCATTCCCGCGCAGGCGGGAATCCAGAAATGGTAGGATGAGCTTCAGCCCATGCTGTTTTATTCATTATCCAACAAATCCAATATATTCCTGTAAATTTCATTTTTCTATAAAACATATTTTCTTGACACACAAAAAGATGATGTAGATAATGATAGTCAATAAAACGACTTTATTTAGGATAGAATGAAATGTAAAAAGAAATCTTTTCTGGTATTTTTTATGGGTCGATAATTATCAATAAAAGAACGTTATAATCGTTTAGGTATCTGGGCTAAAATTGGGTTTTGGGGTAGTCTTGCATCAATTGTTAGTCTATTATTATACTTTTGGCCTAACAATAATAATCGGGTAGATATAAGCAATGGTTCGGGAAATACAATACTTCAAGATACAAGAGATGTTACGATAAATAATTTTATATATGAAACTTCCAAAGACTTAACCGAAGCCAAAAAAGAAGTTCCTGTCTTAGAAAGTCATATTGTAGATGCCTCAAAAGGTTATATGAAATTTAAAATCGTAAAAGAGTATCTGAACACTAAATTTGATATTCCTACTACTTTAAAATATAAATCTGGTCCTTATGAACCCGTAACGTTAACATTTAAAAATCATCAGACAAAAGGTCCTGGAATTATAATATCTTCACCAGAACACGAAAAAATTGTTTCCGTTTTTCTAAATGATTTTATTAATGTTGGCAATGCTCATAAGATTTATAAAAAGGACTTTATTTTTAATTTGTATTATAATGAATCAAAAGTCTTTCTTTATGCAGAAAGCGGAGAAGTTTTTTATGTTAATAATTCAGATTCTACATCAAGTGAACCTTTTAATATGCCAATTAAATACATAGTATTTACTGGATATTTTAATGAAGATCGCAAAAGTATAACAGTAGGTACACCGCCCGAGTTGGGAGAACTTATAAAATATTTTCAGATATACCAATCTTCAAATAAATAAATGAAGATTGCCACGCTTCCAGGCTGTGTCGCAATTACGATTAAAATGTTTTTTTATTTTTTTTGACGATATGTTATAATAAGGCAACCAAAAACGAAAGGGA